>MGBT01000065.1:20511-42921 GCA_001788395.1 Candidatus Rokubacteria bacterium GWA2_70_23
CGAGATCTACGGCCCGGAGTCCTCCGGCAAGACGACGCTGGCGCTGCACGTCATCGCGGAAGCGCAGCGGGAAGGCGGCACCGCGGCCTTCATCGACGCCGAGCATGCGCTGGACCCCATCTACGCCAAGAACCTCGGCGTGAACACCGACGAGCTCCTGATCTCGCAGCCCGACACGGGCGAGCAGGCGCTGGAGATCGCCGAGACCCTCGTGCGCTCCAACGCCGTGGACGTCATCGTCATCGACTCCGTCGCGGCGCTGGTGCCCCGCGCCGAGCTCGACGGCGACATGGGCGACTCGCTCCCCGGGCTGCAGGCGCGCCTCATGTCCCAGGCGCTCCGGAAGCTCACCGCCGCCATCTCCCGCTCCGGCGGCAGCGTGATCTTCATCAATCAGCTCCGCGAGAAGATCGGAATAATGTTTGGATCCCCCGAAACCACGACGGGCGGGCGCGCGCTCAAGTTCTACTCCTCCATCCGCCTCGACATCCGCCGGCAGGACACCATCAAGAACGGCACCGAGGCCGTCGGCGTGCGCACCAAGGTCAAGGTCGTCAAGAACAAGCTCGCCCCGCCCTTCCGCGAGGCCGAGTTCGACGTCATTTACGGCGAGGGGATCTCAAAGGAGGGCAGCGTGCTGGACGCCGCCGTCGAGCAGAATGTCGTGGAGAAGTCGGGGACCTGGTACACGTACAAGAGCGAGCGCATCGGGCAGGGCCGAGAGAACGCCAAGCGCTACCTCAAGGAGAACCCCAAGACGCTCCTGGACCTGGAGGTCAAGGTGCGCGCCGCGCTGGGCCTCAGACCCGTCGCCCCGGCGCCGGCGGCCGACAAGGCCGAGAAGCCCGGAAAGTAGGAGGCAGGCATGGATCTCGACGAGCTGCTCAGCCTCGCGGTGAAGCGCCAGGCATCCGATCTCCACCTCAAGGCCAACACGCACCCGGTCCTGCGCATCCACGGCCACCTCGAGGTCCAGGACGACGTGCCGCCGCTCACGCGGGAGCTCATGCGGCGCACGGCCATGCGCCTCCTCGGCGAGGATCGCTACAACGACCTCATGGGCGGGCAGGAGAAGGACCTCGGCTATGCGCTCGAAGGGTTCGGCCGCTTCCGCGTCAACCTCTTTCTCTCCCAGGGCGAGGTGCGCGCCGTCATGCGCCACATCCCCGGACGCATCCCGGTTTTCGAGGAATTGCACCTGCCCAAGTCCCTCGAGCGGCTGGCCATGGAGCGCCGCGGGATGGTGCTCGTCACCGGCATCACCGGCTCCGGCAAGTCCACCACGCTGGCCGCGATGATCGACTACATGAACCGGGGCCGGAACGAGCATATCGTCACCATCGAGGACCCCATCGAGTTCGTCCACGCCGACCGCAAGTGCGTCATCAGCCAGCGCGAGATCGGCCAGGACTCGACGGCCTTCGCGCAGGCGCTCCGGGCGGCGTTGCGCCAGGACCCGGACATCATCCTCGTGGGCGAGATGCGGGATGCCGAGACCATGGAGGTGGCGCTCCACGCGGCCGAGACGGGACACCTCGTGCTCTCGACGCTGCACACGCTGAACGCCACGGAGACGGTGAACCGCATCATCTCCACCTTCCCGCCGCACCAGGAGGACCAGATCCGCGGCCAGCTCGCCGCAGTGATCCAGGGCATCGTCTCGCAGCGCCTGGTGGTGCGGGCGGACGGCAAGGGCCGCGTGCCCGCCGTCGAGGTGATGATCGGCACGGGCCTCATCCGCGAATGCATCCGCGAGCGCGACAAGACCCCGCAGATCCCGGCCGTCATCGCCGCGGGCCAGGCGCAATACGGGATGCAGACCTTCGACCAGTCGCTGCTGGGGCTGTACCGCGAGGAGCTCATCACGTACGAGACGGCGCGCGATGCCGCCACCAATCCCGACGACTTCGACCTGAAGGTGAAGGGCATCTTCTCGTCGAGCGAGATGACCTGGGAGACGAGCGGCCAGCCGCTCCCGGCGCCGCCGCCCGGGCGCTCTCCGGGCGGATCGTCGGGGGGCCCGTTCTCCAAGAAGGGGTAGGGGTGTCGGGGCGGCGGCCGCGCCGGCCTGCGGACGCGCAGCCGAAATCTCCGATGGACGCGAAGGCCGCCCGGGTGGCGGCCTTCGATCTGCTCGCGCGCAAGGCCTGGAGCGCCCGGGAGCTCACGAGCCGCCTCACCCGGCGGGGCGCCCCGGCCGACATCGCCCGCGCCGTGGTGGCGGAGCTCGAGTCGCAGGGCTACGTCAACGACGCGGGCTTCGCCGGCTGGTGGGCCGAGGCGCGGGCGCGCGGGCGCAGGGTCGGCAGCGTCAGGCTCGCCCAGGAGCTCCGCGCCAAGGGCATCGCGCCGGCGCTGGCGGCGGCCGCCGTGACCTCGGCCTTCGACGAGGTGCCCGAGTCCGAGCGGGCGCTCCAGGCGGCGCGCCGGCGGCTCCCGGCGCTGCGGCGCTCCCGGCCCGACCGCGTGGCGAAGCGGCTGGGCGACTACCTGCTCCGGCGCGGGTATCCTGCGCGCATCGCGCTCCTGGCCGTGACCCGGCTCCTGGGACGAGCGGACGAAGCCGAGGAGCCCGGGGACGAGCCCCGCGCATGAGCCGCGCGTTCCATCGGGAGGACGAGATCGTGATCGAGCAGGACCCCAGGTGAGTCCATGACGACCGGCAACGCGCTCCGCCAGCGCTTCCTCGACTACTTCGGCCGGAACGGCCACACCGTGGTGCGCTCCTCGCCGCTGGTCCCCGCCCAGGATCCCACGCTCCTCTTCACGAATGCCGGCATGGTCCAGTTCAAGGCCGTGTTCCTCGGGGAGGAGCGGCGCGAGTACGTGCGGGCGGCCACGGCGCAGAAATGCGTGCGGGCGGGGGGCAAGCACAACGACCTGGAGAACGTCGGCCGCACGGCCCGGCACCACACCTTCTTCGAGATGCTGGGCAATTTCTCCTTCGGCGACTACTTCAAGCGCGAGGCGGTGGGCTACGCCTGGGAGCTCCTCACGAAGGATCTGGGGCTGCCCGCGGACCGGCTCACGACCACCGTCTACACCGATGACGACGAGGCCTTCGGGCTCTGGAAGAGCGTGGCGGGGCTCGGTGAGGACCGGATCCTGCGCCTCGGCGAGAAGGACAATTTCTGGGCCATGGGCGACACGGGGCCGTGCGGGCCCTGCTCGGAAATCCACTTCCACCAGGGCGAGCACCTGCCTTGCGCGGAGGAGGCCGGGGGGGGCCGCTGCCTCGGGCCGGCCTGCGAGTGCGACCGGTGGCTCGAGGTGTGGAACCTGGTCTTCATGCAGTTCAATCGTGACGCCGAGGGCCGCATGACCCCGCTCCCGCGGCCCTCCATCGACACGGGCATGGGGCTCGAGCGGCTCACGGCCGTGCTGCAGGGGAAGGACTCGAACTTCCAGACCGACCTGATCCGCCCGCTCATCGCCCACGTGGAGCGGCTGGCGCGGAAGCCGTATGGGGACGCGGAGGAGCCCGATGTCTCCATGCGGGTGATCGCCGACCACGCCCGCGCGGCCACCTTCCTCATCACCGATGGCGTGACGCCGTCCAACGAGTGGCGCGGCTACGTCCTCCGCCGCATCATGCGCCGGGCCATGCGCCACGGCCGGATGCTGGGGCTCCACGAGCCGTTCCTCTGGGACGTCACGGGGAGCGTGGTGGAGACCCTCGGCGAGGCTTACCCCGAGATCCGCGAGCAGCACCCGCGCGTGGCCGAGACGGTGCGGCTCGAGGAGGAGCGCTTCGCCGAGACGCTCGACCTGGGCACGGCGAAGATCCGCGAGTACCTGGCGACCCGGACGGACGATTCGCGCCGCGTGGTGGACGGCAAGTTTCTGTTCACCCTCTATGACACGCATGGCTTCCCCGTGGATCTGGCCCAGGAGATGTTCCAGGACGCCGGCTGGTCGGTGCCCGCCGGGAGTCTCGAGGCGTTCGAGCGCGAGATGGCGGCCCAGCGCGAGCGGGCGCGCGCCGGCGGGAGTTTCGTGGTTGCGGGAGTCCCGGTCGGGGAGGAGGGGGCGGTCGCCGTGTACCAGGAGCTCTCGGCCGCCCTGCCGAAGCCGGTCTTCCTCGGCTACACGCAGCTCGCCACGCCCGCCCGCATCCTCGCCATGGTCGCCGGGGGCCGCCGGCGCCCCGAGGCGCGGAGCGGCGAGACGGTGGAGGTCATCCTGGACCGCACGCCGGCCTATGCCGAGTCGGGGGGCCAGATCGGCGACACCGGCACGCTCGTGGGCCGCGACGGTCAGGGCGAGATGCTCGACACCTACCACCGCGGCGCACAGCTCATCGTCCATCGCGTCCAGGTGACCCGGGGGAGGCTCCGCGAGGGAGAGGACGTGGCGGTCAGCGTCGAGCCGCGCCGGCGCCAGGGATTGAGGCTCCACCACACGGGCACGCATCTCCTCCACGCAGCGCTGCGGCGGATCCTCGGCACCCACGTGAGTCAGGCGGGCTCGCTCGTGGCGCCCGACCATCTGCGCTTCGACTTCTCGCATCCCGGCGGGCTCAAGGACCGCGAGGTCGAGGAGGTGGAGGCGCTCGTCAACGAGCAGGTGCAGGCCAACATCGCCGTGACGCCCGAGGAGATGGAGCTCCAGGCGGCGCTCCGGAGCGGGGCCATGGCGCTTTTCGGCGAGAAGTACGGCGACCGCGTCCGCGTGGTCAGGATCGGCGACTTCTCGACGGAGCTGTGCGGCGGAACGCACCTCGATGCCACGGGTCAGATCGGGCTGTTCAAGGTGGTCTCGGAGGGCGCCGTGGCCTCGGGGTTGCGCCGCATCGAAGCCGTGACGGGGGAGGCTGCGCTCCGCCACGTGGGGCAGGAGGAGCAGGCCCTTCGCGAGGCCGCCGGGCTCCTCAGGATCCCGCCCCTCGAGCTGCCGCGCCGGCTGCAGAAGCTGCTGGACGAGCAGAAGCAGCTCGAGAAGCATTTCCAGCAGCTCGAGGGGCGGCTGGCCCGGAGCCGCGCCCTCGACCTGGTGGCCTCGGCTCGGGAGGTGGCCGGCGTGCCGGTGCTCGCCGCGCGCCTGGACGGTCTCGACCCGGAAGGGCTCCGCTCGGTGGTGGACCTCCTGCGCGACAAGCTGGGCTCGGGTGTGATCTGTCTCGGGGCGGTCACGGACGGCAAGGTCAATCTGGTCGCCTCAGTCTCCAGGGACCTGACGGGACGCTTCCAGGCGGGCAAGCTCATCCAGGACGTGGCCAGGCAGGTCGGCGGCGGCGGCGGGGGGCGCCCCGATCTCGCCCAGGCGGGCGGCAAGGATCCTTCCAAGCTCGACGCCGCCCTGGCGCAGGTCGCGGCCTGGGTCGAGCGGGTGGCAGCAGGCCGCTGAAACAGGCCCATCGGCTGCGGTACGGCGCCCTCGGCCGCACGCTCAACGTACAGAAGTCCGTGACCCGGCGCTGCGCTACAGCGTCTCGAGCAGGAGACCCTTGAGGTAGCGGCTCTCGGGCACGCTGAGGAGCACGGGGTGGTCGAGGCTCGGCCCGAGCGTGGCGAGCACGCGGACGGCGATGCCGGCATCGCCTGCGGCCTCCCGGCAAATCGCCTCGAA
Source organism: Candidatus Rokubacteria bacterium GWA2_70_23 (assembly GCA_001788395.1). GTDB lineage: Bacteria > Methylomirabilota > Methylomirabilia > Rokubacteriales > CSP1-6 > UBA12499. The sequence goes on from MGBT01000065.1 coordinate 26,080, forward strand.
GAGCGCGGGCGTCACGTGGTGCGAGCACGAGAAGGTGGCGAGCACGCCTCCCGGCTCGAGCACTCTCAGTCCGCGCAGATTGATCTCCTTGTAGCCCCGGGCAGCGGCCTCCACCGACTCCTTCCGCCGCGTGAAGGGCGGCGGGTCGAGGACCACCACGCCGAAGCGCTCCCGGCGGGCCTCGAGGGCGCGGAGCTCGTCGAAGGCATTGCCCGCGCGGAGCTCGGCGCGACCCGGGAGCCCGTTCAGGGCAAGGTTCTTCTCCGCCCCCGCCAGCGCCTCGGCCGAGGACTCCAGCAGGAGCGCCTGGGCGGCGCCGGCCTTGAGGGCCTGGCAGGCGAAGGCGCCCGTATAGCAGAACGCGTCGAGCACTCGCCGGCCGGGCGCGTGGTCGGCCACGATCCGGCGATTCTCGCGCTGATCCAGGTAGAGCCCCGTCTTGTGGCCGGAGCCGAAGCTGATGGCAAAGCGGCACTCCCCCTCGGCGATGGTGATCTCCGCCGGGCCCGCGCTCCCCGTCCCGGCCCAGCCGCGCTGAGGCGCGAAGCCCTCGATGCGCGCGGCCGTCGTGTCGTCCAGGCGGTAGACCGCCCCGGAAGGGAAGAGCAGCCCGAGCGCCTCCTCGATCCGCGGCAGGGCCCGCTCCATGCCGAGGGTGAGCGGTTGCACCACGCTCACCTGCCCGTAGCGGTCCACGACGAGGCCCGGGAGCCCGTCGGCCTCGCTCCAGCAGAGGCGATAGGCGTCGGCCACGAGGCTCGCCGCGCGGCGGTACTCGAGCGCGGCCCGGAGGCGGCGGAGGAAGAACGCGCCGTCCAGGGCCTCGTCCCGCCGGGTGAGCAGGCGGCAGGCGATGGCCGGGCGCGGGTTGTAGAAGCCGCGTCCCAGGAAGTGGCCGGCCGCGTCCACCACCGAGATGGCCTCGCCGGCGGCGGAGCCGCCTTTGAGATCGGCGATTTCGGAGCGGTAGATCCAGGGGTGCCCAGCCCGGAGGCGCCGGTCGCTGCCCTGCTTCAGGACGAGGGTGGCCACGGGCCTGGGGGAGTGCCCGGCTAGCGCCGGCGCAAGGCGACGACCATCAGGAGCGGATGGTGGGCACGGTCGAGCGTGAGGTGGGGCTTGAAGCCGTAGAACCATTCCACCAGCTCGAAGCCGCCAGCCAGCGCCACCAGGCTCCGCAGCTCCTGGGGGAAGACCATCCGCGAGGCGTGGCGCTGCCGGTAGACGTGGCGATGCCCGTTCTCGTGCGCCTCGAGCTCCATGTCCTCGTAGAAGACCTGAGTGACCGGATCGAGGTCCTTGAGCGCCTCGAAGGTGGCCCGCACCGTGGCGCCTCCGCGTCGCCGCGTCCACGACCAGCGCCGGGCGGGATCGGTCCACGACGAGCACATGTAGCGGTCGAAGACGTAGAGCCCGCCCTTCGTGACCGCGCGGGCGACACAGCGCAGGTGGGCGAGGATTGCCTCGTTGGTGAGGAGGTGGCCCTGCGAGTCCTGCATGCAGATGGCCGCGTCCACCGGGCGTGGGAGGCGGAAGCGCGTCATGTCGCCCACGTGGAGGCTGACCTCGAGCCCCTTCTTCTCGGCCCGCTCCCGGAGGAAGTCGATGTTCTGGGAGGAGAGGTCGAGCCCGCTCATCCGGTAGCCGCGCTCGGCCAGCCGGATGAGATGGGGCCCGGTGCCGCAGGCGATGTCGAGCACCGTCCGGATCGGCCGCCTGGCGTAGCGGCTGAAGCAGTGGACGAGGAAGTCCGCCTCCTGCTTCCGGTTCATGTCGAAGGCGATCTCGTAGTACCGGGGCGCCGAGTATTGCGCGGTCATGTCCTTCCCCACCATGTGAGAATGGCCTCGCGCAGGATCCAGGAGGCGGTGATGCCGGTGCGCCCGGAGGGGTCCCAGGCCTGGGCCACCTCCACCAGGTCGGTTCCGACCACCTGGCAGCCCTCCAGGAGCCGGATGATCTCGACCAGCTCGGCGGCGCGAAGCCCGCAGGGCTCGGGCGAGCCCGTGCCGGGGGCCTCCGACGGATCGAGCACGTCCACGTCGATGGTCACATAGAGCGGGTGGCGCCGCAGCTCCGGGACGAGGCTCCGCACGGCCTCCACCGGCGACACGGCATGCGCGGGGTAGAGGTGAGGCGCCCCGCGGCGGAACTCGGTGCGATCCCCCGTGCGCATGCCCACCTGGTAGACGCGCTCGGGCGGCACCACCTCCATCACCCGGGCCATGGCCGAGGCGTAGCAGTAGCGCTCGCCCAGGAACGCCTCGCGCAGGTCCGGGTGGGCGTCGAGCTGGAGGATCCGGAGCTCCGGGATCGCGGGCGCGAGCACCTCGATGACGGGCAGCGTGGCCATGTGGTCCCCGCCGAGCATAACGGGCAGAAGGCCTGCACGCCAGAAGCGCCGGATCTCCTCCCGCGCCCTGGCGAGGCGCTCCCGCGGTGTGCCCTCGCCGAGCTCGCAGTCGCCGAGGTCGCAGATGGCGAGGTTCTCGAGGTCCCGGTCCAGGGCGGGCGAGTAGGTCTCGATGGAGTCGGAGAGGATCCGCAAGTCCCGGGGGCCCAGGCCGGCGCCCGTCCGGAGGTTCACGGTGCCTTCGAAGGGGATGCCGAAGAGGACGATCCGGGCGTCCGGGAGGGCGGCCCGGCAGGCGATGAAGCGGGGGCTGGCCGGGATCAACTACCTGTGCCGGGCCGAATCGCGAGCCAGACGAGGCCCGAGGGAGGCGCCGGCCGGAGGCGTACTCGGTTGTACGTCGAGGACCGGCGCCGACCGAGAACGAAGTATGGCGAAGCGAGTCGGCCCGGCACTACAGCAGGTCGTCGTCGGACAAGAGCGTGACCGCCGCCAGGGCGCAACCCGTGCGCTCGACCCGGTGCTCGACGGCAGCCACCTTCATCTGCGCGATGCGCCAGCCGCGGGTCCGGAAGGCCTCCTGGAGCATCTGCACGATCATCCGCTCGGCCTCCTCCCGGGTGGCCTTGTCGTGGAACTCCATGATGATCCCGTTCTTGACGGGATCGTCGGGGAGCGCCCAGCCGACGGCGGCCGCCACCACCTCTCCCGGCACCTCGCTGGTGATGGCGGCATAGGCGCTGGGAACGATGGCGCCGGGCTTGATCCGGGGGAGCGAGACGACCTCGGCGGCGGGCGGGAAGATGCTCGAGACCTTCACGAGGTTGACGTTGCCGACGCCCGCCGCGAGGAGGGCGTTGTCGAAGGCGTTGAGGGGAGTCGAGCCTTCCGCGTTGCCGGTCGTCGCCGCCACCTTCGTCACCGGTTTCCAGCCCATTCACTCCCCCTCTCGCCCCGCGCGCGTCGCGTCCGCCGAGGACGCTCACCCGAGGTGAATTTCGATTGCTCATGTTAGCGGCTGCACTCGTGAACGCAAGCAAAAACTTGCTCCGCGCGGCGCCCGGCGCCGCGGGGACGGGCGCGAAAGGCTCGCGCGCTCGGCCTTCGCCCTCGCCGAGGAGCCCGAACGCCCATTATTTCCTTGCAATGCCATTTCGCTGGTCCTACATTGAGCGAAATTCTGCCCGTAAGTTTTTCGAGCAGAGAACACGAGAAGGGAGGAGAGAACGCGTGCAAGCCTTGGGGCGACACCTGCTGCTCGAGCTGTTCGACTGCGACGCAGAGGCCATCAACAGTCTTGAGGTCGTGAAGTCGTCGATGGTGGAGGCCGCCCGGCTGGCCCAGGCCACCATCGTGGACGTCGTGTTTCACGAGTTCAACCCGTCCGGCATCAGCGGAGTTGTCGTCATCGCCGAGTCGCATCTGGCGATCCACACGTGGCCGGAGTATCGCTACGCGGCGGTGGACGTGTTCTCCTGCGGCGACGTGCTGCAGCCGCAGGTCGCGGCCGAGTACCTCATGGAGCAGCTCGGGGCCGAGCGGGCGTCCGTCGTGGAGGTCCAGAGGGGGATCTTCCTGCACGCCAGCGCGCCGCTGCCGCACAAGCCCGTCGCCGTCAGCTGATGGCCGGGCCCCTGCAGTACAAGTGGTTCTTCGAGACCACCACGCCCGTCGAAGGCCACATGCACGCCATCGCCCGCACCATCACCACCCGCCAGACCAAGTTCCAGTTCATGGAGATCATGGAGACGCATTCCTACGGGAAGGTCCTGGTCCTGGACGGGCGGATCCAGTCGAGCCAGGCCGACGAGTTCATCTACCACGAGGCCCTGGTCCAGCCCGGGCTCCTGGCCCATCCCAACCCCCGCCGCGCCATGGTCATCGGCGGCGGGGAGGGAGCCACGATCCGGGAGATCCTCCGCCACCCGTCCATCACCGACTGCCTCATGGTGGACATCGACGGTGAGGTGGTGGCGGAGTGCAAGATCCACCTGCCCGAGATGCACCGCGGCGCCTTCGACGACCCGCGCACCCGCCTGCTGCACGAGGACGCCCGCGCCTATCTCGAGAAGACCTCCGAGCGCTTCGACCTGATCGTGATCGACCTGGTGGAGCCTCTGGAAGAGGGACCGGCCTGCCTGCTGTTCACCAGGGAGTTCTATAGCCTGGTCCGGGACCGGCTCACCGACCAGGGGGTGATGACCATGCAGGCCGGGATGACCAAGATCAACGAGCTGTTCTTCTATGGCGCCGTCAACCGCACGCTCCGGGACGTCTTCCCCGTGGTGGCGCCCTACCAGGGGTTCATCTCCTGCTTCGGGACGCCGTGGGGCTTCACCCTGGCCTCCAACGGCGCCGATCCCCGCCGCCAGACGGCGGAGGAGATCGACCGCCTGATCGCGGCGCGGCTCGACCCGGCCGACCTCGGGTACTGGAACGGCGCGGCGCACCTGCACTCCTTCAACCTCCCCAAGTTCATCACCCAGGCGATCGAGAAGAACGACCGGGTCATCACGGACGCCAATCCGCTCATCGTCACCTAGCAGGCCGCTGAAAGAGGCCCAACTGCTTCGTTGGCGCCCTCGCTGATCCTCGCGTCCTCCTCCCCTCGCCGGCAGGAGCTGCTCGCCCGGCTGGGAATCGCCTTCACCGTCCAGCCGAGCCATCTCCCGGAGGAGCCGCCTCCGGGCGCCCCGCCCGCCGAGGCCGTCGTCGCGCTGGCGCTCGCCAAGGCGCGGGCCATTGCCCGGGCGCTGCCCGCTCCCGGCTCGGTGGTGCTGGGCGCGGACACCGAGGTGGTGCTCGACGGCGAGCTCCTCGGCAAGCCCCGCGACGGCGCCGACGCGGCGCGCATCCTGCGGCGACTGCGCGGGCGCGTCCATGAGGTCATCACGGGGCTGGCCCTCGTGGAGGTGGGCCCACGAGGACGGCAGGAGACGGCGGCGGTGACCACGCGGGTCAGGATGGCCGACGCCGCCGACGAGGAGATCGAGGCCTACGTGGCCACGGGCGAGCCCTTCGACAAGGCCGGGGCCTACGCGGTGCAGGGGCTGGGCGGCCGGCTCGTGGCCGAGGTGGACGGGTGCTTCACCAATGTCGTCGGGCTGCCCGTCGAGACCACGCGCCGGCTGCTCCAGAAGTGGGGGCTGCTCGCGTGAGCGGGGGCTATCGCGGGCCAGAGGCGAGCGCGTGCTCGAGCGCCTCCATCCGGAGCAGGCGTGACAGCGCTCGCGGCAGGCGCAGCACCGAGGGGAGGCCCGCGCGCTCGTTGGCCATGTCCACCGCGCGATCGAGGGCGTCGCGCGAGACGCGCCCGTCGGGGAGCGCTAGGCCTTGAGCCGCCGCAAGCCGCGGGGCGAAGTCTTCCTGGGCGCCGACCACGGCCGCCGGCAGGCGCGCCCGCAGCTCGTCGGGCCTCCCCGAGCGCAGCCGCGCCGTGGCCCGGAGGAGCGCGCGGAGGAGCGGCGCCAGCTCCTCGGTGCCGAGGCGGCTATCTCCCCGGACGAAGAGCGCGGCATGCACCGTGGGACCTCCGAGCCAGCGCGCCGCCTCGTCGGGCTTTCTCAGGTCCGCCAGGACAACGGCGTGCTGGTCCTCGACCAGGCGGGTGATCCAGGGCTCCCCGACGACTGCGGCCGCCACGGTGCCGGCGATGAGCGCAGAGGCGACTCCGCGCTCGCCGTGGCTGGAGATGAGGACGCGCTGGGGCGGGACACCGGCCCGCGCGAGCAGGGCATGGAGCAGGGCGGACTCGGGCGTTCCCGGCGACGGGATCCCGACGGGCTGCCCCGCGAGATCGGCGACGCTCCTGATGGAGCCGGCCTTCTCGGGCGCGACGAGGAGGGCCGCCGGCGAGGCCGCGCTGAGGCCGAAGACGAGGCGCGGCGGCTCGCCGCGGTCATGGCCGAGGCGCAGCGCCGCGTCCACCGACGTCGCCGCGAGATCGGCGCGCCCCTGGGCGAGGGCCTCGGCGGCTCCAGACTCGGCCCGCACCGTGTGGAGCGTCACGCGGAGGCGCTCGTCGGTGAAGTAGCCCTCGGCCTCGGCCACGCGCAGGGCCAGGTACTCGGGGGAGGTCGCCGGACCTGCCACGGCGATGGTCAGCGTCGTCTGCAGCAGGAGCATCAGCCCGATCACGCCGTGTCCTCCGTCACTCAGGCAATCCGCGTCCTGGCCGGTGGGTATCCATGGCCCCGGTGAAGACGCCGCAGGATCTTGTCAAGCGCCGCCTGCTCCGCCTGTACGGGGCCCTGGTGGCCCGCCACGGCCCGCAGGGATGGTGGCCGGCCCGGAGCCCCTTCGAGGTGGCCGTGGGCGCCATCCTGACCCAGCATACCGCCTGGACCTCGGTCGAGCGCGCCATCGCCAATCTCAGCGGAGATCGCGCCCTCACGGCGGCTCGACTGGCCGCGCTGGCCACGCCGAGGCTGGAGGGGTTGATCCGCCCGGCCGGCACGTACCGGCTGAAGGCGCGGCGGCTGAGGGCCTTTGCGGCGTGGCTCCTGGCGCGCTTCCAGGGACGCATGGCCGCGCTTGAGCGGGAGCCCCTGGCCGCGCTCCGGCGGGAGCTGCTCGCGGTTCCCGGGATCGGCCCCGAGACGGCGGATTCGATCCTCCTCTACGGCGCCGGCCGCCCCGTCTTCGTGGCCGACGTCTACAGCCGGCGCGTCCTCGCCCGCCACCGCATCGTGCCGCAGCGAATCGGCTACGAGGAGCTCAGAGGCTTCCTGGAGAGCCACCTGCCGGGCGATCCGCGACTCTTCAACGAGCTGCATGCCCTCCTCGTCGCCGTGGGCAAGTCGCATTGCCGCACCCGCCCACGCTGCGACGGATGCCCGCTGCGCTGGGACCTCAGGGGGCGGCCGCCTCGAGGATGAGCCGGGCGATGCGGTCGGCCGCGTCCGGCACCGCGAGGCTCAGCGCCCGCTCGCCCATGGCGCGGAGCTCCGCGGGATTCGCCAGGAGCGCCGTGACCGCGTCCAGCAGCCGCTCGGGCGTCAGCGACACCTGAGGGAGCAGGACGGCGGCGCCCGCGGCCTCCGCGAGGCGCGCATTGGCCGTCTGCTCGTCGCCGCTCGTGCCCGGCAGCGGGATGTAGATGGCCGGCCGCCCGAGATGGCACAGCTCGTTGACCGTGCCGGCGCCGCTCCGCCCCACCACGAGGTCGGCCGCCGCGTACACGTGGCCGAGCTCGGCGCCCACATAGGGCCTGAGAGCGTAGCGGCGGCGGAGCGGCTCGGCCAGCCGGCGCGCCTGGGCTTCGAGCCATTCGAGGTCCCGCGTCTCCGGATTGTCGCCGGCCTGGTGGATGATCTGGCAGGCCTCGAGTAGCGGACCCAGCGCGGCTCCGACGGTCCGGTTGATCCGGTGGGAGCCCTGCGATCCCCCCGTCACGTAGACCAGGGGTTTTCCCGTGGGGAGACCGAAGAGGCGGCAGCCGTCCTCGCGGGAGCCCCCGGAGAGCTCGGAGCGGATCGGGTTGCCGGTCAGCGCGACCCGATCGCTGGGGAAGTCATCACCGGCAACCGGGAACGTGAGTGCGATGCGCCGGGCGAAGCGGCCCGCGATCCGGTTGGCGAGCCCGGGCACCGCCGTCTGCTCGTGGACGACGATGGGGATGCGGAGCGAGCGCGCCGCCAGGGCCGGCGGCAGGGCCACGAACCCGCCCGTGGCGAAGAGCAGGTTCGGGGCGAGCCGCCGGAGGAGCCGCAGGGACTGGAGGTAGCCCGTCGGAACGCGGAGGCCCAGGTCGGAGACGTTGCGCCAGTCCCAGTAGCGGCGCAACTTGCCGGTGGCGATGGCGTGATACGGCAGCCCCGCCTCGGGCACGCGGCGGGCCTCGATGCCGCGCCGGCTGCCGATCCACTGGACGTCCGCCACCCCGTGGCGCTGGAGGGCGGCCGCAACGGCAAGCCCCGCGCTCGTGTGCCCGCCGGTGCCGCCTCCTGCGATGATTATTTTCACCTGGCGCGGGCACCCGGCCTGTCGGCCGCCCGCGCCCGCCGGAACCTCGCGGTGCGGACGATCGTGCGCCCTATCGGAGTCGCGGTCACGGGTCAGCGCCGCTCGAGGGCGAGGTCGATGAGGCGGGAGATGAGGCCGGTGTAGGAGAGGCCCGAGGCCTCCCAGAGCCGCGGGTAGGCGGAGGTGGCGGTGAATCCGGGGATGGTGTTGATCTCGTTCACCAGCACCCGGTTGTCGTCCTCCACGAAGAAGTCCACGCGGGCCATGCCGGCGCAGTCGATGGCCTTGAAGGCCCGCACCGCGAGGTCCCGCAACCGCCATGTCGTCTCGGGCGACAGCGGGGCCGGGATCTGGAAGGTCGTCTGCCCGGCGCCGTACTTCGTCTCGTAGTCGTACCACTCGCCCGTGTAGCAGACCTGGCCCGGCAGCGAAGCCTCGGGCGTGTCGTTGCCGAGCACGGCGACCTCCACCTCGCGGGCGCTGACGGCGCGCTCCACGAGGATGCGGCGGTCGTGGCGGGCGGCCTCGGCCAGCGCCGTCTGGAGCCCCTCGGGCGCCTTGACCTTGCTGATGCCGACGCTCGAGCCCAGATTGGCGGGCTTCACGAAGCACGGGAAGCCGAGCTGGCGGCCGAGCGCGCCCTCCACCGCGCCGGGATCGGCCTGCCACTCGTGGCGGCGCACCACGGCGTAGTCCACGACGGGGAGCCCGTGCGCTCTGAACATGTCCTTCATGGCGACCTTGTCCATGCCCACCGCCGAGGCGAGCACGCCGGCGCCGACATAGGGCAGCCCGGCCAGCTCCAGCAGGCCCTGGATGGTGCCATCCTCGCCCCGCGGGCCGTGAAGCATGATCCAGACCACGTCGAGCTCCCGGGCGAGCCCGGCCGGCAGCCCCTCGCCGCTCTCGACGTGTGCCGGCGATGCGGACGCCGCATCCCCCGTGGCCCGCTCGGCCAGCGCCCGCTTGACGCCCGCCTCGTGGTCACCCGCGGCGAGCGCGCGCCGCGCGGCCTCCTCCGAGAGCGCACGCAGCGGATTGCCGCCCACGAGCCAGCGCCCCTCGAGCGTGATGCCGATGGGCACGGGCTCGAATCGCGCGCCGTCCAGGGCCGCCATGACGGAGGCCGCTCCCGCGAGGGACACCTCGTGCTCGCCCGATTTCCCGCCGAAGATGATGCCGACCCGGAGCCTGCGACTGGTCCCGCTCGTGCCCATGGCTTCCTTGTATCAGATCCGCCGGGGTGTACGGGAGAACTCCCTGAAGCCCACGGCGATCGGGCCGACCAGCGCGCCCGCCCCCAGAAGCCCGAAGCCCCAGATCCACGCGCCATCCGGGGAGGCGCCGAACCACGGGGCCCAGTCCAGCGCCAGCCCGAAGGCCGCCGGGCCGATGGCTCCACAGGCGAACCCCCACGTGGACTGCAGCGCCATGGTGCGGCCGAGGTAGAGCGGCTCGGCGCTGTCGGCGACTCCCGTCGAGATGATGGCGGACTCGGCGGTGACCAGGATGCCGTAGAGGAGCCCCAGCGCCACGAGCGATGCCCACGACCAGTGAAGCGCCCAGCCCATGGTGAACGAGCAGGCCGCCGAGAGGAGCATGAAGGCGCTGATGGGCTTGGCGCGTCCCAGGCGGTCCGACAGCAGCCCCGAGAAGGGGTGGGGCAGGGCACCGACCGCGAGCACCGCCGAGCCAGCCAGGGCTGCCACCCGCGTCGCGTCCACGAGATCGGCCCCCCTGGCCACGAGGCTCGCCGTGAAGAATGGCACGATCCACCCGCGCATGCCCATGAGCTCCCAGGTATGCCCGCCGTACGCGGCGATGAGCCGGACCGCCGAGCGATTCCTCAGGACAGGGGCGAACCCGGCGGGCGCCGCGACCTCCGCCCCCGCCTGTCGCGGCACGGCCGCCATCCCCAGCGGGAGCACGAACCAGGCGATGATCCCGGCCGCGAACGGGCCCATGCCGGTCACGGCGAAGGCCCAGCGCCACCCCCAGTACGAATGCGCCCAGGCCGTGATCAGGAGCGAGATCGAGGTGCCGATGGTGAAGGTGCCGATATAGCACCCCATGGCGAAGCCGCGGCGGCCCGAGGCGAAGCGCTCGGCCACGAGGCGCATGCCCGGCATGTAGGTGCCGGCCAGCCCGAGCCCCACCAGGCCGCGCAGCACGAGGGCCGAGACGAAGCCCTCGGCCCAGAAGGCGAAGGCGAGGCTCGTGAGTCCCGCCCAGAGGGCGCTCAGGAGATAGATCCGCCGCGGGGGCATGTAGTCCGTGAGCGTGGCGAGAATGGCCACGGCGGCGATGTAACCGACCTGGTAGAACCCCGTGATGGCGCCCGCCTGGGTGTCGGAGAGCTGCCACTCCTGCTTGAGGAGCGGCAGGAGCGCGCTGAAGTTGGAGAAGACGAAGAGCGTGCCGAGCTCCGAGGCGCAGACGGCCGTGAGCCAGGGGCCGCGGCTCACCGAGGACTCCGCCGCGCCCGCCGCTCCCTCCACTCGGAGAGCCGCGCCGCCATCTCCTTCTCGGCGCCGCGCTCGGTGGGACGGTAGTAGATGCGCCCGCGCAGCGCCTCGGGCAGGTGCTCCTGGTCCACCTGCGCGTCGGGGGCGTCGTGGGCGTACTGGTAGCCCTGGCCGTAGCCGAGATTCGCCATGAGCCCCGTGGGGGCGTTCCGCAGGTGAAGGGGGACGGGCCCCGCTGGCTTGTCGCGGATGTCGGCGCGCACCTCGGTGTAGGCCAGGTAGACGGCGTTGGACTTGGGGCAGAGCGCCAGATAGCAAGCGGCTTGCGCCAGCGCCAGCTCGCCCTCGGGCGTGCCGAGGAAGTGATAGGCATCCTTGGCGTCCAGCGCCAGCCCCAGGGCCTGCGGGTCGGCATTGCCCACGTCCTCGGAGGCGAAGCGCACGAGGCGGCGGGCGATGAAGAGCGGGTCCTCGCCCGAGTCCAGCATGCGCCCGAGCCAGTACAGCGCGCCGTCGGGGTCTCCGTCGCGCAGCGACTTGTGCAGGGCCGAGATCAGGTTGTAGTGCTCCTCGCCCGACTTGTCGTAGAGCACCGCCTTCCGCTGGGCGGCCTCCTGGATGGCGGCCTCGGTGATGCGGCCGCCGGGGGAGGCGCCCGGCCGGCTCGACTCGAGCGTCACGGCCAGCTCCAGGATGTTGAGCGCGCTCCGGGCGTCGCCATTGGCGAGGCGCGCGATGAGGCGGAGGACCTCGGGCTCGGCGGCGACGCCGCTCTGCCCGAGCCCGCGCTCACGGTCGCCGAGCGCGCGCTCGAGGATGCCGCCGATATCGTCTTCGCCGAGCGGGTTGAGCACGTAGACGCGGCAGCGCGAGAGCAGGGCCGAGTTGACCTCGAAGGACGGGTTCTCCGTGGTGGCGCCTACCAGCACGATGGTGCCCTTCTCCACGTGGGGCAAGAAGGCGTCCTGCTGGGCGCGGTTGAAGCGGTGGATCTCGTCCACGAAGAGGATCGTGCGGCGCCCCGCACGCTGGCGCTCGATCTCGGCCTCGGCCGTCACCTGGCGGATCTCCTTGACGCCGGAGAGCACGGCCGAGAAGGTGACGAAGCGGGCGCCCGCCACCTCGGCCATGAGCCGCGCAAGCGTGGTCTTGCCGGTCCCCGGCGGGCCCCAGAGGATCATCGAGTGCAGCGACCCCTCCTCGAGCGCGCGGCGGAGGACCTTGCCCGGGCCCAGGAGATGCTCCTGCCCCACGACCTCGCCGAGGTTGCGCGGGCGTATGCGGTCGGCCAGGGGGGGCGGGGGAGGCGGGTTGCGCGGAGCCGGCGGGTCGAACAAGTCCACGGCGGGATTATACCCGCCTGCGCTCAGGCGAGCGCGGCGGGCAGTGGCAGGGCGAGCCGAGGGTTGCCTCACGACGAGGCGAGCGAACATGGAAATTCGCCGGCGAGCGCTGCGGCCAGCGTTTTAGGCGAGCGCGGCGGGCAGGTCCAGCAGCGAGGCGATGCAGGCGGCGACCCTGACCCCGCGCCGCGCGAGCTCGTCGTGGTCGCTCCGGTAGGCGATGAACGGCACGCCGCCGGCCTGGGCGGCGAGCCCATCCACCCAGGAGTCGCCCACCATGACGATGTGCTCGGCCTCGGGCCAGCGCCCGCGCACCACGCGGAGCCCGTCGGGATCGGGCTTGAGGTGGACGACGTCGTCGCGGGTGACGACCAGGTCCAGGTGGGGCGTCAAGCCGAAGCGGGAGAGGACGAAGTCGGCCGCGACGCGATCGTTGTTGGTCCAGATCGCCGTCGCGAAGCCCAGCGCCTTCATCCCCGCCACGGCCTCGATGGCGAAGGGCTCGAGGGTGGCCGCCTGCATCGCCCGCCGCTCATGCGCCACGGGGATGGCCAGCACGTCGGGCTCGAGCCCGGGCGCCTCGCGGCGGACGAGCGACAGCAGCTCGGGCGCCGACCAGCGGAGCTCGCGGGCCGGGACGGCGAGGCCCCGGGCGCGGATCAGGGCTTCCATCTCACGCCCGACGCCGCGCAGGTCCAGCGGCGAGCTGACGAGGGTGTGGTCGAGATCGAAGACGCAGACGGCCATCGTGGGCACGCGCACAGCCTAGCAGATTCCCCGGGCCATGCGGGCGGGGGATGCTCTCCACGCGGCGGACGTGGAGCAGCTCGAAGGCGAGGGCGCGGGCACAGGCGGCGTTGACGTGCGCCGCCGGCGAGCCTCAGCACGCCCACCTCGGCGGGCCACGCCACCGGGTTCCCGTCCAGTGTCTCGTCGGCTTACCTCAGGTTTCCCGTGTGGCCGAGGGAGTAGCGGCCAGGCTGCGGCCACACCGAGAGCCCGTGCGGCTCCTCGCCGACCGGGATGCTGCGCACGTGACCCTGGGTGGTGCTGTAGAGGTTGCTCGGGTCCACGACCGGCGGCATGCCTGTCAGCACGTCGATGGTGGGCCCGGCCGATGGCGTGCTTGGCAAGGCACCCCGTGACGCGGGGGCCGGCGTCTGCTGCGCCCCGGCGTTGCCCGCTCCCGGGCCCAGCGAGAGGACCATCGCCACACCCAGCGCGACGCCCACGAGACCGCGATGCCCAGCCGAGATCGGTGATCGCACAGGATCCTCCCATGCTCGTGTTTCTGTCATGCGTTCGCCTCGATCCCTACGCGGCCCTCGGTCCGCTACCGGCCGACAAGAGACAAGACAGCGCCGCCGCCTGCCGTGAGCAGCACGACGAGCCAGGCCGGCGCCTTCCAGACCGCGAGCGTACCGAAGGCCGCCAGGGCCAGTGCGACATCCGCCGGGGCCCGGATCGCGCTCGTCCACACCGGCTGGTACAGGGCGGCCAGGAGCAGCCCGACCACGGCCGCATTGATGCCGCGCAGCGCCGCCTGGAAGCCCGATCGCCCGCGCAGAGTATCCCAGAACGGGAGTGCCCCGATGACCAGGAGGAAGGAGGGCAGGAACACCGCCGCCAGGGCGAGCGCGGCGCCCATGACGCCGCTGGGCGCTGGTCCCATCACGGCTCCGAGGTAGGCGGCGAACGTGAAGAGCGGGCCGGGCACGGCCTGGGCGGCGCCGTAACCGGCGACGAACTGCTCGCCCGTCACCCAGCCGGGCGGGACGACCTCGGCCTGGAGCAGAGGGAGGACCACGTGGCCCCCGCCGAAGACCAGAGACCCCGCACGGAAGAAACTCTCGAACACCGCCAGCGCGTGGCTCGGCATGAGCTGGCGCGCGATCGGCAGCGCGGCCAGCAGGCTCCCGAACAGCACGAGCGCGGCCGCGCCCAGCCGGCGCCCGACGGGGGGCCGCGCCTGCGCGGACGCGGGCGCGGCGGCGCCTGGCAGCACTCGCAACCCCACGAGGGCGGCCACTACGATGATGGTGACCTGCCCCATCCCCGTTGGCCACAGGACGGCACCGATGGCGGACAGGAGCGCGATGGTGGCCCGCTCGCGGTCCGGCGCGAGCGCTCGCGCCATTCCCCAGACTGCCAGGGCGACGACGGCGACCGCGGCGACCTTGAGGCCGTGGAGCCAGCCGGTATCGGCGACCCCGAGCATCTGGATGCCGTACGCGAACGCGACCAGCGCGATGGCGGAAGGCAGGGTGAACCCGAGCCAGGCCGCCAGGCCCCCCAGCAGGCCTGCGCGCGCGACGCCGATGGCGATGCCGACCTGGCTGCTGGCCGGGCCGGGGAGGAACTGGCAGAGCGCCACCAGATCGGCATACGTCGCCTCATCCAGCCACTTGCGCCGGACCACGTACTCCTCGCGGAAATAGCCGAGGTGCGCGATGGGGCCGCCGAACGAGGTCAACCCCAGGCGCGTCGCGACCCCGAGCACCTCCAGGACATGGGAGGCGTGCCCCCCCGCCGCAGGGCCCGTCCGTGCCTCCGCGCCCGGCGCCGCGCCTTCCCCGCTCATCGGCGCGTCGCTCCTCTCCTGTACCGCCGCCCGCGCACCCCCCTTGAGGCAGGCCGGGAGGGAAGCGGCGGTGACGAGGGCTGGGGGGGCGGCCCCAGCACCTCCCTCACCAGCTCCGTGATCTGCGTCCGGGCGGCGGCCAGCGCCCGCCGGCCCCGGGCGGTGCTCGTGTAGTACTTGCGGACTCGTCCGCCCACGACACGTTTCTCCAAACGGAGGTATCCGGCCTCGGCCAGGCCATGGAGGATCGGGTAGAGTGTGCCCGGGCTCAGCGCATACCCGTGGCGCCGGAGCTCCTCGATCAGCGAGAGCCCGTAGACGGGATGCTCCGCCGCATGATGGAGCACGTGGATCCGGATGAAGCCCAGGAAGAAATCGCGAATCATTTACGTTGGCCGATATCGGCAATCTACCATCCGGCGCCTGACGGCGCAAGTCCGATGGACCGGCGCGGGTGCCCGACTGGATCATGCCCTGCGCACGATGACCGCTACAGCCGTCGTGGTCGACGTCTCCCGCCTCATCGTCACGCCACTCCCGCTGGAGGGATCGTGAGCGCCGAACCGTTCGCTCGCGGTTACACGGGGTCTGCGGGGAGCTGGGTCAAGACGTCGCGCAGCATCTCGAGGGCGCCGCGGTCGAGCGTGCGGTCCGAGACGATCACCTCCACGTCGGGGGGCAGCGTGTTGGCGAGGCGGGCCGCGCCCTGCTCCGAGCACACCACGGTGCGGGTCTGCGCCAGCATGCGGCTGATGGACCACGGATCGTCCGTGGAGGCGAGCACCGGCGTCAGGTGCGACAGCCCGGCCGACTGGACCGACCGCAGGAGATTCTGGCTCCCGCTGGACGTGGTGCACACGAGCCCCACGGTGGTGCCTTCCGGCAGCTCGGTGAGGCGCAGGAGCACCGAGAGGCTGGCTTCAGACAGGAGCGCCACGGTGGGCGGCCCGTCGGCCGGCACCGCCCGCTTCACCTCGTGGATGTGGAAGAAGGTCGTGATCACGATCCGGTAGCCCTTGAGGAAATCGGGCTCCTGGGCCCGCGCGAGCAGCTCGTCCACGAGCAGCCGGTCCACGGCCAGCGGCAGCTCGGCCTCGAGCTCGTCCCGGTAGCGCTTGAGCTCCTCCCAGTTGCACTCCACCAGGAGCGCGCGGACCTTCACGGGCTGGCCCGAGCGGCTCCGCTCGGCCGGGCCGCGGGCCGCCACGGTGGCGAGCACCTCGTCCTGGGTGAAGCCGAGCCGGCGGGCGCGGTCGAGCATCCCGTTGACGACGCGCTCGAGGGAGAGCGCCGCGCGCCCGTCACGCGCCGGCGGGCGCTCCACCACGAAGGTGCCGCGGCCCGGCCGGCTCTCCAGATAGCCATCCTTGTGCAGGTCGGCCAGCGCCCGGGCGGCGGTGTTCCGGTTGATCCTGAGGAAGCCGGCGAGCTGGCGCACAGTCGGCAGCTGCACGCCGGGCTTGAGCCCGGCGGTGTCGATCAGGTGGCGAATCTGGGTCGTGAGCTGCGCATGCACCGGCACCGCGCTCTGGCGGTTTACCCGGAGGCCCGACGGCGGCGCGATCTGCGCGGGCTCACGACTCATCGATCGGGTTTCCTAGGCCATGGCGCGCTTGGGCTCGCGAGCGGCGCGCGGCGCCCGTCCCGCCAGCCACCGCCCGATCCTGATCAGGCTGAGCCCCAAGACGACCCGCACCGGCTGGCGCTCGGGTCGGAGGGATCGGAGAAGTGCCTCACGGGCCGAGAATGCCCGGGCCTCTTCGAGCCGCTCGCTGACCAGCCATCCCTCCAGGTGCGTGTTCATCGCCCTTCCTCCCTGTGGTCCCTGCCTCGCGGGGCCGTCTGTGTCTGTCTGTATGTCCTAATACCCTATGACACTACTTCAGATGCTGTCAACCGCCAATTCGTTGCGTCCCTATGACAATCTCTAACTTACTGATTGAAAAGAATCGCCGGTCTGTCACGTCACCATTGCCTCATCCGCTCAAGCAGGCGCCTCCCCTTTTTCTCACCGGGAACTCGACGGCGGCGCTAAGGTCTAACCGTGCGTGAAGAGGGGGCGGGAGATGAGGAGGGCCTGGTCCACCGGCTCAGGGCGGGGGACGGGCAGGCCTTCGAGGAGATGGTCAGGGCCTA
>MGBT01000066.1 GCA_001788395.1 Candidatus Rokubacteria bacterium GWA2_70_23
GGGGCGCTCGCCCCACGCCCGGACGCTCACCCGTCGGGCGTGATGAGAACCTTGAGCGCCTCGCCGCGCGCCATCATCCCGAGGGCGCGCGGCACTCCGTCCAGCCGCATCGTGTGGGTGAGGAGACCGTCGGGCACGAGCGCCTGCGACTCGAGCAGCTCCACGGCTCGGCGGATCAGCCCGGGCGTGTGGTGGAAGGCGCCCACCAGGGTCAGCTCCTCGTAGTGCGCCCGCCGCGTGTCCACCGCCACGGTCGTCCCTGGAGAGCAGCCCCCGAAGAAGACCACGGTGCCCCCGCGCCCGGTGACCTCGATGGCGCGCTCCCACACGGCCGGCTCGCCCGTGGCGTCCACGGCCACGTCGGCGCCCCGCCCGCCCGTGGCCGCCCGGATCGTGGCCGGGATGTCGGGCTCCACCAGCGCGTCCACGCACTCGGCGATCCGCGCCTCGCGGATCCGGTCCAGGCGCCATCCCCCTTTGCCCACGAGCAGCACCCGCGCCTTCCGCTGCGCGGCCACCATGGCGAGGAGACAGCCCAGTGGCCCGTGGCCGAAGACCACCACCGTCATCCCGGACTCCACGCGTCCGCGCTCGATCCCTTGCAGCGCGCACGCCAGGGGCTCGGCGAAGGCCGCCCGCGCCGCCGGCACCTCGGGCGCGATGCGGACCACGTTCCGCTCCACGAGCCGCGCAGGCAGGGCGATGTACTCCCCGTAGGCCCCGTTCACGAAGAGCAGGTCCTCGCAGAGGTTGGGCCGGCCGGCACGGCAGAGCGCGCAGCCGCCACAGGGGGCGGAGTTGGCCGCGACGACCCGGTCGCCCTCGCGGAAGCCCCTGGCACCGGCGCCGACGCCCACCACGGTGCCGGCCAGCTCGTGACCGAAGACGGTCGGGAGCCGCGGAAGCATCACCGGGTGGCCGCGGCGCAGCGTCTTCACGTCCGTCCCGCAGGTGAGCGCCGCCTCGATCTTCACGAGGAGCTCGCCCGGCGCGGGCTCCGGGATCGCGATCTCCTCCAGGCGGAGATCGCCCGGACCGTGGAAGACCTGAGCCTTCATGGGATCACGTAGACCTTCACGGCCTGCTGCTGCATCATGAGCGCCACGCCCTCCGCGAGCCGCGCGAGCGGCAGCCGATGAGTGATGAGCCCGTCCACCGTCACGGCGCCGCGGACCAGGAGGTCGAAGGCCTCCCGCAGCTCGGCGGGCGACGACGAGTACGTGGCCGACAGCGTGAGCTCGTGGTGGTACAGGTCCTCGAGCGCCAGCGGGAGTGTGTCCCCGCCCCCGCCCGCGAAGTAGTGGACGGTCCCGCCGTCGCGGACACGCGCCCGCGCCCACGGCAAGAGCCCGGCGCCACCGGCCGTGATGACCACGGCGTCGGCGAGGCGACCGTCCGTGCCGGCGCGCAGCGTCTCGTCGAGGTCCGCCTCGCGCTCGAGCACCTGCGCCCCCGCCAGGAGACCAAGCCGCCGACGCTCGGCCAGGAGGTCCGTGGCCAGCACCGTCGCGCCGGCCAGCCGGAAGCCCTGGACGAGCAGGCAGCCGATGGAGCCAAGACCCACGACCACCACGGTGTCGCCGGCCTCCGTGCCGCAACGCTTGACGGCGCGCAGGCAGCACGCCAGGGGCTCGGTGAACGACGCCGTCTCGTCGGGGACGTCAGCCGGGATCGCGAAGGCGGCGTGCTCGACGTTCGGCGCGGGCACGCGCACGCGCTCGGCGAAGCCACCTGGATCCAGATTGATGCGCTTGAAGACGCGGCACATGGAGGGACTCCCGCGCCGGCAGTAGTGGCACTGGAAGCACGGCACGTGATGAGCCACGACGACGCGGTCCCCCGGAGCGAAGCGCGAGACGCCGGCTCCCGTCTCCAGCACGTCCCCCACGACCTCATGCCCGAGCACCGCCGGCGGGGCGGCGCGGCCGCTCATGAGCTTGGCGATGTCGGACCCGCAGAGCCCGCATCCACGCATCCGCAGCAGGAGCTCGCCGGGGCCGGTGGCCGGGACCGGCCAGTCGCGGAGCTCCAGCGCCCCGTCACCCACGGACACCGAGGCCTTCATTTGTCTCGCCTGACCGTGGATGACCTCACGCGGCGGCTTGGCCTCTTCGCGCCTGCGGCGCTCATCGGGGCGTCGTCTCAACCGGGGGCCTCTTCGTCGCGCTGCGACCGCGAAGGCGCGCGTTTGCCCAACACGAGAGCGCGATGACGAGGCGCCGGGCCGCGGGAACGGTCACCTGGCGGTCGAACACCCGGAAGCGGCTGGCCTCCAGCGCCCGCAGGAGGGCGAAGTACGTCCGGCCCATGATCTCGGCGGCGAAGAGCGTCCGCCGGTCTGTCTCCGGAAAGGCCTGCCAGGCACGACCGTAGAAGTCGCGGGCGCGGGCGGCCTCCCACGTCATCAGCTCCACGAACCCGGGCGTGTAGCGACCGTCCCGGAGCTCGTCCGCCGTCACGCCGAAGCGGGACAGGTCCTCCTGCGGCAGGTACACGCGCCCCATGCGCGCGTCCTGCTGGACATCGCGCAGGATGTTCGTGAGCTGGAGCGCGATGCCGAGGTTCACGGCGTACTCGCGCGCGCGCGGATCGGCGTGGCCGAAGATCGCGATGGCGCACAGCCCGACGGCGGACGCCACCCGGTAGCAGTACGGGTACAGCGCCTCGAAGGTCTCGTACGTGGGATGGTCCAGGTCCATCTCGACGCCGTCGATGATGTCCTCGAGCGCGGAGCGAGGGATGGGGAAGGCCCGGATCGCCTGCTGCAGGCGCTGGGCTGCGGGGTGCTCGGGTCTGCCCTCGAAGACCCGGCCGATCTCCCCCCGCCAGCGCCGAAGCTCCTGGCGCTGGGCGGGTCGGTCCTGGCCCACGTCCACCGTGTCGTCCACGATGCGGCAGAAGGCGTAGACGGCAAAGATCGCCTCGCGCTGGGCGCGCGGCAGGAGGAGGAAGGCGTAGAAGAAGTTGGAGCGGCTCTTGCGGGTCAGACGGGAGACGAAGCGCTCGGCGTTCATGCCGCGCGGCTCCGAGCAGAGGGCCGCCGGACGTAGCCACGCGACAGGAACCACTCGACGGCGTCCCGCAGGGCCTCCTCGACCGGCGTCTGGGGCAGCCCCAGCTCCTGGACGGCCCGGGCCGGGCTGAAGTACATGCGCTTGCGCGCCATGCGCACCGCCGTGAGGGAAACCGAGGGCGGGGTGCCCGTCAGCCGGGCGACGCCCTCCATCCCGGCGGCCGCCAGCCACGCCACGGCGTAGGGAACGCGGAAGCGGGGCGCGGGGATTCCCGTGAGCCGAGCCAGCACGCGGAAGATCTCGAGCAGCGACACGTTCTGATGACCCAGCACGTAGCGCTCCCCGACGCGCCCCCGCTCGCCGGCGAGGATGTGGCCCCGGGCCACGTCACGGACGTGGACGACGTTGAGCCCCGTGTCGAGAGAGGCCACCATCTTGCCCCTGAGGAAGTCGACGATCATCTGGCCCGTCGGGGTCGGCTTGACGTCCCACGGCCCCACCGGTGCCGAGGGGTTGACGATGATCACGGGCACACCGCGCGCCGCGTACTCCCGGGCGACTTCCTCGGCCAGGAACTTCGACGCCTTGTAGGGGCCGACCATGTCCACGAGCGACACGGGTGTCCGCTCGTCGCCCGGAGTCCCGTCCTCGGGGATGCCCAGGGCCCCGACGGTGGAGGTGTAGACGATCCGCTCCACGCCGGCCGCCGCGGCCGCCTCCAGCACGTGGCGCGTGCCATCCACGTTGGCGCGGAAGAGCGCCGACGGGTCCGCCGCCCACAGACGGTAGTCGGCCGCCACGTGATAGACGCGCCGGGCGCCACGTACCGCGCGGACCAGCGAGTCGCGGTCCAGCAGGTCCCCCTCGACGATCTCGACCATGCAGCCCTCGAGAGCCCTGCGGTCACCCCCGGGCCGGGCGAGAACGCGCACCGTCTGCCCCTCCGCCAGGAGCTCGCGAACCAGGTTCGCGCCGACGAAGCCCGTGCCGCCCGTGACCAGGACGTCCATGCGCTCCCCGCCTAACCCGCGAGCGCGGCGAGCGCTCGGGCCACGGCCCCGAGCGCCAGCCGGCTGCCCCGTCGGAGCGCCACGGCGTGGGCGATGCTCCCCGGGTGGGTCCACGCCAGGGCGAGCGCCCGGCCCCCGTGGACACGCCCATCGGCCGTGACCAGCCGGCTCAGCGCCGGCGGCACGGCGTGTGCCGCATCGTCGCAGACGGCGCGCACCACGAGCGCGGGGCAGCCCGCGGCGGTCGCGTGAGTCAGGATCGGGGCCGACTCCATGTCCACGGCGGCGGCCCCGGTCTCGGCGTGGAGGAGGGCCTTCCCCTCGGGCGTGGCGGCGACCTCGCGAGTCGTGACGAGGCACCCCGTGTGGGCCCGCCCGCCCGCATGGGCGAGGAGCCGCTCGCGCGCCGGCCCGTTCACGCGCAGGATCTCGCCCGACGGGGCGAGCACCATGTCCGGCACGACGAGATCGCCGACCCTCAGGCACGGGGCGAGCCCTCCGCAGAGGCCTGCCGACACCACGAGCGCGGACGAGAAGCCCTGGAAGAGTCGCGGCCAGCGCTCGTGGAGGAGGCCGGCCCGGGGGCCCACCGGAGCGATCCGGACATCGCCACGCCCGTAGGCACGAAAGGGGAAGGCGGGGAGGAACGGGAGCTCGAGGTGGCGCGCCAGGGCCGTGGTCTCGAGCTCCACGGCCGTCAGGATCAGGAGTCCGCTCACCGCGCTAGGCGCCGGAGGCGGCGGCGTTCTCGGCTCTGTCCTTGTCTTTGCGCTCGAGCCAGGCAGTCCACGCGTTCCCGGCTGCCGTGTCTTTCCCGGTGAACGTGATGGTCGCGATGTCGGCACAGCGGATCCTGATGGGACCCTCGCCCGCCTCGTCGAAGATCTCGACAAAGGACTCCGGCGCGCTCGCGTTGCGATTGAAGAGGTAGCCGACGATGTCGGTCCCGTCCGTCCTGACCACCGTGATGTTGCCGCGATAATCGAAGGCATGCTCGATCACTTCTTCCAGCGTCAGGTACGGCCCGATCTGGGGCGTCCAGCCCTCGAGGGACATGCTAGAGCCTGCCGGTCAGCGTGACCGCAACGGTCTCGACGAGCCCCTTGAGGGAGCCGAAGGTATGGTCCACTGCCGTCGCCTCGAACCCGCAGTGCACCATGCAGTCCTGGCACTTCTCGTTGCCGCTCCGGCGGCCATACCGCTGCCACTCGGTGGTGTCCATCAGCTCACGGAAGGTGGCGGCATACCCGTCCTGGAGGAGATAGCAGGGGCGCTGCCAGCCGAACATGTTGTACGTCGGGTTGCCCCAGGGCGTGCACTCGAAGTCGTGCTTGCCCATGAGGAAGCGCAGGAAGAGCGGTGACTGGTTGAACTTCCAGCGCCGCTTGGGGTGGGCGAGCATCCGCGTGAACAGCGCCTGGGTCTTCGTCCGGCGCAGGAAGTGCTCCTGATCGGGTGCCTTGGAGTAGCTGTAGCCCGGCGAGAGCATCATGCCCTCCACCCCCAGGCTCATCATCTCGTCGAAGAACTCCCGCATCCGGAGCGCCGAGGCCCCGTCGAAGAGCGTCGTGTTGGTGGTCACCCGGAACCCGCGCGCCAGGGCTTCGCGGATCGCCTCCACCGCCCTGTCGTAGACGCCCTCGCGGCAGACGGCGTCGTCGTGCTCCTCGCGGAGCCCGTCCATGTGGACGCTGAAGGTCAGGTACCTGGACGGCGTGAACAGCG
Source organism: Candidatus Rokubacteria bacterium GWA2_70_23 (assembly GCA_001788395.1). Lineage (GTDB taxonomy): Bacteria > Methylomirabilota > Methylomirabilia > Rokubacteriales > CSP1-6 > UBA12499. The sequence continues at coordinate 5,750 of MGBT01000066.1, forward strand.
AGAGCTTCTCCTTCAGGAGGAGCGCGTTCGTGCAGAGGTACACGTACTTCCGCGTCGCCACCAGCGCCGCCACGATCTTGTCCATCTCCGGGTGCATGAGCGGCTCGCCCCCCGGGATGCTCACGATGGGAGCCCCGCATTCCTCCACCGCCTTCACGCACTGCTCCACCGTCAAGTGCTTCCGGAGGATCTGGGCCGGGTACTGGATCTTCCCGCACCCGGCGCAGGCGAGGTTGCAGCGGAAGAGCGGCTCCAGCATGAGCACCAGCGGGTAGCGCTGCCGGCGGGCGAGCTTCTGCCTGATGATGTAGGAGGCCACCGTGACCACCTGGGACAGCGGTACGCTCATCTATTATCTCGCCTGAATGTGAATGACATCGGGTGGCGGCTCGGCCTCTTCGCCCTCATCGGGCTCATCGGGACGTCCGCATCACCGGAGCCTCTTCGGGCCGCTGGCCCGCATCGGGCTCGCGACCGGCTCATGAGGTAAAGCGGGGGCCGTCGGTCTCGACGGGACCCGCCTCGTCTCACCATGCGCTGGGCGCCTCCGTCAGCACCACGGCGCGTCGGACACACCCGAGATAGGGTACCAGAAAGAGGGCGCCGTGGATCAGGAATCCGGTCGCTGCCAGCAGGGGTTCGCCAATCCAGAGCGTCAGGGTCCAGCTAGGGTGAAATCGGGTCCATGCGTCACGTTACCCAAGCCCTTGAGAGTTTTCAAGGTTTGGGCGCTTAGGGATTGTCCGGACGCTATGCTAGTATGTAACGATGTTTGTCCCGAGAACCGACCCGACACTTCCGTCTCGGGCGTCGTCGTCTGACACACGGTCGCGCGAGGTCGACGCCGCCATCGAGCGCGCCCAGCAGCATCTCCTCTCGACCCAGGCGCCGGACGGCCACTGGGTCGGCGAGCTGGAAGCCGACAGCACCATCACCAGCGAGTACCTCCTGTTCTGTCACCTGCTGGATCGGGTGGACCGGGAGCGCGAGCAAAAGATGGTGCATTACCTCCGCCGGCAGCAGCTGCCCGACGGCGGCTTCAGCCTCTACGAGGGCGGCCCCGCGGACCTCTCGGCCACCATCAAGGCGTATTTCGCCATGAAGGCGGCCGGGGTGGCGCCAGAGGATCCCGCCATGGCGGCGGCCCGGGCGCTCATCCGGGGCCGGGGCGGCCCTGTCGAGGCCAACGTCTTCACGAAGATCCTGCTCGCGCTCTTCGGCGAGTACGACTGGTCGGGCATCCCGGCCATGCCCGTGGAGATCATGCTCCTGCCCCGGTGGTCGTACTTCAACCTGCTCGAGGTCTCCTACTGGTCGCGCACCGTCATCGTGCCGCTCCTCGTCCTGATGGACGTCAAGCCGGTGAAGCGCCTGGCGTTCAACCGTCACCTGGACGAGCTCTGGCCGGTTCCGCGGGAGCGCGCCAGCCTCCGCTTCCACCGGGTGCCCCGGCCCTTCTCGCCAAAGACCTTCCTGTGGAAGAACATTTTCATCGGCGTGGACGACTGCCTCAAGGGCTGGGAGCGGCTCGGTCCGCGGCCCTTCCGCGGACGGGCCATCCAGTCGGCGCGCCAGTGGCTGGAGGAGCGGCTGGCCGTGCCCGGAGGGCTCGGCGGCATCTTCCCCGCCATGGTGAACGCCGTCCTGGCGCTGCGCTGTCTGGGCTACCCGGACGATCACCCGCTGATCCGCGGGCAGGTGAAGGAGATCGAGGCCCTCGGCGTCGAGGACGGCCAGTCGCTCCACTACCAGCCGTGCGTCTCCCCCGTGTGGGATACCTCCATCGCGGTCAATGCACTGATCGAGTCCGGGCTCCCCGCCGATGACCCCGCGCTCGTTCGCTCTGGCGAGTGGATGATCGACCATCAGGTGACCGTCCCGGGCGACTGGCAGGCCAAGCGGCCCCATGTCACCCCCGGGGGCTGGCCTTTCCAGTACCACAACGACTTCTACCCGGATCTCGACGACTCGGCCATGGTCATGATGGCCCTCTGGAAGATCCAGGGGCTGGATCCGGAGCGGCGGCGGCGGGCGCTGACGCGGGGACTCGAGTGGTTCGTGGGGATGCAGGGGTCGGACGGAGGCTGGGGCTCTTTCGATGCCGACAACAACCGGCTCATCTTCAACAACATCCCCTTCGCCGACCACGGCGCCCTGCTGGATCCATCCACGGAGGACCTCACGGGGCGCGGGCTCGAGCTGCTCGGCACCCTCGGGTACCGGCCCGACACTCCAGCAGCCCGCCGCGCCCTGGACTTCGTGAGACGGACCCAGCGTGAGGACGGTCCGTGGTACGGGCGCTGGGGCGTGAACTACATCTACGGCACGTGGTCCGTGCTGCGCGGGCTCGGCGCCATCGGGGAGAGCAGCTCCCAGGAATACGTGCGGCGCGCGGCGACCTGGCTCGAGGCACGACAGAACGCCGACGGCGGCTGGGGCGAGACGCTGGCCTCTTACGAGGACCCCACGGTGGCCGGCTGCGGGGACTCCATCCCCAGCCAGACCGCATGGGCGCTCCTGGGCCTCTTCGCCGTCGGGCACACCCAGGGGCGCGCCGTCGAGAGGGGTATCGCCTTCCTCCTCGAGACGCAGCGGGGGGACGGGTCGTGGGAGGACCCGCTCTGGAACGGCACGGGCTTCCCGCGCGTGTTCTACCTGAAGTACCACCTCTACGCCCGGTACTTCCCACTCTGGGCGCTCGGGGTCTACCGGAATACCCGCGGATGAGCGAGCCCGCCGCCCCCGCGCCCCAGGCCCTCCCGGTTCGTCTCGTGGGCACGGTGGGGGCCGTCACGCTCGACGTGATGGCCGCGCTGGGACGCTTCGGCGCCTTCCTCGGTGACGCCGTCGCCCACCTGTTCATCCCGCCGTTCAAGCTGCGCCAGCTGCTGGACCGGATCCACTTCATCGGCTTCCGCTCCCTCACCATCGTGATCCTCACCGGCGCCTTCACGGGCATGGTGCTGGGCCTCCAGGTCTTCCTGACCCTGTCGCGCTTCGGCTCGGAGGCGTTCCTCGGTCCGGCCGTGGCGCTGACCCTGATCCGCGAGCTGGGCCCCGTGCTCTGCGCCCTCATCGTCACCGGGCGGGCAGGCTCCGCGCTGACGGCGGAGATCGGCATCATGCGCATCTCGGAGCAAATCGACGCGCTGACGGTGATGGCGCTGAACCCGACCCGCTACCTCGTGGTGCCGCCCATCGTGGCGGGGCTCCTCACCTTCCCGCTGATGACCGCCCTCTTCGACGTGGTGGGGATCTTCGGCGGGTACCTGGTGAGCGTGGAACTCCTGGGCCTCTCGTCCGGCACGTACTTCGGCGAGATGCAGAACTTCGTGGACATGACCGACATCATGACCGGCTTCTGGAAGGCGCTCTCCTTCGGCGTGATCGTCAGCTGGGTCTGCACCTACAAGGGCTTCCACTGCGGGCACGGGGCCGAGGGCGTCGCGCGGGCCACCACCCAGGCCGTCGTGCTGTCGTCGGTTTTGATCCTGGTCTGGGACTACTTCCTGGGGTCGGTGCTCCCGTGATCCGCGTCGAGGATCTGCACCGGGCGTTCGGCGGCCAGCGGGTGCTCCGGGGGCTCACCCTGCAGGTGGCCCCGGGCGAGATCATGGTCGTCATCGGGCGGAGCGGCGGCGGCAAGTCGGTGCTGCTCAAGCACCTCCTCGGGCTGCTCCGGCCGGATTCGGGCCGCGTGGTGGTGAACGGCACGGACATCACGCACCTGCGGGGACCTGCGCTGGACCGCATCCGCGAGCGCTACGGCGTCGTCTTCCAGGGCGGCGCACTCTTCGACTCCATGTCGGTCTTCGACAACGTCGCCTTCCCGCTCCGCGAAAAGACGCGCCTCCGCTCCCGCGAGATCACGGGGCGCGTGGAGGAGAAGCTCGACCAGGTGGGCCTCGCGGGCATGGGACACAAGAACCCGGCGGAGATCTCCGGAGGCATGCGCAAGCGCGTGGCCATCGCACGGGCACTGGTCACCGAGCCCGAGGTGGTGTTCTTCGACGAACCGACGACCGGGCTCGACCCGATCCTGGTCAACACGATCCACCACCTGATCCTCGGGATGCACCGCAAGTTCCGCTTCACGGCGGTGATGGTGAGCCACGAGATCCCGGAGATCTTCGGCATCGCCGATCGTGTCGCCATGCTCCACGACGGGGTGATCGTGGAGCAAGGGACGCCGGACGTCATCCAGGGGTCCGCGAACCCGATCGTGCAGCAGTTCGTCCGCGGGGACGTCGAGGGCGCCCTCCGGCCCGCGTGACGGCCCCGAGAACACCGATGAGCCCCATGAGGGCGAAGAGGCCAAGCCGCCGCGTGAGGTCATTCACGTTCAGGCGAGACAAACCGATGAGCCCCATGAGGGCGAAGAGGCCAAGCCGCCGCGTGAGGTCATTCACGTTCAGGCGAGACAAAAGGAGAAGGCGGCGTGCACACACGGACTGAAGTGTCGAGCGTGAGCTCGGGGGCCCGCTCCGGGTGGCGGCGGCTGACATCGCGAGAGGGAACGCACGGAGGCGGAACTTCCGGCGGGGGCGGGCGGGCGACAGCCCGGGTGCCCGCCTCCGGGTGGCAGCGGCTGACATCGCGAGAGGGAACACACGGAGGCGGAACTTCCGGCGGGGGCGGGCGAGCGACAGCCCGGGTGCCCGCCCCGGGTGAAGGACACCTGGCATGAGACGGTCCACGCTCGAGCTATCCGTGGGAGTGTTCGTGCTGATCGGCATCTTGGCACTGGGGTGGCTTTCCATTAAACTCGGCAGGGTCGATTTGTTCGGAGGCCACGGCTACACGATCACGGCTGACTTCCCCTCCGTCGGCGGGCTGAAGGCCGGCTCCACCGTCGAGATCGCGGGCGTCGAGGTGGGCCGGGTGGATGCGATCACGCTGTCGGATTACCAGGCCCGGGTGCTCATGAGCATCCGCCAGGGCATCCGGCTCCAGGAAGATTCGATCGCCTCGATCAAGACCAAGGGCCTGATCGGTGAGAAGTACATCCGCATCAACCCGGGGGGCTCCGAGAAGATCATCGCGCCCAACGGGCGCATCACCGAGGTGGAGCCTCCGGTGGACTTCGAGGAGCTCCTGTCCAAGTACATCTTCGGAAAGGTGTGAGCACCGGTGAGAGGAAGACGCGCCGCATGAACCGCCGCCGTGGCGCAAGCCCCGTCCGGGTTGGGCTCTGCGCCCTGAGTCTCGTGCTCGCCAGCGCGGGCGGGGCCGCGGCCCAGACGCCGCAGGGCAGCACGGTCGTGCTCTCCGTCCGCGACGCCGTGAAGGCCGCTCTCACCCGGAGCCCGGAGGTCAAGGGCGCGGCCCTCGACGTCGAGGCGTTCCTGGCGAAGAAGCAGCAGGCAGACGGGGCCCGCTGGCCTCAGCTCACGGCGCTGGGCGTGGTCGGGCCCTCCGCCGAGGCCGAGCGCCTGGACGGCTCCGGGCTCTCGACTCCGCTGCGCTCGATCAATGCCCGGGAGGGCACGGTCAACGGCGCCTTCGGCCGGCTGGATCTCCTCCTGGTCCAGCCCATCTACACCTTCGGGCTCATCGACAACCTCCGGGCCGCGGCCGAGCACGGCGTACGGGCCCAGAAGGCCGGTCGGGACAAGACGGCCTCGGAGGTCGGCCTCAGGGTGCGGGAGGCCTACACGGGGCTCCTGCTCTTCAAGGAGCTGGGCTCGCTCCTGGGCGACTTCCACGAGCAGCTCATCAAGGCCGGCGAGCGCCTCGATCTCCTGCAGGAGGGGGGCTTCGCCGCCGAGCAGGATCTCTTCAAGCTGCGCGCCTTCCAGGGAGAGCTGGAGAAGAACATCAACGTGGCCGCTCGCGGGCACAGCATTGCCGCCGAGGCGCTCCGCGTCTGGACGGGACGTCCGCCCGGCGTCATGATCGAGCCGAGCGAGAGCCGGCTCGCGGCGGACCTGGAGCCCCTGGCGCCGCTCGAGAGCTTCGTCGAGGACGCCCGCGCGAAGCGCCCCGAGTTCACCCAGCTGGCGGAGGGGCTCCGCGCCAGGCGGGCGCTCGTGGAGGCCGCGCGCGCCCGAGCCTGGCCCATGGTGTTCTTCGGTATCCAGGGCTCGGTGGCCCAGGCGACGAACCGGGACCGGGTGCTCAACGACGCCTACATCTCCGATCCGCTCCAGCACGCCTACATCGGCCCGGTGCTCGGACTCAAGTATGACCTGGACTTCGGCGTGTCCGCGGGACGCGTCCGCGAGGCCGAGGCGGAGGTGGGCAAGCTCGAGGCCCTCCGCATGCAGGCCGTCGACGGTATCCCGCTGCAGGTGGCGAAGGCCTACGGCGAGGTGCGGGAGGCGGCGCAGAACGTCGGCGCGCTGGACCGGGCCCACGTCAATGCCAAGCAGTGGGTCGTCTCGGCGAGTGCCAACTTCGACCTGGGCATCGGCGATACCAAGGACCTGGCGGACGCGGTGCTGGCGCTGGCCAAAACCCGCGCCGAGTACCTCCAGGCCGTGTTCAACTACCGCGTAGGGCTGGCTCGACTGGACAACGCCGCGGGTCGCGATCTGGAGGAGCTCCGCGCGCTCATGGCTGAAGCCTATCCATCACTGACGACAGCGGAGGTCTCTCGATGATGCGTTCTCGCGTGGTGGGCATGGGACTCGCGTGGCTCCTCCTCATGGCCGCGGCAGGCGGCGCCTGGGCGGGAGCGCCCACGGATCAGCTCCGGGGCGCCATCGACCGCGTGATCAAGGCGCTGGACAACCCGGCCCTGAAGGGCGACAGCAAGGTCGGCGAGCGCCGGACCGCCGTCCGGAAGATCGCCAACGACATCTTCGACTTCGGGGAGATCGCCCGGCGCTCGCTCGGGCGGCACTGGCAGGGACGCACGGACAAGGAGCGGGAGGAGTTCATCTCCCTCTTCGGCGATCTCCTGGAGCGCTCCTACATCTCCAAGATCGAGCTGTACGGCGGCGAGAAGATCCTCTACACGAACGAGCGGATGGACGCGGAGGTGGCGGTGGTGAGCACCAAGGTCATCACCAAGAACGGCACCGAGGTGCCGATCGACTACCGCCTGCTCCGCCGGGGAGATCGCTGGCTCGTCTACGACATCAGCATCGAGGGCGTCAGCCTCGTCTCGAACTACCGCACCCAGTTCAACAAGATCATCCAGACCACCTCGTACGGCGAGCTCGTCAAGAAGATGCGGGCCAAGCAGGACGAGGTCTCCTTCGAGGACGAGGCCCAGAAGAAGGGCAAGACGTCGAAGACGCAGTAGCCCGACGGAGTCTCCATGACCACGACCGCGTGCTGCCCGTCCCTCCTGCTCCGCCGAGGCCCCGGGGCCAGGGGGAGGGCGACGGCGTGACCGCCAACGGCTACATTCGGCAGGGCCCCTCCTTTTGTCTCGCCTGAACGTGAAGGCCCTCACGCGGCGGCTTGGCCTCTTCGCCCTCACGGGGCTCATCGGTCGTGCTCGCCACGGTCACGGTCGGGGACCGGCCGGCGCCGCGGATCCCCTATCCGCCCGGGGACGGCCGCGACCGCTTCCGGCGCTCCCTCGGCAGCGCCGGGACGGAGCGCCCGTGAAGGCCATCATCCTGGCCGCCGGCGTCGCCCGCCGCCTGGCCCCGCTCACCGACTACACCCACAAGTGCCTGATCCCCATCGGCGGGCACTCGCTCCTCGACCGGATGGTGTCCTCCCTGGCGGACAACGGCGTCGCGGAGACCGTCATCGTCGTCGGCCACTGCCAGGACCAGATCCGCGCGGCCGCGGGTGACTGCCGCGGTGCCATGCGCATCCGCTACGTGGACAACCCCGAGTACCAGAAGGGCTCCATCCTGTCCCTCTGGCGGGCGCGTGACATCCTGACCCAGGGCACGACCATCGTGATGGACGGCGACGTGCTGTTCCCCACGGAGTTCCTGTCCCGTCTCATCGCCTCGCCGCACGCGAGCGCGCTGCTCCTCGACCAGAGCTTCACGGACACGGGCGAGGAGGTGAAGCTCTACGGCGTTGGCGACCGCGTCATCGCCCTCGGCAAGAAGTTCGTGCCTCAGCAGTGGGACGTCATCGGCGAGGGCATCGGGTTCTTCAAGTGCAGCCCCGCGCACGCTCCCGAGTACATCCGGCTGCTGGCCGAGTCGATCGAGCAGACCGGCGGCGTGAACGAGTACGAGGACGCGCTCCACCATCTCCTGGGCGTCGTGGAGGTCGGCTGGGTGGACGTCACGGGCCTGCCCTGGACCGAGGTCGACTTCGTCGAGGACCTGCGGCGCGCCGAGAGCCAGGTGCTCCCGAGGATCGAGCGCCTCGGGCACTGACGTGGCGCGGGCCGTCCTCTACCTCCCCGATCCGGCCGAGCGCCGCCTCCCCGCGCGCTCTGTCGCCGGCCGCTCGCTGGCGCTGCGCGCGATCGTGGCGGCCGCGCGGGGCGGGGTCGAGACCGTGGGCGTCCCGGCCGCGCTGCGCACCCCCTCCCTGGAGACGGCCCTGCGGCACACCCGCGGCCTGGCGGGCGTGTTGCGCTGGCTCGACGCGCGCGATCCGGCCGAGGCCCGCGCCTTCGCCAGTGAGCCCTGCCTGCTGCTGCCGGCCTCGGTCCTCGTCGAGCCACGCACGCTCGCCGGCCTCCTGGAGGGCCCGATGGAGGTCGGCGGAGCGGCGATCGCGGAGTCGGCGGAGGGCGGAGCCCCGGTCGTGCTGGCGCCGCCCGAGCTCATGGAGCGGCTCTGGCCGCGCCTGGCCGCAGGCGAGGCGCTGGGGCCCGAGCTCGTCCGCCTGCTGGAGGAGACGCGGCCCAAGCTCCGCTCGGCAGCGGGTCTCTTCCTGCACGTGGGGACGGAGGCGCGGCTCCGGGACGCCGACACCGCGCTCTACGCCGCCCTCGGCACCGACGACGACACGGGAGTGGACCGGTTCCTCCACCGGCGCTGCTCGCGACAGATCACGCGGCTCCTGGTCCGCACCCCGGTCACACCGAACCACGTGAGCCTCGCGAGCCTCGCCATCGGGCTCGGCGCCTTCTGGGCGTTCTGGCACGCCACGCCGGTGAGCGCGGTCCTGGGGGTGGCCCTCTACTCGGTCGCGGTGGTGCTGGACCACGTGGACGGGGAGCTCGCTCGGCTCACGTTCCAGGAATCGCGCTTCGGCGCCATCCTGGACTGGGCCGTCGACACGATCATCCACTCGACGCTCGTGCTCGGCATGGCCGTGTCGGCAGCGCCCGGTCCGGCGATGATGGCCGTCGGCCTCCTCGGCGCGGTCGGAGTGACGCTGAGCGCCCTGTTCGCCCGCTCTCTGCCGCGCGAGATCGCCGTGGGCGAAACCGTCGGCGGCGCGCTGAGGAACATGGGAACCCGCGACTTCTTCTACCTGCTGCTCGTGGCCTTCGTGCTCCTGCGGTGGGCGCGGCCCGCGCTGCTGCCCGTCCTCGCTACCGTTGTCGCCATGGGCTCCCAGTCGTACTGGATCGCCTGCGTCGCGCGGATCCGGCGAGGGGCGGCGACGCGCTAGGGCCGTCCGCCACCCGACCGCATCCGGTGCCCCGCCTTCCCGCCGACCGCGGCCCGGCCCTCGTCCGGATGTTCCGCCCGCTGCTGCTCCTGGCGGGCGTCGCGTTCATCGCGTACCTCGTGTACGAGGTGGGCCCCGCCACCGTCTGGGACTCGGTGCGCACGCTCTCCTGGCGCCTCCTCCTGGTGCTCTGCTTCCCCTACACCCTCACGACGACGCTGGACACGCTCGCGTGGCGCTGCGCCTTCCGCGGCCGCGGGTTGCCCTTCTGGACGCTGTGGGGGGCGCGGCTCGCGGGGGAAGCGGTCAATGCGACCACGCCGACGGCCTCCGTCGGCGGCGAGCCCGTGAAGGCCTATCTGATGCGCCCGTGGGCTTCGCTGCAGGACGGGCTCGCCTCGGTGATCGTCGACAAGACCACCATCGTCGTCGGCCAGGGGCTCTTCCTCGTGCTCGGCCTCCTCGTCGCCACCACGCGCATGCCGGTCTCGAACCCCGTGATGACCGCCATGCTCGTGCTCCTCGCGGTGGAAACCGCGGCCGTGGGCGGGTTCGTCTTCGTCCAGCTCCAGGGCGCCGCGGGCCGCGGCGGCCGGCTGCTCGGGCGGTTCGGCATGGGGCCAGGAGAACGCGGTCAGGAACGGCTCGATGGCCTCGACCGGGCGCTGGCAATCTTCTACCGCCATCACCGCCGGCGCCTCCTGGCCGGCATCCTGCTTCACTTCATGGCCTGGACGGTCGGCAGCCTCGAGATCTACCTGGTGCTGAGCTTCCTCGGGCTGCCGGTCTCGCTCCCGACCGCCGTGGCGATCGAGGCCTTCGGGACCGCGATCAAGTTCGCGAGCTTCATGATCCCGGCCTCGCTGGGGGCACTCGAAGGGGGCAACGTCGCCATCTTCGCCGCCTTCGGGCTGGGCGGCGTCGCCGGGCTCTCGTACACGCTGATCCGCCGGTTGCGCGAGGCCGCGTGGATCGGGCTGGGCCTGGCCGCCATGGCTCTGCTGTCGGCGCGCCCGGCGCCCGGCGTCGAGCGCTCCGAGACGTAGCGCCGGGCTCGACCCCGGCGGCTCCCGGTGTGCTAGACTCGGGGCGCTCGTCGCAGACCGCGCGTCCCGCATCCAGGACGGCGTGCCGACGACGGCACAGCCAAAGGAGGCGCCCGTGGGCTCTGTTCGCGTCGCGATCATCGGAGTGGGCAACTGCGCCTCGGCCCTCGTCCAGGGGGTGCAGTACTACAGGACGGCGGATGATGATGGCTTCATCCCGGGCCTCATGCGGCCCCGGCTCGGCCAGTACCGTGTGGGCGACATCGAGTTCTCGGCGGCCTTTGACATCGATGCGCGCAAGGTCGGGACCGACCTCTCCGAGGCCATCGCCGCCGCGCCGAACAACACCGTGCGTTTCGCGGAGGTGCCGCGGCTCGGGGTCCCGGTCCACCGCGGGATGACCCACGACGGTCTGGGCCACTACCTGTCCCAGGTGATCACGAAGGCACCCGGCTCCACGGCCGACATCGCGGGGATCCTCCGCGACACCCGCACGGACGTGGTGGTCAACTACCTGCCCGTGGGAAGCGAGATGGCGACCAAGTGGTACGTCGAGCAGGTGCTGGACGCGGGCTGCGGGTTCGTCAACTGCATCCCCGTGTTCATCGCGCGGGAGGCGTACTGGCGCGGCCGCTTCGAGGAGCGCGGCCTGCCCGTCGTGGGGGACGACGTGAAGTCGCAGGTCGGCGCCACCATCGTGCACCGGATGCTGGCCAAGCTCTTCATGGACCGGGGCGTTCACCTGGACCGCACCAGCCAGCTCAACGTCGGCGGGAACACCGACTTCTACAACATGCTGGAGCGCCAGCGCCTGCAGTCCAAGAAGATCTCGAAGACGGACTCCGTCCGCTCCCAGCTCACCCACGACCTGCCCGACGACGCCATCCACATCGGACCCAGCGACTACGTGGCGTGGCTCGCCGACCGGAAGTGGGCGCACATCCGGCTGGAGGGGCGCGGCTTCGGGGACCAGGCGATCAACATCGAGCTCAAGCTCGAGGTCTGGGACTCGCCGAACTCGGCCGGCGTCGTCGTCGACGCGATCCGCTGCTGCAAGATCGCCATGGACCGCGGCCTCAAGGGCACCCTCCTGGCCCCCTCCGCGTACCTCATGAAGTCCCCGCCCGAGCAGTGGTCGGACGAGCAGGCCCGGACGCGCCTCGAGCAGTTCATCACCGGCGACGAGTAACCCCGGCCCCGAGCTCGCCCCGCCCCCCCGGCCCCTGTCTCTCATCCCCGGGACCACATCTCGGTCCCCGCAGGGCATGGTGGTACACTTTCAGGGGTTTCGCTGTCCCTGCCCATGATCGCCATCTCCAGAACCGGTCGTCTGCTGCGCAGCCTGGTTCGGGTGTCCTGCCGGCGCCCGGTCCTGACGGTATTGGTGTCCCTCGTCCTCGCGCTGGCGGGCACCGCGTACGCCGTCCAGGGCCTTCGCTTCAAAACCTCCGGGCGGGACCTGCTGCCCCAGAACGCCGGCTACGTCCTCCGCTACGCCGAGTACTCCCGGGACTTCGGTGAGCTGGAAGACATCGTGGTGGTCGTGGAAGCCCGCTCGTTCGAGGCCGCCAGGGACTACGCGAGCCGCCTCGTTCAGGAGCTGCGCAATTCCCCCGTGAAGTTCCCCCGAGCCTCGTACCGGATCGATCCCAAGCGCTTCGAGGGTCGCCAGCTCCTCTACCTGTCCACGGCAAAGCTGCGCGAGATCCGGGACAAGATCTTCGACCACCAGGAGTTCATGGAGAGCTTCGCGGGGGATCCGAGCCTCGCCCAGCTCCTGGAGGGGATCAACACCCAGATCGCCGCCAGCTTTCTCACCACCATCTTCGACCTCGGCCTCCAGGAGGACAAGGCGGTCGACACGCGCTTCCTGCGGGTGCTGCTGGACCAGATCACGAGCCGCCTCGACCGCCCGACGCAGTACCGCTCGCCGTGGGCCACGATGTTCACCTTCGGCGCCGACGTGGACTCCGACGCCGGCTACTTCCTGTCGGACGACAAGAGCCTGCTCTTCGTGCTGGTCGAGGCGCCCGCGGGGGAGAAGGGGAGCTTCGTCGGCGACCACCGGGCCATCGACGCCATCCGCGGAGCCATCGCCCGGCTGCGCCCGGTCTTCCCCAACGTGCAGGCGGGGGTGACGGGCGCCCCCGCGCTGTCCAACGACGAGATGGCGGCGGCGTTCGCCGACAGCCAGGTCGCCACACTGCTCGCCTTCGCGCTCACCCTGCTCGTGATCACGCTCGCCTTCTGGCGAGTGGGGAAGCCGCTCCTGATGCTGGTCGTCCTCGCGGTGAGCCTGGCATGGTCCATGGGCGCGATCACGCTGGTAGTGGGCCACCTCACCATCTTCTCGGTGATGTTCATCTCCATCGTGATCGGCATCGGGATCGACTATGGCATCTACTTCCTCTTCCGCTACGAGGAGGAGATCTTCCTCGGCCGCAACCTCAACGAGGCCCTGGAGGTCACCGCCGCCCGGACCGGACCCGGCATGCTGCTCGGCGCCCTCACCGCGGGCGGCACCTTCTACGTCCTCCGTCTCACCGACTTCCGCGGCATCCAGGAGCTGGGCGTCATTGCGGGGACCTCCATCTTGCTTGCGTGGCTCAGCATGATGACCCTCTTCCCGGCCCTCCTGGTGCTGGTGGACCGCCGCCACGCCGCTCGGCCCCGCGACCAGAAGCCCCGTGCCCATCACCTCGAGCAGATACACGTGCCGGTCCTCGAGCGGCTCACGCGCTACCCGGGGACGATCCTGGCCGCTGCGGGCGTGCTCACCGTCTTGGCGGCCTGGGGGGTGCCATCGGTGGGCTTCGACTACAACCTCTTGAACCTGCAGGCGAAGGGCACCGAGTCGGTGGTCTGGGAGAAGCGCATCCTGGCCACGACGGGCCGCTCAGGCTTCAACGGCCTCGCCTCCGCGGCTTCACTGGAGGAGCTCCGGCGGAAGCAGGAGGCGTTCGAGCGGCTGCCGTCCGTCTCCGAGGTGGATTCGGTGCTCCACCTGATCCCCGAAAACCAGGCCGCCAAGATTGCGATCATCAAGAGCTTCGCGCCGCTGGTGAATCCTGTCCGCATCGGGCGATCGAGTCCCGTGGACCTCGACCGGCTGACGCAGGCGGTGCGCGACCTCAATCGACGCCTCGACATGGCCGCCGCCGAGGCGGGCGCGAAGCTCCCCGCCGAGATGAAGCGGCTCCGGGAGCTGGCGGCCGCCTTGCTGACGCGCCTCGAGTCGGCCGACCGGGAAGTGGCCGAGGCCGCCCTCAACCACCTGCAAGCCCAGCTCTACCGGGACTTCGTGGACAAGTTCTACGGACTCCAGCGCCGCCTGCGCCCGAAGATCATCACGCCCACGGACGTGCCGGAGGAGCTGCGGCGGAAGTTCATCGGCGCCAGCGGGCACTTCCTGCTCCAGGTGCACCCCAAGGTGGACATCTGGGAGCGCGCCGGCGCCGAGCAGTTCGTGCGAGAGCTGCGCTCGGTGGACCCGAACGTGACGGGCCCGCCCGTGATCACCTACGAGGCGATCCGCCTCATGGAGCGTGCGTACGTGCAGGGGACGGTGTATGCGTTCATCCTCGTGGGCGGGCTCACCTTCTGGATGATCCGGCGGGTCCGCGAGACGCTCCTCGCCCTGCTGCCCCTCGTGCTCGGCCTCGTGTGGACCATCGGGCTCATGCGCCTCTTCGGTCTCCAGTTCACCCTCGCCAACGTCTGGGGCCTGCCCCTGATCATCGGGACCTCGGCGGAGTTCGGCCTCAACGTGGTGATGCGCTACCTGGAAGGGCGCGAGCACGGCGGCCCGCTCGTGGCGCGGAGCACGGTGATGGCGGTGGCGCTCAACGGGTTGACGACGATCGTCGGGTTCGGGAGCCTGATGATCGCCCACCACCGCGGGATCTTCGGCCTCGGGCTGCTCCTCACCATCGGGGCGGCCTGCGCCCTGCTGGCCTCGCTCGTGGTGCTGCCGGTCGTCTTGCGGATGATCCCCCGGCACGCCGCGCAGCCCGTGGGGGACTCCATCTCCACCTCCTCCGCCGCATGAGGACAGCCTCCCCAACCGCGGCTCGCCCGCTGACCCGGTGCCGCGCGGTGCTGTTCGACTTCGGCGGCACCCTCGACGCCGACGGCCACCCCTGGAAGGAGCGCGTCGCCCGGCTCCTCGGGGAGGAGGGGCTCGCCCTCACCCCCGAGCGCTTCGACCCCGTGTTCTACGCGGCCGACGACGCGCTCGTCGGGGCCGTGCCGCCCACGCTGTCGTTCGCGGACACCGTGCACCGGCTCATCGCCGGCGTGGCCGGCGGGCTCCGGCTGGCCGATGCGGCGGTAGCGGACCGTGTGGCAACGCGGTTCCTCCAGCAGTCGCTGGCGGCCGTGCGCGCCAACGCCCCTCTGCTCGAGGCCCTGGGCCGCCGCTACCGCCTTGGCATCGTCTCCAACTTCTATGGCAATCTCGAGACCGTGTGCGATGATTGCGGCGTCCGGAGCCTCTTCGCGACTATCATGGACTCGGCGCGCGTGGGGTGGCGCAAGCCCGACCCGCGCATATTCCGGACGGC
The DNA here is from genome assembly GCA_001788395.1 of Candidatus Rokubacteria bacterium GWA2_70_23. GTDB lineage: Bacteria > Methylomirabilota > Methylomirabilia > Rokubacteriales > CSP1-6 > UBA12499. Next base: position 20,847 of record MGBT01000066.1, read on the forward strand.
GCTCGAAGCGCTCCGCGTGAGGCCGGCCGAGGCGGTGTTCGTGGGCGATTCCCTCCCACGCGACATGGTCGCGGCGCGAGCGGTGGGCATGCCTCACGTGTGGCTGGCCGCCGAGCCGTCTCAGGGGCGAGGCTCTTGCTGTCCGGGTGACCCCATCGTGCATTCCCTGAAGGATCTGGAGGGGCTGTTGCTGTGACCCCGGAGGGACGGTTGCAGGGCGGAATCATCGCGGCGGGGGACGGCAGCCGCCTGCGCGAGGCGGGCTTCGCGATGCCCAAGCCGCTGGTCCCGGTGGCGGGGGTGCCCCTGATCGAGTCGGTGATCCGGAACTTCGTGGCCGCCGGCATCACCTCCATCATCGTCATCGTGAACGAGCGCGAGCGGGACTGCGTGGAGTGGGCGCACGGGCGCTTCGCCGGGCTCCATCTCGAGTTCATCGTGAAGACCACCCGCTCCTCGCTCGAGAGCTTCCTCGAGGTGACGGCGCGGTCCGGGACGGGGCGGCTCCTGGTCTCAACGGTGGACGCGTGGTGCCGGGAGACCGACTTCGTCCGGTTCGTCGAGGCGGCGCGGCGGCGGCCGCCCCAGGCCACCGTCCTGGCCGTGACGCCGCTCGTGGCCGACGAGAAACCCCTGTGGGCACGGCTCGGCGCCGACGGCCGCATCGTGCAGCTCGGTGAGCCCGGCGGCATCCTCGTGACCGCCGGCATGTACCTGCTCTCCGAGCGCATCCGGCTCCTCCGCCCTCCGCCGGGGCTCGGGCGGCTGCGGGATCTCCTGGGATGGCTCGTGCGCTCGGGAGAGCCGGTATACGGTGAGATCATCCAGACGGTGGTGGACGTCGACCGGGCGAGCGACGTTGCGTTCGCTGAAGCGCTGGTCGCCGCCACGACCCATTCGGGAGTGGGAGGTGGTGCCGGGTGAGCCGTGGGCGCTCCTGGGGCGTGTTTCGAGAACGGACGCATTCGCCGAACCGTGAAGTCGACGATGCCGAGATCCTCCGCCTGACGGGCAAGCACCTGGAGGAACGAGGCTTCGACGTGGTCCTCAAGAGCCCGGACGAGCTGCTGGCGCCGGCCGAGGGGCCCCCGGACTTCGTCTTTCTCATGTGCGAGGGCGCGGAAGTCCTGCGTCAGCTCCGCAACTGGGAGACAGGCGGGTTGCGCCAGGTCAACAGTCCGGTCGCCGTCCTCAATACGTACCGCGAGCGGATGATCGCCCAGTTCGAGGAGGCCGACGTGGCCTTCATCCGGAGCGCCCTCGTCTCCACGGCCGCGTCGCCACGCCCGGCATCGCTCCCCGTCTGGGTCAAGCGGTCCGATGTCCACAACACCCAGGACGGGGACGTCGTCTTCGCCGCCACCGAGGAAGCCTGCCGCGCCGCCCTCGAGGCGCTGGCGCGGCGCGACCTGCCGCGTGCCGTGCTCCAGGAGCACCTCGAGGGCGACCTCGTCAAGTTCTACGGCATCGGCACCGGAGGCGCTCGCGACGGAGGGCCTCCGTGGTTCAGGTGGTTCTACCACAAGGACCAGACAGTCGCCGGTCATCCCCTCGATCCGCGCGGCCTCGCGCGCCTCGCGCGGACGGCGGCGGCGGCCCTGGGCCTCGAGGTGTATGGGGGCGACGCCATCGCAACCGCGCGCGGGGACCTCGTGCTCCTCGATCTCAACGCCTGGCCGAGCTTCGCCCTGTACCGCGACGAGGCCAGCGCCGAGATCGCTGCCTATCTCGACCGGCGGCTCACGGGAGGAGCCCGGTGACGACGCCTCGTGTCCCGGGCCCCCGCTCGCGGAGGATCGTCGCGCAGGAGCAGCGGCACATGGCGGCCGGGCTGCAGTCCTTCGCGCTGCGCGCCGGGCGCGCCATGGCGCGGGGCACCGGCTGCACGCTGATCGACGAGGACGGAAACACCTACATCGACTTCATCGCGGGCATCGCCGTCGGGAGCGTCGGCCACTGCCATCCCCACTACGTCGAGACCCTGAAGCGGCAGGTCGAGCGCCTCACCTTCGGCAGCTTCACGACGGAGGTGCGGGCGAAGTTCCTCGAGCTCCTCGCCACCGTCACACCTCCCGGGCTCACCCGGATCCAGCTCTTCACGGGCGGCGCCGAGGCGGTGGAGGCCGCGCTGCGCCTGGCCAAGGCCGTGACCAAGAAGCACGAGGTGCTCGGCTTCTGGGGCGGGTTCCACGGCAAGACGGGCGGGGTGCTGGGCCTCCTCGGCAGCGACTTCAAGCACCACCTGGGCCCATTCCTGCCGGGTCAGTACCTCTCGCCGTACGCCGACTGCTACCGCTGCCCGTTGAAGCTCCGGTATCCCGAGTGCGGGATCGCCTGCGCCGAGTACCTCCGCGACGTGATCCGCCATCAGACGAGCGGCGAGATCGCGGCCATCATCGTGGAGCCGATGCAGGGGACTGCGGGCAATGTGGTGCCGCCCGAGGGGTTCCTCCGGGCCGTCCAGGCGCTCGCCCGCGACCACGGGGCCCTGCTCATCACCGACGAGATGATCACAGGCTTCGGGCGGACGGGATCCATGTGGGGCTCGGATCACGACGGGGTGGTCCCGGACGCCATGACGGTGGGCAAGGGCATGGGCGGGGGCTTCCCCCTGAGCGGCGTGATCTCCACGGACGCGCTCACGAGTACCCCGCCCTGGTCGAATCCGAGCGCCAGCTCGTCGAGCTACGGCGGCAATCCCCTCGCCGCCGCCGCCGGCCTCGCCTCCCTCGAGATCATCCTGGGCGAGGACCTTGTCAAGAATTCGGCCCGCGTGGGCGCGGTCATGCTCGCGCGCCTGGAGCAGATGAAGGAGCGGTTCCGCTCCGTCGGCGAGGTGCGCGGCAAGGGCCTGATGCTGGGCATCGAGCTCGTCCGGGACCGCCTGACGAAGGAGCCGGTCCCGAAGGAGGTGGCGCAGGCGCTCTACCAGGAGTGCCTCCGGCGCGGCCTCGTCGCCATGACGTACTCGCCCACCATCCGGATCAACCCGCCCCTCGTCATCTCCGAGGACACTGCGCTCGAGGGGCTCGGCCTCCTCGAAGAGGCGCTCGCCGCGATGCTCCCCCGACACGGGCTCGACTGACGCGGTCATGGCGAAGGAATGCCCTAGAATGCGGCGGGGCGCCATCATCGGTCTCGGCAACGTCGCCGTCCACGCCCATCTCCCCGGCTGGCTCGATCGGCGCGACGTCGAGATCGTGGCGGTGACCGACACGCGCCCGGCGCAGCGGGCCGCGGCCGCAGCGCGGCTGCCCGGCGCCCGCTGGTACGACTCGGCCGACGATCTCCTGGCCGTGGAACGGCTCGACTTCGTCGACATCTGCACGCCGCCGTCGAGTCATGCCGGGCTGGTCACCGCCGCCCTGCGGCGCGGGCTCCACGTCCTCTGCGAGAAACCGCTGGTCTGCTCTCCGGGCGAGCTCACCACGGTCACCCAGATCGCCGCTGCCACCGACCGTGTGCTCCACACCGTCCACAACTGGCATCACGCGCCCATCGTCCGGCGCACCTGGGAGCTGGTGCGCGACGGCGCTATCGGCCAAGTCCTGCGTGTCGTCTGGCACACCCTCCGGACCCGCCCTGCGGCGACCCAGGACGAGCACGCCGGGAACTGGCGCACCGACCCGGCCATAGCGGGGGGCGGCGTGCTCACGGACCACGGCTGGCACGTGTTCTACGTCCTGCGGCGCTGGATCGGGCGCGAGCCCCTCACCGTGAGCGCCGCGCTCGAGCGGCGCCGGCATTTCCAGTGGCCGCTGGAGGACACCGCCCGGCTGCAGCTCACCTTCGCTGGCGCCACCGCGGAGGTGTTCCTCACCTGGGCTTCCGACGTCAGACGCAACTGGGTCGAGCTCACGGGCACCGAGGGCACGCTGTGCATCGAGGACGACACGCTCGTGCTGACCCGGCGCGACGGGGCGCCCCGCGAGCAGCGGTGGCCGTGCCCGCCGGCGATGTCCGACGGCTCCCAGCACCCCGACTGGTTCGGCCCGGTCGCGGAGCAGTTCCTTGCCGAGATCGACGGCTCGGCGCCCCGGGGTGAGAATCTCGCGGAGGTGTCCCTCTGCGTGGCGCTGGAAGCCTCCGCGCGGGAATCGAGCCATCGCGGCGAGCAGGCCATCCCCCTGCCGCTGACCCGGCCGGCGGTCGGGCGGGGGCCGTCGCTCTGAGGGTGGCCCTGGCGGGGGCGGCGCCGGACGGGGGCGGGGTCCTGCTGATCCTGCCTCCGGAGCCGGACGGCGGTGGGATTCCGCCGAGATTGCTCGTGGCCGGCCTGCCCCTCTTGCGCCGGATCGTCCTGGCGGCGGATCATGCCGGATTCGGCGCCGTGCTGGTGGGCGGGCTGCGGTCCGAGGATCAGCCGCTTCTCGCCGGGACCTCGGCCACCCCGATCGGCGCCGCCGGCGCGCTCCCTTCGCCGCTGCCGCCGCGCATCGTCCTCCTGGCCGCCAACGTGGTTCCGCAGCCCGCGTGGCTGCGCGGCCTGCGCGAGATGGCATTGGAGCCCGATCACCTCTGCGTCGACGACGCTTCGGTCGCCGTGCTCGAGACGACGGAGCCGGCGCGCGTCGTGGAAGCGGCGGCCCGAGCCCGTAGCGCGGGCGAAGCGGTGGCCGCCCTGCGCGGCATGTTCAAGACGGCCAGCGGGAGCCTCGGCACCGACGGCCACTTCCCGCTCAGCGCCCCGACCGATCTCACCGCCGCCGAGAGCTGGCTGCTGCGCAGCCTGATCACGCCCAGCGAGGGATTCATGTCCCGCCACTTCGAGCGACGGCTGTCGCTGGCCCTCACGCGCCGGCTCGTCAGGACGGCAATCACCCCGAACCTGATGACGCTCGTGAGCGTCGCCGTCGGTCTGGCCTCCGCGCCGTTCTTCCTGTCCTCGGCGCCCGGCTGGCAGCTCGCCGGGGCGCTCCTGTTCCTGGCCCACTCGATCCTCGACGGCTGCGACGGCGAGCTCGCCCGTCTGAAGTTCCTGGAGTCGCCTCACGGGGCCATCCTGGACTTCTGGGGGGACAACCTGGTGCACGTGGCCGTATTCGCGGGCATGGCCCTTGGCTGGAGCCTGGACGCCCGCGCCTCCTGGCCCCTGCTGTTCGGCGCCGTGGCAGTGGCGAGCACCGCGGGGGCGGCCGTCGCGGTGTACCGGCGCGGCGCGCACCCCCTTGTCCCTGTCGCGAGCGCTTCGCCCTCGTCGCGGGTCGTGGAGGCCCTCGCCCACCGCGACTTCATCTACCTGATCGTGCTCCTGGCGGCGGCGGGGAAGGCCGCCTGGTTCCTCGTCCTCGCCGCGATGGGGACCCCGATCTTCCTGCTCCTGGTCCTGTGGAGCGGGCGGAGGCGAAGTGAATTGGACCGGCGCTAGAAGGCGTCGGGGGCGGCGGCGATCCGGTCCAGGTCGGCCCGCGTGTACGAGCCCAGGCTCCGGAAGTCCAGCTCGGTGTAGTTCTTGATCCACCGCATGGCGATCTTCACGGCCTTGCGGTAGCGCTGCGCCGCCTCGGCGTAGGCCGCGCGCCCCTGGTCGTCCCTCACGGTGGCCTTCAGGCGCACGAGGATGTCCTCGGTCTCCTCCTGCAGGAGCCGCTTGACCAGCGGGACGTCGTGGACCTGCGCGCCGTCGGTGGTCCTTGCCCGGTGCCGGATCCGCTGGGCGATCTGCGCCACCGACATCCGGCCCGTCGCGAGGTCCTCCATCAGCGCCGGATGGACGCCGGGCTTGCCCGCCAAGCTGTCGATCCCCTTGGCCCCGCGTCCGTTGAGCCAGCCCTCCAGGTACTCGACGACCATGCGGGCGTTGCGGCGCGTCCCCTCCACGGTGATGGGCCCCTCGGGCACCTCGATCTTGACCGGGTAATTGTCGGGGTTGGCCATGTCGGCGGTCGGCTTCCAGCCCGAGGCGATCAGCTCCCTGAACGGGTCGCTCGCCGTCTTCATGTGGAAGATGTGCGCCACCCAGGCGCGGATGAAGCCCTGGCGTGCCTCCCACTCCTTGTCCTTCCGGATGGCCTCCCCGGCCGCGCGGTTGACCTCCGGATCGCTGCTCGGCAGCGCCGTGGCCATGCCGCCGACGGGTGCCGCCCCGCGCTTGAGGCAGATGGCCACGAGGCGCCGGAAGATATTGGCGAGGAACGGGGTCGTCTTGATGTCCACACCGAACCGATCGGGCCAGACGGACCTGGGGTCCGCCATGATGAACTCGAACATGCTCGCCTTGAGATCCCAGCGAGCCGCGTTGAGCCCTCCGGCGTAGGGACCGAGGGCGTGGAGCATCTCCTCCATCTGGTACACCGCCGGCAGCGACTCGACGAGCGGCACGGCGCTGATCACGGCGGTCTTGAGGAAGGGCAGGGACTCGCGGGAGCGGTCGAACAGGTCGCGGTACCAGGCGCACTCCTCGGCGGACTCGAGCTTCGGCAGATAGAAGTAGATCCCCTGCCCGCGGTTGGCCTGCGCCCGGCCGGCATAGTAGAAGGTGAGCGCGGTGCCCAGGATCGCCGCCGGGATGGGCTGGCCGTCCACGGTGAAGTCCGGCTCATCCAGGTGGATGCCCCGCTCGCGGTGCATGAAGAAGGGCAGCTCGCCGTCGGCGATCCTGTACTCCTTGCCCTTCCCGGCGTCGAAGGCGCGCAGCTCGCGGTTGACGGCGGCGAGCCGGTTGTGCGCGGCGCGCACCGTGTCCACGAGCCGGTGGCCCGCCGAGTCCTCGTCGTCGTCGAGATCGCCCGCGGCCCGCTCCCCCTCGGGCCCGGGATTCAGCGCGTTGATGAACATGCTCGTGATGGAGCAGGGGCCCGAGATCTCGATGCCCGGCGTGCGCAGGTCCTCCGGCACCGGCGGCACCTTCCAGTCGCCGGTGTTGATGGCGGTCCTCGGCGGATGCGTGGGCAGGAGGCCCTGGTCGAGCGCGCGCCTGAGGACTGCCTGGCGCTTGGCGAGCAGCGCGCGGATCCGCGGCGTGAGCTCGTCGTGCAGCCGGACGACGTAGTCGAGGAACTCGGGGGTGAACAGCTCCGCGGCGCCTTCCACGGGAGCCCACCGTGCGCGCATCACTGCGGGGCTCCCCGAACCAGTCGTTGCAGCCATCGCTGTGCCCTTCCTTTCTCAGGACGTCGCGTCGGATGTGTGACGCGACGCGATGTCGGTACGCCGGCGCGCGCGGCGGCGGCCCTGCCAGACCGCCCGCACGCCGAAGTAGGCGAAGGCATCCTTGAGGTCCGAGAAGAGCTTCGTCGCCCGGCCGATCTCCTGGCTCGTCACGTACTCGAGCGTCAGCACGACGCGCCGGTCGCCGGCCTGCGAGGGACTCACGCCGTGGTACACCTTGTCACCGTTGAAGATGACCATGGAGCCCGGCGTCGTGGCGACGGCCAGGTCGCGCGGCGCGCGTCCCGGCTGGCGCGTGTGGAGCCGGCAGAGGAGACGGCTCGCAGAGTCCTGCACGAGGCCCACGAGGACCGTGTAGCGCGCCCCCTTGTAATAGGAGGTGTCGTAGTGGTAGCCCATGTGGTCCGCGGCCGCCGTGTAGAAGTACAGGGCGCAGGCATGAGGATCGTCGTCCGGGCAGAGCGTGAGGTCGGCCCGGACCAGTCGGCCGAGGAAGCGCCGGAAGGCCTCGGACCGGTAGAAGGCCAGCAGCGCGGGCCCGCCATCGGCGATGGCGAAGTGACTCACGCTCCCCCCCTTCTTGTGGCGCGGGACGTAGTTCCGGTTGAGCCCGGGCTCCAGGCGCTCCACGTCCTCCAGGAGACGGGCCACGGTCTCTCGAGGCACGGCGTCCGGGATGAAGAGGAACTCGTCCTGCTCCCAGTACTCCCGCTCGAGCGCCTCGACGGGAAGCACGGCGAGCGCCCGCTCGATGTCGGCCACGACCGCGGGCGCGAGGGACCGTGCGGCGGAGGCGGCGTCAGAAGACACGCTTGGTCACCTCGATCAGGTTCGAGGTGATGCGCCCGCTCTCCACCGTCACGAGGAGAGAGCACTGGCCAGGGCAGTCGTGGGGGCAGACGGAGGGTTTCGTCTCGCGCATCAAGGCCCAAGCCTAGCACACGTTGTATAGTGCTGGGATGCTGAGCGGGCTCCAGCGCCTCCATCCGTTCCAGACCGCGGACGCCCAGCGGCTCGCCCTCCTCTTCGGGATCGTCTACTTTTCCCAGGGGATGTGGTCCCTGCCCAACCAGACGATCACCATCGTCTTCAAGGACCTGGGGTTCTCGGCCGGACAGGTGGCGACCTTCTTCACCATCAGCACGGTCCCGTGGCTGATCAAGCCCGTGTACGGGCTCCTCTCGGACTTCGTGCCGCTCTTCGGCCGGCGGCGGAGGAGCTACTTCCTCCTGACGTCGGCGCTGGCGGCCTCGGCGGGGCTCGCGCTGGGGCTCATGACGGAGCGGCCATACTGGTGGCTGGCGGGGCTCTTCGCGGTGATGGGCTTGGGGCTGGCCTTCACCGACGTGCTGACCGACGCGCTCATGGTGGAGAACGGCAAGCCGCTGGGGCTCACCGGGGCCTTCCAGGCTGTGCAGTGGGCCTGTATCTACGGGGCCTCCATCCTGGTCGGCGTCATCGGCGGGCGGCTCGCGGAGATGCGGAACCTGCGCAGCGCCTTCCTCTTGGCGGGGTGCTTCCCGCTGGTCTCGTTCCTCATGGCCGCGCTCTTCATCAAGGAGGCGCCCACCCGTACCGACCGGGCGGCCTTTCGCGAGACGCTCCGCGCCATCCGCGGGGCCGTCGCGGAGCGCGAGATCTGGGTCGTCGCGGGGTTCATCCTCTTCTGGACCTTCAGTCCGTCCTTCGGACCGGCGCTCGTCTACTACCAGACGGACACGCTCAAGTTCAGCCAGCAGTTCATCGGGATCCTGGGCTCGCTGGGCTCGGCGGCCGCCGTCGTGGGTGCCCTGGTCTACGCGCCGCTCTCCCGGCGGATGCCGCTCAAGTGGCTGATCAACGGCGCCATCGGCGCGGGCGTGGTCGGGACACTGGCCTACCTCGTCTATCGTGATGCCACCTCCGCCATCATCATCGACATCGTGTTCGGCTGCATCGGCATGATCACCCAGCTCGCCTTCCTCGACCTCGCCGCCAAGGCCTGCCCCCGCCGCGTGGAGGGCACGTTCTTCGCGTTGCTCATGTCGGTCTTCAACGGCGGCGCCCAGGGCTCGCAGGTCGTGGGCGGCTACCTCTACGACTGGCTCGGCTACACGCCGCTGGTGCTCATCTCGGCGGCGATGACCCTCCTCGCCTTCCCCCTCGTCCCTCTGGTGAAGGTGGAGCGGATCGAGGCGCAGTCGCGCGCCGAGGCCGCGGCGAGCGCCGCCGGCCCGATCGAGACATGAGGGGCTGATGGCTCCGCCCCGCCAGGAGCGCCGGCGCCGCCTCTTCCCGTTCCATGCGCCTGAGGCCCGGCGGCTGGCGGCGCTCTTCGGGGTCGTCTACTTCGCCCAGGGGATGTGGTCGCTCCCCAACCAGACCATCACCATCTCCTTCAAGGACCTGGGCTTCTCCGCCGGCCAGGTGGCGACCTTTTTCACGCTGACCACCTGGCCCTGGTGGATCAAGCCCGCCTACGGGCTCCTGTCGGACTTCGTGCCGCTGTTCGGCCGCCGCCGCAAGAGCTACTTCCTCTGCGTGTCCGCCGCGGCGGCGGCGGCGGGCATGACCCTCGGCCTGTCCCGGAGCCACCCCTACTGGTGGCTGGGCATGCTCGCCGCCGCCATGGGGCTGGGACTCGCCTTCAGCGACGTGCTGACGGACGCCCTCATGGTGGAGACCGGCCGCGCCCACGGGCTCATCGGGGCCTTCCAGGCCATCCAGTGGAGCGCCATCTACACGGCAGCCGTCCTGGTGGGCGTCCTCGGCGGGCGCCTGGCCGAGACCCGCAGCCTGGGCCTGGCCTTCCTGATCGCGGCCTGCTTTCCCTTGCTGTCCTTCACGATGGCGTCACTGTTCGTCCACGAGAAGCGGGCCCGCCCTGACGCCGCGGCCTTCCGCGAGACCTGGAGCGCCGTGCGCGCTGCGCTGGGCGACCGTCCCATCTGGGTGGTCGCGGGCTTCATCCTCTTCTGGACGTTCAGCCCGTCCTTCGGCCCCGCCCTGCTCTTCTACCAGACGGACACGCTCGGGTTCAGCCAGCGCTTCATCGGCGTCCTCTCCTCGCTCGGCTCCGCCTCGGCCGTCGTGGGCGCCCTGATCTACGCGCCGCTCTCCCGCCGGCTCCCGCTGCGGCGCCTGATCACGCTGTCCATCGGCGCCGGCCTGGCGGGCACGCTGGCCTACCTCTTCTATCGCGACGCCACCTCGGCCATCGCCATCGAGCTGGTGTTCGGCGCCGTGGGCATGGTCGTGCAACTCGCGTTCCTGGAGCTGGCTGCCAAGGCGTGCCCGCGGCGCGTGGAGGGGACCTTCTTCGCGCTACTCATGTCCGTGTACAACCTGGGCGCGCAGGGCTCCCAGGTGGTGGGCGGCTACCTCTACGACTGGCTCGGCTTCACCCCGCTCGTGCTGATCGGGGCCGTCATGACCGCACTCGCCTGGCCGCTGATCCCCGTGATCCGCATCGAGGCGATCGAGGAGACATCCCTGGCCGGGCGGGTCCAGACCGAGGCTGCCCGCTAGCAGGCCGCTGAAAAAGGCCCATCTGCTTCGTTGACGCCCTCGGCCGCACGCTCAACGTGGCTCGCTCACGCTCGCCCGGATCTCCGGATCCGCTCACCTCGCCTCCGGCTCGGCTCGCCAAGCGGAGTACGCCTCGCGTGCGGCCGTCGGGCGCCGCCTTGCATCTGGACCTTTTTGAGCGGCCTGCGAAGGCTGAAAAAGGCCCATCTGCTGCGTTGACGCCCTTCATGTCGTCTTCCGCTCCTTTCGCTCGAGATCCTGCTTCCCCGCCTCGTAGCTCCGCCTCAGCCAGCGAATCGCCTTCCCCACATCCCGCGACGTCTCCACGTGGCACTCGACCCACCCGCGCGCCGCGAAGCGGCGGGGGGGTACGAAGCCCGGCACCTGGAGCGCCCGCCGCTGATCCTCGGGCGTCAGCCGGATCCAGAGGTCCGTGTCCTTGGCGCGAAGGGGGAAGCAGGCGAAGAGCTGGGGCCCGACGAAGTAGCCCCAGCGTCCGAACATCGGCGTGACCTTCACGCGCGGCCAGGAGCCCAGCTGGGTGTTCAGCTCGCCGGCCGGCCCCGTCCCTCCGCGCTCGAGGGTCCGGCGTGTCTTGCGCCCCGGCCCGATTCCTCTCACGCGGCCGGGCTGGCTACGGCCAGACCTGGACATAATTGTCTTGCCTCCTCTCGCACGGGTTCGCTGCTCACCGCTTGCCCCCCGCCAGCCGCCGCGCCTCGGGGAGGGCGCGCAACCAGAGAATGCTCGCGAGCCCCAGGACGCCGCCGATGCCCAGTACCGAGAAGCCCCAGCCCCAACCCGCCACCGCGGTCCGGTCCTGGTAGAGGTCGAGCACCATGCCGAAGACGCTGGGCGCGATGGCGCCGGCGCCGAAGCCCAGGAGAGACCGGATGGCCAGCACCGAGCCGAGCCGCGCGGGCGGCACGGTCTCGGTGATCCCCGTGGAGTAGACGGGCGAATCGCCGAGCGCCGAGAAACCGTAGAGACATCCGGCCACGAGAACCAGCGCGAACGGGGCGCCAAGCAGCCAGCCGAAGCTGAACGAGCAGGCGCTGCTCACGATCATCATGCCGGCGATCACGGCCGTGCGCCCCCACCGGTCCGAGAGCCATCCGCCGGTGCTCGAGGCGGCGATGCCCATCACGTGGAAGAGCGCCGTGAGCCCGGCCCCGAGCCCGGCCGCCGGTGTAGGGGCCGTCCCGTGGGCCACGAGGACGGCCGTCATGAACGCCGGGGTCCAGGCCCACATGCCCAGGAGCTCCCACGAGTGGAAGACATAGCCGGCGATCATGAGCTGCGCCGCGCGGTTGCCCCCGAGCCCCGTGTCCCAGGTGAAGCGGCTGGAGGGAACGGCGCCGCGCTCCGTGCGCCCTCGGAACAGGACGAGGGACAGCAGCAGGCACCCGACGGGCCCCAGCGCCAAGACGAAGAGCGCCGCGCGCCAGCCGGCATGCGCGACGACGAGTCCGCCGATGGCCAGGGCCAGCACATACCCCACCGACGAGGAGGCGAGGAACCAGCCGACAGCCCCGCCGCGCCGGGCGGGCTCGAAGCGGGCCGCGATCAGCATCACGCCCGGAGTGTAGGTCCCCGCGATGGCGACGGCCGAGAGGAAGAAGAGCACCAGGGCCGACGCATGACCATGGGCGAAGATCGGGATGAGGAAGGACGTGACGGCGGCGAGGACAGCCGAGCCGAGGAACACCGCCCGCGGACCCAGGTAGTCCGCCAGGACGGACAGCACCACGAGGGACAGCGCCGTCCCGGCCTGGGTGGCCGAGTTGATGGTGCCCGCCGCCGTGAAGGAGAGCCCCCACTCCTCCTGGACCGAGGCCAGCACCGTGGGGTAGGCCATGGACATGACCGAGCTCCCGGCGCGGGCCATGCAGATGCCGGCGAGCCAGAGGGTGTGGCCGCGATGCCCGCCGCCGGTCCCCGTCATGAGCGGGGGACGCGCCCGCCCCGCCTCAGCGCGCCGGATCCAGGTGGCCGAGGGCGACGATGCCGCCGTCCACTTCCTGCAGTCTCATGGCGGACAGCTCCTGCGTCGAGCCCCCGGAGCGTGGAAGCGCTCAGGGGAAGTGGTAGCGGCTGATGTGGAGGTGGACGCCGTGGGACGAGCGCGGCTCGACGGTCACCTCGGCGGCCCCCACCAGCATGGCGGCCGCCGCGCGCTGCAGCCGCTCCGCGAGGGGCGCCATCTCCGGAGCCACCATGGACAGCGCCACCATGCCCTCCACGTCCCCCACCTCGGCCGCCGGCACCATGAGGAGCGTGCCGCCGCCCTCCCAGCCGAGCATGCAGCGCGCGCCGCCGTTGATGGCGACCTCGGGCAGCCCGAAGAGGCGCTGGTAGCTCCTCGCGGCGGCGTGGGGCTCGCGGCAGCCGATGACGAGCCGCTTGAGACGGACGGGCGAGTCCTGGGACTGCGCGCCGTGCGGCGGCGTGGCCAGCTCCACCAGCACGCCGTGGCACGCCGCCGGGCTGAGGAACGCGATCCGTCCCGCGAGCCCCTGGCGGGCGCGCTCATCGAGGAGCGGCACGGCCTCCGCCCGGAGCCCGCTCAGCGCCGCGTCCACGTCCGGCGTCTCGAAGCAGACGTGGTGGAGCCCTTCCCCGCGCCTGGCCAGGAAGCGAGCCACGCCGCTGTCCGGCGTCGTGGGCTCGAGCAGCTCGATCTCGCTCTCGCCGGCGGCCAGGAGCGCGGCCCGCACGCCCTGGTCGGGGATCTCGGCCTGACGGACGAGCGGCAGCCCCAGGGTGTCGCGCCAGAAGCCATAGGCGCGATCGAGCCGCTCGACGACAATCCCGACGTGATGGATCTTGGTGACCATTGCCAGTCGAATCACGCCGTATCACCGTAGCCGACAACTCCGGAGATTTCAAGGACTCGCCTCGGCGTCACGCCTCCTGGAACAGCTTCCCGAACTCCGGCCACGGCACGGGAGGCACGGCGACCAGCCGCCCGTTCTCCTCCACGTGCGCGACGCCCTTCATGCCCACGAGCGCGGTCCCGATGCCGGGAGTGGAGCGCACGAACTGCAGCGCGCGCTGGGCGTCGGTGTCGAGCCCCGGCAGGAACCGGCCCACGACCTCCGGCAGCCCGCGGGCAAGCTGGCCCTGGTAGATCGAGGCCGAGCTCATGATATAGATGCCGAGGCGCTGGGCCACCGCCAGGAGCGTTACCGTGTCCCCGCCCGCGCGCTGGTTGGCCGTGGTGAAGGCCTCGGTCATGGCGAGGTTATACGGGAGCTGGATCACCCGGAAATGGTGCGCCTCGCCTGCCACCTCGGCGGCCAGGAGCGCCAGATCCTCGAGCGAGAGGTAGTCGGGTGCCGCGGGCGGCTGGCGAAATCCGTTCCACGTGGCGGTCCCGAACACGCGGATCTTCCCGTCGCCCACCGCGCCCTCGAGGAACTCGAAGGCGGCGCGCATCCGGGCCCTGAAGGTGGGGCGATCCACGGCCGAGAGCTGCATCTCCGGGTTGTGAAGATAGTAGACGTCGATGGTCTCCACGCCGAGGTTGGCCCGGCTCCGGTCGAGCTGGTCGGCGAGGTAGCGCGGGGTGAGGCAGTGGCAGCCCCCCACCAGGTCCTCCGGGCGCAGGATGCCGGGACCGATGTAGGTCTCGGCGAGATAGGCGCCGGGATTGGGCGGCATGGCACCGTCGAAGGGGACGAAGCCCCCCTTCGTCGCCAGCACCACCTGCTCGCGCGTCACGCCACCCGAGGCGATCACGTCGCGGAGCGCCACACCCACGGCCCGCTCGCTCCGCTGGTAGCGGTAGTTCACGGCGGAGTCCGCCACGTTGATCCCGACTGCGAGGGCGCGCGTCACCGCCGCTCGGTACGAGCGGTCGGTGGCGTCGTCCTCGGCACCGAGATAGGTGCCGATGCCCACGGAGGACAGGGTGAGCCCGCGCCACGAGCGGAAGTGCTCCGGCGCCGCCGCCGCGCCCAGGCCCGCCCGGTAGGCCGCCGTTCCTTCAGCCGTCGCGAATCCGGTGATCACGTCAGGCCTCCCGGTACGAGAGAAGGATGGCTCCGATCAACAGGAAGGATGATGTGCCCGTCGGCGGCCAGCACCTTGAAGCGGACCACGTAGGTGCCGGCGCGGAGGGGGCGCAGCGGGATCACGAGCCGGTCGGGCGAGGACGGGAGGTCGGGAGCGACGGACGACACCGGCACGGCCATGGGGCGCCCGCCGACCTCCTCGATGGTCGCGCGGCTGAGCGCGTGCTCGATTTTCCCGTTGAAGCGGAGCACGACGCGACCCGGCGGCGCGAGGAGCGCGGCGTCGTGGGCGGGGAAGGACTCGAGCACGATGGCATGCCCGGTCGCGGCCGCCGGCAGGACGAGCGTGCCCGCCAGGGCGAGCGCCGCGAGCAGCCGGGGTCGGCCTGCGGAGTTTTTCCGCATCCTGCCTAGCGCCAGTCGTCGAGCACCAGGTTGGTGGGGTCCTCGTCGTCGATCTGCTTGCCCCGCTTCATGCGGACCATGATGAGGTCCATCTGGTAGCCGCGCTCGAGCAGCGCCTGGTAGGCCGTCCAGTAGTAGCTGTAGACGGGCGCCACGACCCGCTGGAGGCCCGCCTCATGGGCCAGGTCCTCGAGCGCTCCGAGCAGCGCATGGAGGTACTCCGGCTTCCGGTGCTTCGGATCGATGGCCAGGAACTTGACGTAGAGACTGCCCTGCGGCGCCTCGCTGACCCCCGGCGTGTGGTAGATGGCGAAGCCGATCACCTCCCGCCCCTTCTCGAGGATGAGGGTGTCGCCCAGCGCCAGGCCGTCCACGATCTCCACTTCCTTGCCGAGGTCCATGCCGCGGAAGACGCCGTTCGTGATCCGGTGCAGTTTGAGGATCGCCGCCTTCTTCTTCGCCTCCTCGAGCGCCGAGTAGCGCTTGAGGCTCACCGCCGGCTTCGCCGGGCGGGTGGTCTGGACGATCTCGCGACGGTCCAGGGATTTGGCCGTGATCACCACGAGCCCGCGCGGCCGGTAGCCGCACTTCTGGTACAGGACGAGATGCCGCGGGCTGTACGGATAGGTGGCGAGGCCCTGCATGACGGCCTTGTTCTCGTCGAAGAAGCCCTGGCACGCCGTGAGGAGCTGCTGGCCGATGTCCTGGCTCTGGTAGTTGGGGAGCACCGCGACGGGCCCCACCAGACCGAGGGTGCCCCACATGACGGCCACGGCAGCACCGACGATCTTGCCATCGCCTTCCTCGGCGACGAAGCACCCCCAGGGCTCCATCAGCCAGCGGTGGTGGATGTACTGGGCGCCGCCGAACACCTGGCGCGGCCGCGTGCCCATCTGCCGCTCATAGAAGTCCGAGAAGGCCTGCTCGATCACGTCGCGGACCTTGGAGAGATCGCCCTTGCGCACGCGGCGGATCTTGATCAGGGGGGAGCGCCCCTGGCTGTCAAGGCCGGGCCGGTCCACGGTGGCCCTCATGCCTGAGCCGGAAGTCCCGCGAGATCTTCCAGCAGCGTGATCACCCCCGAGTGATCGAGTCCCCCCCGCCCCTTCACCCTGAGGGCGTTGAAGAGCTCCTGCACGACGGCGGTGCAGGGCAGCGGCACGCCGAGGGCGCGCGAGGCCTCCATGATCAGCCCCAGGTCCTTGAAGTGCAGGTCGATCTTGAAGCCGGGCGTGTAGGTGCCCGAGACGTAGTTGGGCGTCTTCTGCTCCAGGCACTTGGAGCCGGCCAGCCCGCCGCCGAGCGCCTTGAGCGTGAGCTCGCGGTCGAGCCCCGCCTTGCGCGCCAGCGTGAGCGCCTCGCCGAGCGCCGTCAGGTTCAGGGCGACGATAATCTGGTTGGCCAGCTTCGTGAAGCCGCCGGCGCCGAGCGGACCGAGATGCGTAATCGTCTTGCCGAGGGCCTGGAACACGGGCAGCGCGGCATCGAAGTCCGCCTGCTCTCCGCCGACCATGATGGACAGCGCCGCGTCGATGGCGCCCTTCTCCCCGCCCGACACCGGCGCGTCG
>MGBT01000067.1 GCA_001788395.1 Candidatus Rokubacteria bacterium GWA2_70_23
GCCGTGGCCGGTGTCCAGGTCCAGACGGAGAAGGTCTGGAAGATCGCCAACGAGTACGCGCTGCCCCGGGTCATCGTGCTCAACCGCATGGACCGGGAGCGCGCCGACTTCTTCCGCTCGCTCGAGTCCCTCCAGCGCCGCCTCAAGGGGCGCCTGTGTCCGCTTCAGGTCCCCGTCGGCAGCGAGGCCGACTTCAAGGGTGTCGTGGACCTCATCACGATGAAGGCCCTGCTGCTGGCCGACGGGAAGGTCAAGGAGGCCGACATCCCGGGTGACGTGCTGGACACCGCCAAGGCGTGGCGCGAGAAGCTCGCCGAGGCAGCGGCGGAAACCGACGACGATCTCCTGGCCAAGTACCTCGAGGAGGGCTCGATCGGCGAGGGCGAGATGCTCAAGGCGCTCGGCCGAGCCATCGCCGATGGCGCGCTGATCCCGGTGCTGGCGGCGGCGGCCACCAGGAGCATCGGCGTCCAACCCCTGATGGACTTCATCATCGACGAGTTCCCCTCGCCGGCGGCACGGGGAGAGGTGGAGGGCATCGATCCCAGGAGCAAGGCCGCCGTCCGGCGCGCGGCCGACTCCGAGGCGCCCCTGTCGGCGCTGGTCTTCAAGACCATCTCCGACCCGCACGTGGGGAAGCTCTCCGTCTTCCGCGTCTACTCGGGGACGTTCCGGTCGGACAGCCAGGTGCTCAACGCGAGCCGCGACGCGCGGGAGCGCGTGGGTCACCTCGGGTGGCTCATGGGCAAGACGCAGAAGCCCGTGGAGGCGCTCGGGCCCGGTGAGATCGGCGTGCTGACCAAGCTCAAGGACACGCTGACCGGCGACACGCTCTGCGACGAGGGGCACCCCATCGTGCTCCCGGGCATCACGTTCCCCGAGCCGGCCATCTCCTTCGCCATCCAGCCGAAGACGCGGGGCGACGAGGACAAGATCTCCACGGCGCTCCACCGGATGGCCGAGGAGGATCCCACGCTCCATCACCACTTCGATCCGGAGACAAAGCAGCTCCTCGTCTCCGGCATGGGCCAGCTCCACGTCGAGGTGGCCGTGGAGCGGATGAAGCGCAAGTACAACGTGGACGTCCTCGTCCTGCCCCCGCGGATCCCGTACAAGGAGACGGTGAAGGGGCGCGCGGAGGTCCAGGGCAAGTACAAGAAGCAGACCGGCGGGCGTGGCCAGTACGGCGACACGTGGCTCAGGATCGAGCCGCTGCAGCGCAGCGGAGGGTTCGAGTTCGTGGACGATATCTTCGGCGGGGCGATCCCACGCAACTTCATCCCGTCCGTGGAGAAGGGCGTCCGCGACTGCATGAAGCGGGGCATCATGGCCGGCTACCCGGTGGTGGACGTCAAGGTCACGCTCTACGACGGCTCCTACCACGACGTGGACTCCTCGGACATGGCCTTCCAGATCGCCGCGTCCATGGGGCTCCAGAAGGGGTTCATGGAGGCGCACCCGATCCTGCTGGAGCCCATCATGAACGTCGAGGTCACCGCGCCCGCGGACCATGCGGGCGACGTCATCGGCGACCTGAACGGGCGGCGCGGGCGGATCGTCGGCATGGAGCCCGACGGCGAGATCGTGGCCGTGCGCGCCCAGGTGCCCATGGCGGAGATGCTCACCTACGAGTCGACCCTGCGCTCCATGACGGGCGGGCGCGGGGCCTACTCCATGGAGCCCTCCCACTACGAGGAGGTGCCGGCCCACACCGCCGAGAAGGTGGTGGCCGCGGCCAAGGCCGAGAGGGACAAGGTCCATTGACCCTTCCTTCGTGACGCATGTCGAGTGCACGGTCTGCGGGCGGCGGCACGAGGCCGGCCATCTCCTCACCGTCTGCGCGGGCTGCGGCCAGATGCTCGCCGTCCGCTACGACCTGCCCCGCGTCGCCGCCTCGGTCACCAAGGATGCGCTCAGGCAGCGTCCACCGGGGATGTACCGCTTCCGCGAGCTCTTGCCCCTCGGTCCGGCCGAGGAGCCCGTGGATCTCGGCGAGGGGGGCACGGCGCTTCTCCCGCTGCCGCGACTCGCCGCCCATCTCGGCATGCGGCACCTGTGGGCCAAGGACGAGGGACAGAACCCGACCGGCTCCTTCAAGGCCCGCGGCCTCGGCATGGCCGTGACCAAGGCGCGCTCGCTGGGCGTGAAGGGGCTCATGATCCCCTCCGCCGGCAACGCGGGCGGCGCGGCGGCGGTGTACGGCGCCCGCGCCGGGGTGCCGGTCGTCGTGGTCGTGCCGCGCGGCACGCCGGAGGCGGCCGTGGCCGAGGCCGTGCTCGCCGGCGCCCATGTCTTCACGGTTGACGGCTCCATCGCCACCGCCGGCAAGCTCACCGCCCAGGTGGCGCCCCGCCTCGGCTGGTTCGATCTCGCCACGCTCAAGGAGCCCTACCGCCTCGAGGGCAAGAAGACCATGGGTCTCGAGCTCGCCGAGCAGATGGGCTGGGAGACGCCCGACTACCTCATGTACCCGACCGGCGGCGGCACCGGGCTCGTCGGGATCTGGAAGGCCTACGAGGAGCTCGCGGCCATGGGGTGGGTCAAGACGCCGCAGCCCCGCTTCGTCGCCGTGCAGGCCGAGGGGTGCGCTCCGGTGGTGAAGGCGTGGAACGAGAAGGCCGAGACGACCACGCCCTGGGAGAACCCGGTCACCCACGCGGCGGGGCTCAGGGTCCCCGGTCCCTTCGCGGGACGCCAGATGCTCCGCATCCTCAGGGAGACGGACGGCTGCGCCCAGGCTGTGAGCGAGGGTGAGATCGTGGAAGCCCAGCGACTCCTGGCCCGGACCGAGGGGATCTGGACGGCTCCGGAGGCCGCGGCGGCGCTGGCCGCCCTGATCCGGCTCCGCGACCGGCGCGACGTCGAGCCGGGCGACCGCGTGGTGATGATCCTCACGGGTTGCGGCATCAAGTGCGCCCCTCCGCCGCTGCCAGCGCCCGTCCACCTCCAGGGGAGCGACGAGGAGATCCTGGCCCGCGTCCGGCAGGCCCTCGGCGCCTGACGCCGAGCGCAAGAACATTCCCTCTTGACAGGCGCCCGGACCCCCGGCTAGTCTCCCCATACTCCAGTTGCGAAACATCGCAACTCTCGACGGGAGGAGCCGATGCCGCGTCAGACCGAGCAGCGCCTTTTCGAGTTGCAGGCCGAGATGGCCAAGGTCCTGGCCAACCCCATCCGTCTGCGGATCCTCAATCGTATCGGCGCCGGCGAGGTGCCCTACGGTGCGCTGCTGCACGACCTGGGGGTCTCGAAGGCCAACCTCTCCCAGCACCTGGCCATCCTCCGCAAGGGGGGCGTCGTCGCGGTTCGCCGGGACGGCGTGCACGTCCACTACCGGCTCACGCACCCGGAGATCAAGGACCTCTGCTCGGCCATGCGCGGGATCCTCGCCAAGCACCTCGCGGAGCACGCACGACAGGGCCGGCTGCTGAGGCGCCTGGCGGTGTGAGGGGACGAGCCATGAGTGAGATCCAGATCGCGGCCACACTGGACTGCCGGGGGCTCACGTGCCCGATGCCGGTGATCAAGCTGTCCAAGGCCATCAGGACCATCGAGAAGGGCGCGGTGCTGGAGATGCTGGCGACCGATCCCGGGTCCGTCCCGGACCTCGATGCCTTCCAGAAGCAGACCGGGCACGCCGTGATCGAGCAGTCCCAGGCCGACGGGGTCTTCCGCTTTCTCGTGAAGCGAACGAAATAGGAGAGCAACCCGGATGAGCGACGACGAGGTCAAGCGGATCCTGTACGTCCAGACCAGCGGCGTCGAATCCCCCGCCAGGAGCGCCACCGTCTTCTTCCTCGCCGCCTCGGCCGCGGCCATGGACGTGGAGGTGGGCATCTACTTCACCCAGACCGGGCCGACCCTCCTGCAGCGGGGCACGCCCGAGACGCTCCGCGTCAAGCAGGGAGGCGCGACCCTGTCGCACTTCATGGACCAGGCCCGGGATCTCGGGGTCCGCTTCTACGTGTGCCAGCCGAGCCTCGACCTCAACGACCTCAAGATGGGGGACCTCATCGACGGGGTCGAGATGATCGGCGGCGCCGCCTTCAATAACATGGCCCTCGAGTACGACCGCGTCATCTGCTTCTGAAATGATTGGCGAGGCGCAGCCGCGAGGCGAGCCGAGCGGACATGAAAATCCCCCGAGCGGAGCGAGGAGGCGAGGCGCAGCCGCGAGAGCGAGCCGAGCGGGTAAGTGACTGAACGAGCGCAGTTGGCGTCACAGGTTCCGGACTCCGAGAAGGAACGTCTGTTCAACGAGGTCAAGGCCGACCTCCGCTTCGGGGACTACCTCTACGGCTGCTACGAGTGCGGGATCTGCGTGGCCGTCTGTCCCTCCGCGCGCTTCTACGACTTCAGCCCGCGGCGCATCGCCCAGGCGGTGGCGCGCGAGGACGTGGAGCTCGTCTGGGAGCAGATGAACGGGGAGGTCTGGGAGTGCTCCCAGTGCTTCTCCTGCCTGCTCTGCCCGCGCGGGAACAACCCCGGCGGCATCATCACGATCATGCGCGAGGTGGCGGTGAAGAACGGGCTGCACAGCGCCCAGCAGGCCCTCGAAGGCTACACTCGTATCATCTACAAGATCATGTCCACGGGCACTCAGGTCTCGCCTGACATGATCCGCCCTGAGGCCTTTCCCGACTGGGGGCCCACGGCCAAGGAGACGGCGGACAACCTCGAGGTGTGGCGCCGGGCCATGCCGCCCGACACCATGCACACGACCTCCGCCTCCTGGGAGGTGGACGACAAGACGCTCACCGAGCTCTACCTCATCTGGCACCTCTCCGGGGTGCTCGACATGATCAAGGCCCTGGACGAAAGCCTCCACATGATCCTGGTAGACGTGATGGAGGAGAAGCTTGAGGAAGCGGGCTACCCGCTCTCCTAGCCGCTGAAAGGAGCATGGCCATGGCGATCCCGATCAACCTGCCGGTGGTCCAGCCGGGCACCCAGGCGCGGAAGGGCAACTTCGCCCGGCGCCCGGAGGACGCGCCGGAGAATCTCCGCGAGAGGACCCTCGAGCTCGGGGCCAAGGGCGAGTGGGTCGTCCACCGGGTGCCGGAGCCCTGCGTGGAAGTGCCCACGCGCTCCAACGGGATCAAGCGGGTGCCGCTCCAGCACACCTGGCATCACAAGAGCTGCGGCCAGTGCGGCCACATCCCCGGCTACTCCACCTCCATCTTCTGGCTCCACCGCAAGCTCGGCCTCGAGTACAACGACCCGCGGGATCAGACCTCGTGCACGGCCTGGAACTACTACGCTTCGGCCACCTCCAACCAGGCCGCCCAGGCCGCCGTCGCCATGCGCAACTTCGCCGCCGCCTACGAGACCGGCTACTTCCCGCAAATCCACTGTGCGACCTCCTACGGCCACTACAAGGAGGTGCGCGCCGAGATGGTGCACCACAAGGAGCTGCGCGAGCAGGTGCGCGGCATCCTCGCCAAGATGGGCAAGCCGCTCGTGATGCCGGAAGAGATCGTGCACTACAGCGAGTGGGTGTACGCGGTCCGGCACGAGATCGCCAAGCGGAAGGTGCTCGACCTGAGCCAGATCACGGTGACCGTCCACCCGGCCTGCCACTACTACAAGCTGGTCCAGGAGGACGCCATCTACGATCCGGACGTCTACGGCGGCCAGCGCACGGCGGTGGTCACCGCGGTGGCCCAGGCTCTCGGCGCCACGGTGGGGGATTACTCCACCTGGTTCGACTGCTGCGGGTTCGGTTTCCGCCACATCCTGGTCCAGCGCGACTTCAGCCGCTCCTTCGCCGTCCAGCGGAAGATCGAGGCCATGCGGGACGAGGTGAATCCCGACGTGACGCTCACCCACGACACGGGGTGCGTGACCACCCTCGACAAGAGCCAGTTCGCCGCCCAGGCGCATCAGGGCGTCAAGGCCGCCATCCCGGTGCTGTCGGAAGCCCAGTTCGCGGCGCTTGGCATGGGTGCGCATCCCTACCGCGTCTGCCAGCTCCACTGGCATGCCGCCGACTACCGTCCCTTGCTCGAGAAGATGGGCATCGACTGGCGGGAGCGCTGGCGCGAGTTCGAGGACGACGTCGAGCGACTCAAGGCCAACCCCGGGAGCTTCCTGACCTGGGAAGATGCGGACGGGGAGTGGGCCGTTCCCGCAGCGCACCCCGATCACGTCAAGCACGGAGGCCGCTAGCATGTCGAGTGACACCCTGCTGATCATCGGCGGCGGCCCCGCCGGGCTCGAGGCCGCCCGCGGCGCGGCGGATCTCGGCTGCAAGACCATCCTCGTCGAGCGCCTGTCGCGGCTCGGGGGCACGCCGATCTCGGCGAACTACGCGGCGCTCACCCACGGCATGAGAGACGCCTCAGAGGTGATGGGGGAGATGATTGCCGCGGTGGACGGCGACCCGCTCGTGGACATCCGGCTCAACACCTCGGTGACGGCCTGCAGCGGGGCGGCCGGCGACTTCAGCGTGACGCTCACGCGGGGTGGGACGGACGAGACGGTGAGCGTCGGGGCCGTCATCGTGGCCACCGGCTTCGAGCACTTCGACCCGGGCCGGGCCAACCAGCAGTACGGCTACTACATGTACGACGACGTGCTCACGCTCCAGGACGCCGAGAAGATGCTGAAGGAGAAGAACTTCGTCCGGCCGTCCACGGGCAAGCCGCCCGAGCGCGTCTGCTTCATCCAGTGCGTCGGCTCCCGGGACCGCCGAATCGGCAACGAGTACTGCTCCAAGGTGTGCTGCGGCGTGGCCTCCAAGCAGGCCATCGAGATCCGCCAGCTCCTGCCCAATTGCCGCGTCTTCATCTTCTACATCGACATGCGGATGTACGGCTATTGGGAAAACGAGATCTACTGGCCCGCCCAGGAGAAGTACAAGGTCAGCTATATCAAGGGCGTGATCTCCGAGATCGTCATGAAGGGCGACCGCCTCATGATCCGGGGCGAGGACACGACGATGAACCGGCCCATGGAAGTGCCCATGGACATCGTGATCCTGTCGAACGGCATGGAGCCCTCCGGCGGCACCAAGGCTATCGCCACGACCCTCGGGCTCAGGCAGAACACGTACGGCTTCATCAACGTGGCCCACGACACCCTTGACCCCGTCTCGACGTCCGTGCCCGGCGTCTTCGTTGCCGGCGCGGCAGCCGGGCCCAAGGATCTCGACGACACAATGGGCATGGCGGGCGCCGCCACCATGAAGGCCGTGGGCGCCATCCGGCGCATGGCTCGCGGCGCCGCGATCAAGGCATGACGGGGCCGGTCGTTGACACGGCCAGCGCCCAGGAGTTCATGCGCGAGGCGCTCGCCAGGATCACGCCCTCTGAGCTCGACGCCATCGCCGATGAGCTCGAGGTCAAGCACCGGCGCTTCCGCGCTCTCCTGGGGCCTGAGCGCGGCCAGCCGCCGAGCGAAGAAGAGCTGAGGGCGCTGCTCCGGAGCGTCTTCGCCACGCGGCGCCGGGTCAAAGGGCTGGCCGAGCAGGTGGGCCTGGAGCCCCTGGCCGCGGCGGTCCGGGATCTCGTGGCGGCAGATGGGCCGGTGGAGCAGCGCTTCCAGGACTTTGTGGACCGGCTCGCGCCCGTGTCGGAGACGATCCGCTACGATCTCGCGAGCGAGTGCCTGCATTACACGGACCCCGCGCGCTACTGGCTGTGGACGCGCTGGGTGTGGGACCCGGCCACCCGCACGGGCGCGCTGCCGCTCGTGACGATGCAGGAGTTCGATCTGGACGGGGGGAGCGCGGGGGGCACCTACCTGCGGGTGGGCGAGGCCATGGCCTTCGTCCATGAGACGGGGCAGGCGGCAGGGTTCACGCGCATCGGGAGCGGCGGCTTCGGGGTGGACGTGTATCTCGCCTGCGTGTACGCGGTGTACATCTTCACGGCCGTCCGGCTGCGGTTGACGCAGGAGTTCAACCGGGTGATCCCGCCGCTGCCTGAGCTGTGCCGGCGTCTCCTCGGCGTCCACAAGATGGAGGTGTGACGGTGGCCTACGGACGTCAGGGCCCGAGGATCAAGGAAAAGGAGCACGCCCTGGTCGAGGGGATCGACCTTCCGGGGCACTGGAACCGGATGTTCGAGACCCGCGTGATCACCGACTACGACCCGGGGACGCTCGACGAGATCACCGCGCTGCCGGGCGGCGAATCGCTGGGCTGGTGCTACCAGTGCGCCAAGTGCGTGGGCGTCTGCCCGGTGGACATCGTGGGCGACTACGGCCCGCGAAAGATCCACCGGGACGTGCTCCGCGGCATCTCGCTGCTGGACGATCCCAACCTCTGGCTCTGCACCACGTGCAGCAACTGCCTCCGCGTCTGCCCCAAGGAAGTGGACATGATCCAGATCATGCCGGCGGCGCGCGAGGCCGCCATCAATGCCGGCAAGGACATCCCCGCCGAGCTGCAGAAGGTCTTCGAGGCCGCCGACCGCTACGGTAACCCCATGGGAGAGAACCCCCGGAAGCGCGCGGACTGGGTCAAGCAGGCGGGGGTGCCCGTGCCGATCATGGCCCAGGTGAAGCGGCCCGTGGACGTGCTCTGGTACGTGGGCTCCTACCCCTCGTATCACCCGCGGGGCATGGACGCGGCCCGGGCCCTGGCGCGCATCTTCCACGCCCTCGGCGTGGACTTCGCCATCCTGGGCGTGGAGGAGAAGGAAGACGGAGACTCCATCCGGCTCGCGGGCGAGAAGGGGCTCTTCGAGAAGCTCGCCGAGGCCAACATCAAGACCTTCGCCAGGTACCGGTTCACGCGCCTGGTGGTCTTCGGCCCCCACGAGCTCAACGCCTTCAAGAACGAGTACCCGAAGCTCGGCGGCGAGTACGCGGTGCAGCACTACACGCAATTCCTGGTCGAGCACCTGGACCGGCTCAAGGCGCTGATGGTGCACCCGGTGGATCGGGTCGTCACCTACCATGACCCCTGCTATCTCTCCCGCCACAACGGCGAGTACGAGGCGCCGCGCACGCTCCTGCGCGCTATCCCCGGCCTCACGCTCGTCGAGATGCCGCGCAACCGCGAGAACGGCTACTGCTGCGGCGGCGGCGGGGGCGGCATGTGGCTCGACGGCTTCTCGCGCGATCACACGACGATGCGCCTCTCCGACAAGCGGGTGATGGAGGCGGCGGAGACCGGCGCCCGGACGCTCTCGATCTGCTGCCCCTACGAGGTCTCACGGTTCGAGGACGCCGTGAAGGCGACGGGCAACGACGGCCGGCTGGACGTCCAGGACATCGCCGAGCTCGTTGATAGGTCTATCGGGGCGCCTGAACGTGGATGACTGCGGGTTGCGGTTGGGCCTCTTCGCCCTGCGGGCGTTCGCTGGGACGCCTGAACGTGGATGACTGCGGGTTCCGGTTGGGCCTCTTCGCCCTGCGGGCTCATCGGGGTGCTGAGGTCAACCCTGTCTTCAGGGTAGCCGGCTGATGCGTGGCGTGCTGCGGGAGCAGTACGAGCTTCTGTTCGGGCGCGCCTGGTCGGTCTGGGCCGCGGCGCTGCTCGTCGGCACGCTCAACGTCTTCGTCTTCGCCTACGACCGCCCGTGGACGGCCTCCGACGGCGCGCGAAACTGGGGGGACTGGCTCCTCGTGGGGCTCGGTGTCCTGGAGCGCCCGGACCTGATTGCCCCGTGGCTCTACTCCGGCTCGATCCTGAACCTGGGCGCGCTGGCCGGCGCGCTGGCGGCGGCCCTGCTCTCGCGCGAGTTTGCCGTGCGCGTGGCGCCTCCCGGCGAGCTTCTGAAGGGCGGCGTGGGCGGGCTTCTCATGGGCATGGGAGCGGTGCTGGCCTTCGGCTGCAACCTGGGCGGCTTCTTCAGCGCCACGAGCGCGCTCTCGCTGTCCGGGCTCGCCATGATGCTCGGGCTGGGCGTGGGGACCTACGCGGGGCTCCGCTACCTCCTCTGGGAGGTCGAGCGCTGGCCGGCGCTCTCGCGCGGGAAGACCTACACGTTCGCCGGCCCGGGGCCGGAAGGGCGTGGCGCCCAGCCGTGCGTCGGGGCCGTGCTGCTCCTCCTCCTGGTGCTGGGGCTCCCGTACGTGTACAGCCGATCGGGGTATGTGCCCCAGGCGGGATTCCTCCTGTTCGGCGTCGCCTTCGGTGTGATCCTCCAGCGCTCCCGGTTCTGCCTCGTCCGCGCCTTCCGCGAGCCATTCCTCACCGGGGAGGGGGATCACACGCGGGCGGCCGCGCTGGCGCTCGTCGTGAGCACCATCGGCTTCACCATCCTCAAGTTCACCGACCTCAAGGGCACGAGCGAGTGGGTGTTCCCCGGCTTCTGGATCGGGGCGCTCCTGGGCGGTCTCCTCTTCGGCGTGGGCATGACGCTGGCCGGCGGGTGCGGGGCGGGCTCCATCTGGCGCGCGGGCGAGGGCCACGTGAAGCTCTGGTGCGCGGTGGCCCTGTTCGCCGCGGGCACCTCGCTGACGCGCATGGTGCTCGCCCAGGCGGGGCTCGTGCAGAAGCTCGGCAGCGCCGTCTTCCTCCCCACGGTGATCGGCTGGGGCGGCGCATTGGCCCTCGTCGTGGTCGTCATGGCCGCCTGGTACCTCTTCGCCGCGTGGAACGAGCAGAGCCAGACATTCAGCCTGATGTAGCCGGAGATCCCCATGGACATCGTCGTCACGGTGAAGATGGTTCCCGACCTGGTGGAGGAGCTCGAGGTCAACGCCGAGGGCACCGACCTCGACCGCTCGGTCGTCAAGCTCCGCATCAACGAGTTCGACGAGCACGCGCTGGAGCAGGCCCTCCTGCTGAAGAACCAGCACGGCGCCCGCGTGACCGTCGTCGCGCTGGACTCGGGTGAGGTGGACGAGACGCTCTTCACGTGCCTCGCCAAGGGCGCCGACCGCGCGGTGAAGGTGATGGGCGACTTCCAGGGGGGCGTCTCGACACACACGGCGGCCGCGGTGCTGGCCCAGGTCCTGGGCGGCATCCCCCACGAGCTCATCCTGGCGGGGGTCCAGGCGGCCGACGATCGGGACGGCCAGCTCGCCGTGCTCCTCGGATCTGCTCTCCGCCTGCCCCATGTGAGCGTCGTCACCGGGGTCGAGCCGTCGGGGGACAAGGCCGTGACGGTCCGGCAGGAGTACTCGGGAGGCGTCGTGGGCGAGCTGGAGGTGGATCTGCCGGCCGTGCTCGGGATCCAGGCCGCCCCTCAGACGCCCCGCTACGCGCCGGTCTCGAAGGTGCGCCAGATGATGAAGACGGCCAAGCTCGAGACCATCGAGGCGCCCGCCGTGGAGGTGGGGGCGGGGTCCATCGTGACGAGCCTCGCCCGGCCCGAAGCGGCGGGACGCGCCGAGATCATCGAGGGCGCGCCCGAGGAAGTGGCCGCCCGGCTGTACGCGATCCTGGCCGACCGCGGTTTGCTGAAGAGATAGGAGAGGACCGTGAGCGCTGACATCGCGGTGGTGGTCGAGCACCTGGAAGGCGTCCTCGCCGAGGTGTCGTTCGAGATGCTGGCGAAGGGGCGCGAGCTGGCGGCGGCCGGCGGCGGCATGCTCTGGGCCGTCCTCATCGGGCACGGTGTGACGAGGCTTGCCGGCGAGCTGGGCGCAGCCGACGGCGTGGCCGTCGTGGAGCAGGAGGCCCTGGCGCATTACACGCCCGAGGCCTATGAGAAGGCCGCGGCCGCCGCCCTCCAGGCGCTGGCGCCCCGCGTGGCGCTGGTGGCCTCCTCGTCCATGGGGCTCGACCAGGCGGCGGGGCTGTCCGGCACGCTGGGCTGGCCGCTCTGCGCCTACTGCAAGGACGTCGCGCTCACGGACGGAGCGCTCACCGCCGTGAGCCAGATCTACGGCGGCAAGCTCCTGGCGACGGCGGAGGTTCCCGGCGAGCACGCCATCTGCGCCATGCTGCCCGGGGCGGCCGCCGCTGCCGCCGGGCGCAAGAGCGGCACGCCGCCGGTCAGGGAGATCCCGCCGCCGGCCCTCGACGGCCTGCGCGTCCGCTTCAAGCGGCTCATCCAGCCCGAGGGCGGGGATGTGGACATCACGCGCGAGGGCATCCTCGTGAGCGTCGGCCGCGGCATCGGTTCCCAGGACAACATCGCCGTGGTGAAGGAGCTGGCCGAGGCCCTCGGCGGCGCCGTGTCCTCCTCCCGCCCCATCGTGGACCAGGGGTGGCTGCCGAAGACGCGCCAGGTGGGGAAGTCCGGGCTCTCGGTGAAGCCCAAGCTCTATCTGGCCGTGGGGATCAGCGGGGCGCCCGAGCACATCGAGGGCATGCGCGGCGCCGAGCTCATCGTGGCCATCAACACCGATCCCGGCGCGCCGATCTTCGACGTGGCGCATTACGGTGTCGTGTCCGACCTGTTCGACGTGATCCCCGCGCTCACGGAGAAGGTCAAGAGCCGGGCGTGAGCGACCCCGTCATTCCCGCGCGGGAGGTGTTCCGCAACTTCCCGGGCGTCCTGATCGCCCTCTTCTACATCGCCGCCACCCTGACCATGGCGGTGAGCGGCTGGGGGTTGTGGCTGCGTCTTCGCCGCTACCTCCGCGGCCGCTCGGTCTCGCGCTGGGATGCCCTCGGCCGGCGGCTCCTGCGCGCGGGCCTGGCGGTGGGCGCCCACACCACGCTGGGCAAGCGCAACGCCGCCGTGGGGCTCGCCCATGCGGGGATCTTCTGGGGGTTCGTCGCGCTCTTCGTGGGCACGCTCATCATCATGGTGGACTACGACATGGTGCGGCTCGTGAACCCCGCATGGCGATTCTGGAAGGGCCCCTTCTACCTCTGGTACTCGCTCCTCCTCGACGTGCTCGGCGCGGCCTTCGTCGTCGGCCTCGGCGCCATGATGGCGCGGCGGTGGCTCAGCAGGCCTCCGGCGCTCGACTACAACCGCCCGGACCGCGCGCCCGCCGCCTATAGCCGGGCCGGCTACGTCGCCGACGACCGGCTCTTCCTCTGGCTGCTGTTCTGGATCGGGGTGACGGGCTACGCGGTGGAGGCGCTCCGCATCGCGGCGGACCGGCCGGCCTTCGAGCGCTGGTCGGTGGTGGGCTGGCAGCTCGCCAACCTGGTGGACGCGGCGGGGCTCACGCGGGGAGCGAACGCGCTCCATCCGTGGGGCTGGTGGGTCCACGGGGTGCTGGCGCTCGGCTTCATCGCCTACCTGCCGTACGGCAAGGCCGTGCACATGCTGGTGGACGGCCTGAACCTCCTGTTCAAGGATGAGCTGGCCGGCAAGCGGCTGCCCCCCGCCCCCGAGGCGACGCCGGGGTACCAGAGCCTGTCGGATTTCACCTGGAAAGACCTCCTCGATCTCGACGCCTGCACCAAGTGCGGCCGCTGTCACGTGGCGTGTCCCGCCCGCGCCTCGGGGGCGCCGCTGAGCCCGCGCGACCTGATCCTCGAGCTGCGCGAGCATGCCGAGTCCACGCTGGGCGGCCGGAGCTGGCTCGGCGAGGCACCAGAGCGCCCGGCTGACGGTGT
>MGBT01000068.1:0-12417 GCA_001788395.1 Candidatus Rokubacteria bacterium GWA2_70_23
GTGAGCGGTGCGCGAAGCGCGGCCGCTCGACTGCGAGGTTAGGCGCTCCGTGGGGACGGGCGCCGCACCTGGTGGCGTCGGATGAGACCGGCCAACGCCCTCAGGGCATCGTTTGCCTCCCGGGTCCCCGGGAAGACGGCTGCGACGTCGGGGTCGAGCGTCACGACGATGCTGGCCTGTGCGTAGCGCGAGGCATACTTGTTCGGTCGAGCCCGGTGAAAGTCGTACTCAGGGAGGACTTCGTCGACTCCGACCTCACGCGTTGTCGCCTTCCTAGCCTTCGCTCTCTTCATAGCTTCTCCGTTCTCCGCGCGTCGCCTTCCGCGCGCTGATCAGGCGGATCGCGTCGCCCCGCTCCGTGAACATTACCACGAGCAGCAGATGCCTCTCCGACTGGCCAAGCAACACCAAGCGCTTCTCGTCCTGCGAGTGCCGTGGGTCGTCGCTGATGCGACCAAGTGGATCGCCGAAGACCGTAACCGCTTCCTTGAACGAGACTTTGTGCCTCGCCCGATTACCAGCCGCCTTCCGAGCGTCCCACTCGAACCTCAAGCCACCGGGCAACTATCCATCCTCGGCGGTGACGTCATGCGCATAACGCTGCCGTCAGCGGCCGGAGGGCGAGCAACGCGAGCCGCCGGTCCGCTGCACTGCGTGGTTCGGCGCTCCTGTCGAGCGGAGAGTCTCGCTCAAGACCTTGCGAAGCACTTATTGTACCCGTCGTGAGGCGAAGAGCCGCTCGGCGTTCTCATACGCGATGCGTCTGGCCGTGGCCGGAGTCATCTGAGAGAGCATTTGACGAAATGCGTGGATGCGTTCCTCGTAGGAGCGGAGCGCCGGCGTGTGAGCGGTGTCCGTACCGAGTAGGAAGTGACCGCTGAAATCCTCGAACAGCCGGAGCATCTCCGCGTAGACCTTGCCGCCGTCGGCCTGGACGAGGTGAACGTAGGGTGTGTGCTTGGGCCAATAGCGTCCGTAACCGCCCCGCTCGCTCGTGACCATCATGCCCCCAAGATCGCACATCAATCGGGGGAAGCGTCCGAGCAGCTGACGGATCTGGCCGGCGCTCGCGCGACCGCAGTTATGCGCCCAGATGAATGGGGTCTCCGGGTGGGCCTCGAACAGACGAACGGCCTGTTGGGTCTGCTCGGGTTCGGCCTCCAGATGGAAAAGCACGGGGACCGCGTACTTCGCGCCCAGCGCCGCGATGCGGTGCATCAGGGGCGAGTCGGCGGGCAGTCGCACCTCACCTCCGAGCTGCCCCCAGCCTGCGAGATCGTACGCGTGGTGGTACAAGACGTATTCGCCCAAGCCGAAGAACTCGCCGCTTCGCAGCTTGTCCTCTGACTCCCGCAGGTACCAACTCGCGCTCTCGGGATCCTCCCACCGGGCGAGCCGTCCGAGCTCGCCGCGCTGGCCAGCGACGAACGGCACGAAGCGCCCCTTGTGGGTGCGAGCGAAGTCGGCCGCCTGCATGTCGGACCCGTAACCCGCGTCTTTCGGATTCGCGTAATACCGCGCCATCAGGACCATGGTGCGGACGCCGGCACGGTCCATCAGCGCCAGCAGGTGCTTGGCCTCCATGTCACCGTTCAGGTGCGTGTGGAAATCGACGATCGGCAAGCGCTCCGGCCGAGCGTGCTCGGCGATCGAGACGCACCCCGAGACACTGAGACTGACCGCCATCACGACAGCCGCCATCACGGGTCGCATTCAGGCTCCGCTTTGATGGCCTCGTTCATGCGTGTTTCTGCGGCCGGTCTGGTCGCGGCCGAACTACTATTCGACTGCAACACCGTCATCTGCGACGGGATGCCAGCATCCAACAGTGGATGCGAGCATCTCTACCTGAATGCCGCCCGGGCATCTGCATGGAGATTCTCGCCGCTCGACCCCTGGCATGCACTGTTGGATGCGGGTTCGTCAACGATGCGGCCGTTCAGGCCGAGCGCGACCACGCGGTCGTAGCGCAACTGCCAGACCCTTCGCTCTGGATTCCACGTCCCACCGGCCTGTTTCACCCGGTCGCGCACTGCCACGTCGGCAAAGGCGACGCGTAGCCCGACGATCTGGTCGTGGGCGAAGCGAGGCCGTGGCGGTTGCCAATCGCGTTCGGCGACGAGGAGCTCCACGGTCTTGAACCGCTTCTTCCGCTGCGCATCGTAGCGGTAGCGCACGCAGATGAGGCGGTCACCGTACTGCGCGAGGAACTGCTTGGTGCCCTTCTGGCCCGGCTTGAGATGCAGCCGTACCCGCGAGGTGGAAGACTCGCGCGAGCGCCGGGGTGGCGTGGCGCGGGCGGAGGGTCCGTCGGGCGTGATGGATGAGGCTTGGTAAGGGGGGCCGGCGGGGCTCGGCTCGTGGACCGCGGACGCGGATCCGCACCGGCGGCCCTCCGACCGCACCGCGTACGAGAGCGGAAACTCCCTGGGAACGCTGGTCATGCCCCGGCTCGCCCTCTGTCAGCGAACAGGGTAGACGACGAGCCTGGGTCACGCAATGTCCCAATCCCCATACGTCGGGCCGGCCGCCGAACGGGGGCGGCTGCCAATCCGCCGCCCCCGATGGCGCGGCGCGAAGCGCCCGCGCCATCCTGATATCAGTGCAACCGCGTTACGCGGGGAGGATCGGTCTGCGTGATACCGGTCGCCGGCGCGGGCGCTCGGGTGGGCGGCCCTCGGTTCCCGCGTGGTTGTGTCGCGCTGACGCCTCTCACTCCGGGTATTCTCCTGTGAGGCCCTGCAATCTCTCCGCGGGGCCGCCGCAGCGAATCCCCTTCCCCCGACTGGCGTCACGCGAGGAGCATCCGGTCCGCGGGACTCCGGACGGCATCCTTCACGGCCCGCTGGAGGACGGACCCGTGCCGGTGGTGGAGAGGCTTGGCGGGCGCGGGTGGCCTCGCGGACGCGGTCGAGCGGGCGAGACCTGGGTGTGGCGGGAGGGCGGGGCTCGCGGACCACGGGGCCCGGGGCGGCCGGCTCCCGACCGGGTACGCGAGCGGCGCGAGCGGTCCGCGAAGGGTCATGGCGCGGGCTCCCCTCTCGATGTGGGCGCGGCAACGATAGCGCATGGGCCCGGGGCGGGCAACCGCGATCTCGCTGTCTCCATGGGAAGACATGATCAAGGGGCAGCGGGGCCGACGGAGTGGTGGCGGGCGAGCCGCCGGGCGCGGGGACACTCCCGAGGCCCGGGGGGCGCGATGCTATGATGGCGAGCCATGCGAGAGCTCTGGCCCCTCGAGCGCGGCGTGATCTTCCTGAACCACGGCTCGTTCGGCGCCTGTCCCGCCGAGGTCCTGCGCCAGCAGGCGGCGCTCCGCGACGAGATGGAAGCGGCGCCCGTTCGCTTCCTCTCGCGCGAGCTGGACGATCGTCTCGCCTCCGCGCGGCAGGCGCTGGCCGCCTTCGTCGGCGCCGATCCCGACGACCTGGCCTTCGTCGCCAACGCCACGGGCGGCGTGAACGCCGTGCTCCGGTCGCTCCGCTTCTCGCCCGGCGACGAGCTGCTCACGACCGACCACGCCTACAACGCCTGCCGGAACGCGCTCGACTTCGCCGCCGGCCGGGCCGGCGCCCGGGTGGTGGTGGCGACGATCCCGTTCCCGCTCGCCTCGCCTGACGAGGTGGTCGAAGCGGTGCTGGCGCATGTCACGCCGCGGACGCGCCTTGCCCTCCTCGATCACATCACGAGCCCGACGGGCCTGGTCCTCCCCATCGAGCGCCTGGTCGCCGCACTCGCCGGGCGCGGCGTGGAGGTGCTGGTGGACGGGGCGCATGCCCCAGGCATGGTCCCGCTGGACCTCGGGGCGCTCGGCGCCGCCTACTACAGCGGCAACTGCCACAAGTGGCTCTGCGCGCCGAAGGGCTCGGCCTTCCTCTGGGTGAGGCGCGATCGCCAGCCCGACATCCGCCCCCTCACCATCAGCCACGGGGCCAGCGCCGCCCGTCCGGGCCGCTCACGCTTCCGCCTGGAGTTCGACTGGACGGGCACCGACGATCCCACCGCCTGGCTCGCGGTGCCGGGAGCCATCGAGTACCTGGGCTCGCTGCTCCCGGGGGGCTGGCCCGAGCTGATGGCGCGGAACCGCGCCCTTGCCCTCGAGGCGCGGCGTCTCCTCTGCGCCGCGACCGGCACCGCGCCCCCCTGCCCCGAGGAGATGGTCGGCGCGCTCGCCAGCATCATCCTGCCCGACGGTCCGACAACCGAGATCGGCTGGCGCCGCCCCGATCCGCTCCAGCGGCGGCTCTATGACGGCTGGGGCATCGAGGTCCCGGTGATGAGCTGGCCCGCCGCGCCCCGCCGTCTCGTGCGGATCTCGGCGCAGCTCTACAACGCTCCCGCCGACTTCGAGCGGCTCGCCGAGGCCCTGCGCCGGGAGCTCGCCGCCGAGCGCGACGCGCGCGACTCGCCGGGGAGCGGCTGAGCGCGGCGGCCCCGGGCCGCTCAGCCGTAGACGAGCGAGATGGTCTCGACCACCATGGCCGAGCGGGTATTGCCCTCCACCTCCATCGTCAGCTCGACGATCATCCGCACCGCGCCGTCGGCCGTCGCCTCGGCGGCCAGGAGCTTGCCGCGCAGGCGCACGCGCGAGCCCGAGGGCACCGGGGCCGGGAAGCGCACCTTGTTGCAGCCGTAGTTGATGCCCCGGCGCGCCCCCGTCACCTGGATCAGCTGGGGCCGGAGGCGCGGGATCAGCGAGAGCGTGAGATACCCGTGGGCGATGGTCTTGCCCCCGGGCATCTCCCGCCTGGCACGCTCCACGTCCACGTGGATCCACTGGTGGTCGCCCGTGGCCTCCGCGAAGCGGTCGATCATCTCCTGGGTCACGGTGAGCCACTCCGACTGGCCCAGCTCCTGCCCCACGTGCCCGAGCACATCCTGCGGCGTCGCGAGTGCGAGCATCTTGCCCTCCGATCGGTTGGGATGGCCTCCGGGGGCCATTATCGCCGGAGTCGGGCGCAGGGCATGCACGCCGTCGGCCCTGACCAGGCCAGGCATCCACGCGCCTGTCCTCCGCGAATCCCGCTGTCGGCACCATTGTCCTGAGGCAGCCGGCTCATTCCTTCGGGGCCCATCAGCGCTAACGTGGAGAGCGGGCCAGCCGGGACCACGCTGAGGCGGCTCGAAACTGCGCCGGGGTGGGCCCGCGAGGCGCGGTCGAGCGCAGGCGGTGGCGAAGAGGCCGGCGGAGGAGGCCCCGATGAGCCAGCGCCTGCTCGCTCGCGCCCTGGTCGCCGTCACGCTGGCGGTGGCCGCATGCGCCACCGTCGGGGATGCGCCGGGGCCGCCCCTGCGTGCCCAGCATGCCCTCGGGGTCAGGCGCCTGCTGGTGCTGGGAGTCTCGTTCCCCGGCATCGAGCCCGGCCGGACGCCGGCCCAGCTGCGAGAGCATGTGCTCGAGCGCTCCGCCGAGTACTACGCGACGCAGTCCTGGGGGAAGACGAGGATCGAGGGCGACGTCAAGGGCTGGTATCGCCTGCCCCGCTCGCTCGAGGACTACAAGGTCTCGCCGCACAACGTCGAGGTGGACCGCAGCCGGGTGCGGCTCCTGGTCGAGGACGCCCTCAGCGCCGCCGAGAAGGACGTGGTCTTCGCCCAGTACGACCACATCGCCGTCACGGTGGGTGTCGAGACGCGGCCCGGCATCGGCTACGGCATGATCGCCTACTCGGCGAACCCCGGCATGCTCTCGACGAACATCCGGTGGGGCCAGGTCCGCACGTGGGAGCTCCAGGCCCGCGGCGGCCAGCGCTTCGCGGGCGGGATCGTCGTGGTGGCGCAGAACGCCCACACCGGCCACATCGTCCACGATCTGGCCCATGCCCTCGGCGGCATCGTCGGGGGCAAGCGCCCGCTCCCCGACCTCTACGACACGGTGCTGCAGGGGAAGGTGGGCCCGCTCACCCAGGAGGCCTACCCGAAGTACACGGTGTTCGTGGGGGCCTGGGACGTGATGTCGCGCCACTTCGTGGGCGGGCGCCAGCCCGTGCCCAGGATGTCGTCCTTCACGCGGCTGCGCATGGGCTGGATCGCCGACGACCAGGTCGTGGAGATGGCACCCGGGGAGACCCGGACCGTGACGCTGGCGCCGCTGGCCTCCGGGCGCGGAACGCTGGTCGTGAGGATCCCGGGGCCGCGCGGCACGTATCACCTGCTCGAGTACCGCCAGCGGCTGCCCGGGGACCCGGTGCCGCCGTCCACGGGGTTGCTCGTCCTCCGCGTGAACGAGAGCCAGGAGGACGGCGACGGGATCGTCCGGCTGGTGGACGCCGACCCCCGCGTGGCGGACTTCGGCGCGGCCACCTTCGGGCGCCGCCCTGGCCAGACGCCGTCTGTGGAGCTTGCTGGCGGCACCACGGTGGAGGTGGTGTCACAGCGGGACACGGAGCTGGCGGTCAGAATCGCGCGCCGCTGACCTCGCCGCCGGGCCCGCATTCGCCCGACCCGAGGGGCGCCGGCGCCGGACGCCGGCGCCTGAGGCAAACATCCCATTGTGCTGGCATGGCTCGAGGACCTACATGTGGAGGGCCGGGCCCGCGGCTAGTCACGGGTCCCGCACGGGGAGGGCGGATGGACGCCAGAGGGGTTGAGGTGGAGCGCGGAGGACCGGCCGAGCTCCAGGCGCGCGTGCTGGGGGCCGGCCTCTGCACGGCCTGCGGGGCCTGTCTCGGCCACTGCCCGTATCTGAAGACGCTCGGGGAGCGCGTGGCCTTCATCCACCCCTGCCCGCTCCCGGAGGGGCGCTGCTTCGAGGTCTGCCCCCGCGCCGCGCTGGACCCGGACCGGCTGGACGCGCAGGTCGCCGGAGCCGGGCCGGCCGATCCGCTCCTGGGCCCGCACCGCGCGCTCCACTTCGCCCGCGCGCTCGACCCCGAGGTGAAGCAGCGCGGCCAGTACGGCGGCGTGACGACGGCGCTGACGCTCTTCGCGCTGGGCTCGGGGGCCGCCGAGGCCGCGCTCCTCACCGCCGGCAGCCCCACCGCCGCCCCGCATCCTGTCGTGGCGCGCGATCGCGCCACCGTGCTCGCGGCGGCGGGCACGAAGTACTCGGCCTGCGCGACCCTGGCGCCGCTGGCGCCGCTGCTGCGGCAGGGCGGCGGCCCCATCGCGGTGGTGGGCCGTCCGTGCCAGGTCGCGGCGCTCCGCAAGGTCGAGGCGCGAGGCGAGGCCGAGAGCCGCCTCGCCGTCGTCATCGGCGTGTTCTGCTTCTGGGCGCTCACACCGGCCTTCTACCGCTTCCTCGCCTCGCGGGCGGATGTCGCGCGCGCCGCGAAGATGGACATCCCGAAGGAGGGCGGCGTGGTCGTCTCCGTGAACGGCGGCGCCGTCCGCATCCCCCTCGACGAGGTGCGCCCATTCATCCGGCCCGCCTGTCAGCACTGCTTCGACCCCACCGCCGAGTGGGCGGACCTCTCGGTGGGCTCCACCGAGTACGATCCCGACTGGAACACCCTCGTGGTGCGCACGGCGCGCGGCCAGGCCCTGCTCGACGCGGCGGTGGCGGCCGGGGCGCTCGAGCTGAAGCCGTATCCAGCCGAGCGGATCCCGATCCTGAGGGCGGCCTTGCGCGGCAAGAAGACGAGGGTCCTCGCGGCGCTCGAGGCGGGGAGCGCCGAGACGGCGTATCTCCAGCTCTCCCCCGAGCGCCGCGCCGGGCTGAGGTCCGAGGCGGGGGCCGGGGCATGAGCCTCCAGGCCCTGCGTACCGCCGGCCCCGGCCGCACCGTCGTGCTGAGCGGCAACGAGGCCATCGCGCGCGGCGCCATGGAGGCGGGGCTCGCCTACGCGGCGGCCTACCCGGGCTCGCCCTCCTCGGAAGTCCTGGCGAGCCTGGCGGCGATGGCCCGCGAGCGGGGCTTCCATGCGGAGTGGTCCACCAACGAGAAGGTGGCCATGGAGGGCGCCGCCGCCGCGTCCTTCGCCGGGCTGCGCTCGATCACCATCATGAAGGCCGACGGGCTCAACGTCGCCATGGACTTCCTCACGAGCCTCGCCTACTCGGGCACGCGCGGCGGCATGGTCGTGGTGGTGTCGGATGACCCCGGCGCCCACTCGAGCACCAAGGAGGAGGACACGCGCTATCTCGTGCGCGCGAGTCACCTGCCGCTCCTCGAGGCGGCCACGGTGGACGAGGCGAAGGAGATGACGCGCTGGGCCTTCGAGCTGTCCGAGGAGGTGGGCCTGCCGGTGATCCTGCGGAGCGTGACGCGGATCGCGCATGCCCGGGGCAGCGTGGACCTGGGCGCGCTCCTGCCGCCGCCGCGGACGGCGCGCTACGACCCCGGCGCCCGCTACTTCACCACGAGCGCGCTCCACCCGCTGCTCCACCAGCGGGCCGAGGCCGCCCGCGAGCGCTTCGAGACCTCGCGCTTCAATAGCTATCAGGGGCCCGCCGACGCGCGCCGGCTCGTCATCGTGACGGGGCCGGGCTTCACCTACGCCGTCGAGGCCGTGGAGCTCCTGGGCGTCTCGGACAAGGTCGGGGTGCTCAAGCTCGGGACCAGCTGGCCGCTCCCCGAGCGGCTGCTCCTCTCCCATCTCGGCCATGCCCGCGAGGTGCTCTTCCTCGAGGAGATCGAGCCCTTCGTCGAGACCGAGGTGAAAGCCCTCTGGGCGCAGCACGCCGCCTCCCTCGGCGCCATCGCCTTCCTCGGCAAGGCCTCGGGACACGTGGCGGGCCCCGCGGGTCCGGCCATCGGCGAGCTCACGCCCGAGATCGTGATCGCGGCGGTCTCGGCGCTCGTCGGGCGCCCGTTCGAGCCGCGAACCCCGGAGTTCCGCCGGAAGGTCGAGGCGACGAGGCTCCCCGAGCTGCCCGCGCGCGCGCTGGCCTTCTGTGCCGGCTGCCCGCACCGCGCCTCGTACTGGGCCATCAAGGCCGCGCTGGAGCTGGACGGCCGCGACGGCGTGGCCCTCGGCGACATCGGCTGCTACACGCTGGGCTCGATGCAGACGGGATACTTCACGCTCAAGACCGTGCACGCCATGGGCTCGTCGGTGGGGCTCGCCTCGGGCTTCGGCAAGCTGGGCGGCCTCGGCTTCGAGCAGCCCGTGGTGGCCGTGGTCGGCGACTCGACCTTCTATCACGCGGTGATGCCGGCCCTCGTCAACGCCCGCTACAACGACTCCCGCCTGCTCCTCGCGGTGCTGGACAACTCCACCACGGCCATGACCGGACATCAGCCCCATCCGGGGACGGGCCGCGCGGCCACCGGCGAGCCGGCCCCGCCGCTCCCCATCGAGAGCGTGGCGCGGTCGCTGGGGCTCCAGGTGGAGATCCAGGACCCGCTGCGTACCGAGGAGACCGTCGAGAGCGTCTATCGCCTGCTCCGTACCGACGGGGCGAAGGTGCTGATCCTTCGCAGCCCCTGCGCGCTCCTGCCCTGGGTGAAGCGGAGCCAGCGCGCCATGGTGGATCCCGAGCGGTGCATCGGCGAGGCCTGCGGCTGCGCCCGGCTCTGCAACCGCGTCTTCTCCTGCCCGGCCCTGGTCTGGGACGGCGCGCGCGGGCGGGCGCGCGTGGACGAGGTCCTCTGCGCGGGCTGCGGCGTCTGCGTGGACCTCTGCCCGCGCGAGGCCATCCGGCTCGAAGCCGTCGCCTGAGGGAAAGGACTGACCCATGCGGATCGACCCCCGGAAATGCGTGGCCTGCGGCAACTGCGTGGCGGTGTGCCCCATGGGCGCCATCGCCATCGACCCCGTCAGCCACCGGGCCGTCGTGGACGAGGACGAGTGCGTGGAGTGCTACACCTGCTATCGCGGGATGTCGCGCGAGCACCTCAACCCCGCCGTGGTGCGCGCGATCAGGGGCATCGCCCGCCTCGTCCGCTTCCGCTTCGATCCGGAGCCCGACGTCTGCCCCACGGGCGCCTTCGCCGAGACGGAGCTGGCCTGGCCGCGCACGGTCCGCCGCGCCTTCTCGGACCCCGTGGTCCCCCACGAGTCCACGGGCGTGGCCGGGCGCGGCACCGAGGAGGTGAAGACCAACGACGTCACCGGCCGCGTGCGGCGCGGCGAGGCGGGCTTCACCGTGGAGTTCGGCCGGCCGGGCATCGGCGCGCGCTTCCGGGACATCGACCGCGTGACGCGCGCGCTGGCCGCCGCCGGGGCCCACTTCGAGCAGGCTAATCCGGTCACCTCGCTGATGAGCGATCCCGCCGCCGGGCGGATCCGCGACGACATCCTCGGCGAGAAGGTGCTCTCGGCCATCGTGGAGCTGAAGACGCGGATGGCCGGCGTGCCGGACATCCTGCGCGCGCTCCGCGCCGTCGCCGGCGAGGTGGAGACCGTGATCTGTCTCGGTGTCTCCGCGCGCTGCGACGCCGGCGGCGACACCGAACTGGCCGAGGTGCTGCGGGCCGAGGGCTTCGCCTTCTGGCGCGGGAAGACCAACCTGGGCCTCGGGCGCCCGCTCTGGGGGGATGCGGCATGACCAACACGCTCCACCGCTACGGCAGCCCGGAGAGCCTCCGCGACGACTACATCGTCTTCGCGATGTCGACCAAGGCCAATGCCGAGGGCTGCGTGCCCAAGCTCCGAGCCTTCCTCGAGATCGCGCAGAAGCACGGGCCCGTGAACCTCGGCAACGCGAAGCAGGGGGGCTTCCACCGGCCCTCGCCCCATCTCACGCCCCTGGTGCACTGGCGGCGGGACGGCGGGCTCACTGCCGCCGAGGTCATCGCGGGCGTGGACGCCCCGACCGTGGTCTGCGCCGTCTTCGAGGACCTGGACCGCGTGCGGGCATTCCTCGCCGAGCTGCGCGAAAGGGACCTCGGCCTCTCCGTCAACATCAGCGGGCTCACCGACGAGGCGCGGCGCGCCGCGGCGGCGGCGGGGCTCGTGCGCCATAGCGTGGAGTTCTCCCTGGGTTTCTGCCTCGGGCAAACCGACCGGATGCCCGACCGCCGGACGCTGGAGCTGGCGACCATGTGCGGGCACGGCATGGTCTCCTTCGGCCTCGTGGAGAAGCTCGTCCTCCTCGTCAAGGAGGGGCGCCGGACGCCGGCAGAGGCCAGCCGCTGCCTGGCGCGCTTCTGCTCCTGCGGCGTGTTCAACCTGGCGCGGGCGGAGCGGCTCCTCGAGGCCGCGCGCGCGGGACGATGAGCGCGCCCCGGTCGCTCAATGTCGTCATCGCCGGCGTCGGGGGCCAGGGCAATGTCGTGGCCTCGGAGCTCCTGGCCTCGGCGCTGTCGGGCCACGGCTATCGCGTCAGCGTCGGCGAGACCTTCGGGGCCTCCCAGCGGGGCGGCTCGGTGATGAGCCACGTGCGCGCGGCCCGGGACGCCACGCCGGGGCCGCTGGTGCCGAAGGGGATGGTGGACGTCGTCGTCGCCTTCGAGCCGCTCGAGGCCCTCCGCATCCTCGCCGACTACGGCCGGGAGACGACACGTGTCCTCGTCAACCCGCGTCCCGTGTACCCGCTGGCGGTCCAGGTGGGCGAGGCGACATATCCGGACCCGGCCGACCTGCTGGCCGCCCTCCGCCGGCTCGCCGCGGAGGTCCTCGTCGTCGAGAGCACCGAGCTGGCGCGCCAGGCGGGAGACATGCGGGCCCAGAACCTCGCCCTCCTCGGGGCGCTGGCCGGGTCGGGCTGGCTCCCGCTGGAGCCGGCGACCCTCGAGGCGCTCCTCGCCGAGCGCTTCCTCGACGAGGTGCTGCGGGTGAACCGCGCGGCCTTCCGCCTGGGCGTCGAGGCCGCGCGGGCGCTGGTCGCCTCACGCTGAGCGAGGGTCGCCACCGCTGATCCAGAACGGCATGACATCTGACCTTTCATGCCCCTGGCTGAAGTGGTAGTGTCGCCGCCGGGAGAAGCGTCGGCATGATCCGGATCAGCGTGGGGCGAATCGTGTTCGAGGCGCGGCTCGAGGAGACGGCCGCTCCCAGGACGTGCGCGGCCTTCCGCGGGCTCCTGCCGTACCGGCAGAAGATCATCCAGGCGCGCTGGAGCGGCGAGGCCTGCTGGATCCCGCTCGGCTCGCTCGACCTCGGCCTCGGGCACGAGAACCACACGAGCTATCCGGCCCCCGGCGAGCTGCTGCTCTACCCCGGCGGAATCAGCGAGGGCGAGGTGGACTTCTGGGAGAATGTCCCCCTGGACTTCGCGCCCCGCCTCGAGAAGAACCCCGGCCTGGTGGTCTTCGTCACCGACACCCGCGGCAGCCAGGGCTGGCTCCGCCCCAACCATCTCCAGCCCCCGTTCAACAACAAGAAGGCGCGCCAGGCGCTGCTCTACATGGCGGACCAGAAGACCTACCTCGACACCGTCATCGGCAACGCCAAGTACTACAAGACCTGCCCGGCGATCTTCATGTGCGGCGGCACGCCCTACGAGTTGGCGGCGGGCGCGCCGAAGCAGGACCTCGAGAAGGCCCGCCAGCTCCTCAAGGAGTCGGGCTACGACGGCCGGCCCATCGTGGTG
>MGBT01000068.1:12599-28600 GCA_001788395.1 Candidatus Rokubacteria bacterium GWA2_70_23
CCTGGATGTGATCACCCCCGCCGTGCACGCCGCGGTGGGCGGGGCCGGCGAGAAGGCCTGGTTCGGCTGGCCCACCAACGAGGCGGTCGAGAAACTGCGCGCGGACTTCGTCAGGCAGCCCGATCCGGCCAAGCAGAAGCAGATCGCCGAGCAGATCCAGCTCATCGCCTACGACGAGGTGCCGTATGTGTCCTGGGGACAGTTCGTCGTCCCCAGCGGCTTCCGCAAGAACGTGCAGGGGGTGCTTCAGTTCGGCGCCACGCTGCTCTGGAACATCTCCGTGTAGCCCGCGAGGAGTCGTGCTCCCGCTGATCGCCCGACGGATCCTGGCCACCATCCCCGTCATGGGGGTGGTGGCCTTGACCGTCTTCGGGCTCCTGCACCTCACGCCCGGCGACCCGGCGGTGATCATCGCCGGGGACTACGCCACCACGCAGGACATCGACAAGATCCGCACCCGCCTGGGCCTCGACCGCCCGCTGCTGACCCAGGCCGGTATCTGGCTCGCCAGCGTGGCGCGGGGCGATCTCGGCGTCTCGATCTACTCGGGGCTCCCGGTGACCCGGCTCATCGGCCAGCGCGTGGGGCCCACTGCGGCGCTCACCGCGCTGGCCATGCTCATCTCCGTCACCCTGGCGGTGCCGCTCGGCGTGCTGGCCGCGTGGCGGCAGGGCTCGTGGCTGGACCGGGCCATCATGATCGTCTCGGTGTCCGGCTTCTCCATGCCGGTGTTCTGGCTCGGCTTCCTCCTCGTC
Source organism: Candidatus Rokubacteria bacterium GWA2_70_23 (assembly GCA_001788395.1). Taxonomy (GTDB): domain Bacteria; phylum Methylomirabilota; class Methylomirabilia; order Rokubacteriales; family CSP1-6; genus UBA12499. Next base: position 13,355 of record MGBT01000068.1, read on the forward strand.
TGGGTGTTCGCCATCCAGGCGGGCGTCCTGCCCGTACAGGGGTATCAGCCGCTCGAGGCCGGGCCGTGGCAGTTCCTGCGCCATCTCGTCTTGCCGGCGGTGACGCTGTCGCTGGTGTACATGGCGCTCATCGCCCGCATGACGCGCGCGAGCGTGCTGGGCGTGCTCAGGGAGGACTATATCCGCACGGCCTTCGCCAAGGGGCTGGCGCCGCATCGCGTGCTGCTGGGGCATGCGCTCAAGGCCGCCTCGCTGCCGGTGGTGACCATCATCGGCGTGGGCTTCGCCCTCCTCATCGGCGGCGCCGTCGTGACCGAGAGCGTCTTCGCCATCCCCGGGCTCGGGCGGCTGACCGTGGACGCCATCGTCCGGCGGGACTACCCCGTGGTCCAGGGCGTGGTGCTGGTGGTCTCCGGCGTCTACGTGCTGCTGAACCTCGTCATCGACGTGGCGTATGTCGTCCTCGATCCCCGCATCCGGTACTGAGCGCGCGGGCGCCGCGAGGACCGCCCCCCCCCTTGCGGGCCCATCGCGGGCGCGACTTCCGCGGCTGAGCGGAGCGCGCCGCCTCCTCCGGCGGCATCCCCTGCTCGTGACCGGGCTCGTGACCCTCGCGCTCATCGCCATCACCGGGCTCGGCGCGAACCTCTGGTGGACGGCGGACCCGCAGGCCCTGCGCCCGGTCGCGCGGCTGCGCCCGCCCTCGGCCGAGCAGTGGTTCGGCACCGACCAGTACGGGCGCGACGTCTACTCGCGCACGCTCTACGGCGGGCGCATCTCGCTCCAGGTCGGGGCCATGGTGGGCGTGGTGAGCCTCTTGCTGGGCGTCACCATCGGGCTCTGCAGCGGCTACTATCGCCGGATCGACGCGGTGGTCATGCGGGTGATGGACGGGCTCATGGCCATTCCGGCCATCCTGCTGGCCCTGGCCCTCATGGCCCTCATGCGCGCCAGCGTGAAGAACGTCATCATTGCGCTCGTGATCCCCGAGATCCCGCGGGTGGTGCGGCTCGTGCGCGCCTCGGTGCTGAGCCTCCGCGAGCAGACCATGGTCGAGGGGGCGCGGGCCATCGGGGCGCAGACGCCCCGGATCCTCCTGCGCTACATCCTGCCAGCGCTCGTGGCCCCACTCATCGTCCAGGGCACCTACATCTGCGCGTCGGCCATTCTCTTCGAGGCGTACCTGTCCTTTCTCGGCGCGGGCACGCCCCCCATCATCCCCTCGTGGGGCAATATCATGGCGGAGGGGCGGGCCTACGTGCAGCGCGCCTTCTGGATCATCCTGTTCCCGGGCGCGTTCCTGGCGCTCACCGTGCTGGCGGTCAACCTCGTGGGTGATGGCCTGCGCGACCTGCTCAAGGTCCGCTGACCGTCATTTCCGCCCCGCGCGCTTCCCGGTTCGCTGGATCATGTCCAGCACCTTGTGGGACGTCACCCGTCTCGAAAGCTCCCGGTACGAGATCTGCTCCGCCTCCAGCAGCTCCTGGAGGCGCGCATCCATCGTGATCATCCCCTCCTTCCGGCCCGACTCCATCGTCGATCTCGCCAGGTGCATCTTGCCCTCCCGGATATGGGCGGCCACGGCGGCGTTGCGAATCAGGACCTCTGCCGCGAGGACCCGCCCCTGGCCGTCCGGCCGCGGAATGAGCTGCTGCGCGATGACGCCCAGGAGCGAGAAGGACAGCTGCATCCGGGCCTGCGTCTGCTGGTGCGGTGGAAAGACGTCGACGATCCGGTCGATGGCCTGGACCGCGTCGCTCGTGTGGAGCGTCGCGATCACCAGGTGCCCGGTCTCGGCAGCCGTGAGCGCCGCCGCGATGGTCTCGAGGTCTCGCATCTCGCCGATGAAGATCACGTTCGGGTCCTGACGCAGGACGTACTTGAGCGCGTTGGCGAACGAGAGCGTGTCGGCGTAGACCTCTCGCTGGTCCACCACACCCAGCTTGCTCTCGTGGAGGAACTCGATCGGGTCTTCGATCGTGACGATATGGCACCGCCGGCTGCTGTTGATCAGATCGATCATCGCGGCGGTCGTCGTCGTCTTGCCGGACCCGGTCGGCCCCGTCACGAGAATCAGCCCATGGGGCCGCAGCGTCAGCTCCTTCACGATCTGCGGCACCCCGAGCAGATCGAGGTCCGCCACCCGGCGCGGAACGAGGCGAAACGCCGCGGCGACGTACCCCTTCTGATAGTAGACGTTGGCCCGGAAGCGGAGCGCCCCGCTCACGGACAGCGAGAAATCGAGTTCCTTCTTGCGCTCGAACATCTCCTGCTGGGTTTCATTGAGGAGGCTCCAGACGAGATGTCTCGTCTCCTCTGGCGCAAGCGCTCGGCTTCCGAGCGGCATGAGGTCGCCATGGATTCGAAGCAGGGGCGGGACGTGCGCCGTGACAAGGAGATCGCTCGCGGCCAAGCGAACCGCCTCCTCGAAGAGCATCTTCATGGTCACGGGGCCCTCGGGGACTGCCAGCGCCTCGGCCTGAGACGGCGTCACGTGCGACGAGCGTTCCACGGGGCCTCCTCGACGCGCCTGTCGATCGACTCGATTCCGGTGAACATTCCCTCGAGATTGAGCTTGAGCTCGTCCGGGTTCGGGGCGTGCGACATCGCGACGCTCGTGGCCACCCGGCCCGCGCGGACGAGAGCCGCGAGCGATTGCGTGAGCGTGGTCATCCCGTCGGGTCCGCCCCGCCTCATGACCTCGTACAGCTCGGACAGCGCTCCCTCGGTGACCAGGCGCCTGACCGTGGGCGTGCCTCGCAAGATCTCTGCGGCGGGGAAGCGGCCGGGACCCTCTGCCGCCGGGAGAAGCCGCATCGAGACAATCCCCACGAGCGTGATCGCAAGGTCGGCCTGCGCCTGGCGCCGCGCCTCCGGGGGAAAGTAGTTCAGGATCCTGTCGATCGACTGGACGGCATTCGTGGTATGGAGCGTTGACAGGACGAGATGCCCGGTCAAGGCCGCTGACAGCGCCGTCTCGACCGTCTCCTGGTCCCGCATCTCCCCGATCATGATCACGTCCGGGCTCTGGCGTACGACGTGCTTGAGCGCCTCCGCGAAGGAGGCGGTGTCGTAGCCGACCTGCCGCTGGTGAATGAGCGCGCGGATGCCGTCGTGGATGAACTCGATCGGGTCCTCGATCGTGACGATGTGGTCCTCTCGCGTCCGGTTGATCTGGTGGATCAGCGCAGCCAGCGTCGTCGACTTCCCACACCCAGTCGGCCCGACGAGGAGGAGGAGACCTTGACGGATCCCGCTGAACTCGCGGATGACCGGCGGCAGGTTCAAGGGCTCGAACTCGACCTGGCCGTCCGGGATTCCGCGAGCGACGAGGCCGAGCGCGCCCGTGCTGAGGAACAGATTCACCCGGAATCGCCCCACGCCGGCGAGGGTGTACGCGACGTCGATATCCGGCCGGGCGAGGAACCGCTCGCGGGCGAGGGGGGTGAGAATCGCGTCGCGAAAGCGGTCCATCGCCTGGCGGGTCGGGGCTGGCAGCTCAGAGCGCACAATGCGCCCGTCAACGCGGAAGGCGGGCGGTGAGCCGGCCCGCAGGAAGAGATCCGAGGCGCGCTGCGCCCCTATTTCGGCGAGATAGCGCCCGAGGGGGAGCTGCTCGGCGCCTCCGCCGCTAGTGCGCACGCCAGTGTGGAATCACCTGCCGCTGTTCGTCAGGCCGGGGCTCAGCGCTGTCCGTGGCAACGGGCATGGCACTCGGGCGCGGAGATCGCGCCGCGGTTGGGATGCGGTCCTTGGCTGGCGACACCGACTGGAAGCTGGGCAGCTCATTGCTCACGCCGAGCAGAATTGTAGGGCACGCGACGGGGGGACGTCAATGGCGCGATCTCCTCTGCCGCTTCCAGTGTCGAAGAGGGTGCAGACGCTCCTTGACCCAGGGCCTCACCGCGGAGCACGATGGCTCGGGGCCCGAGGGCGAGCGCGGGGCCAACGCGCTCCGCGGCCCCGTCGAGGCGGGCGGAGAGCGACTCAGGAGAGAGACCATGGGCGAGTTCACACCGGAACAAGAGACGATTCGGCAGACGGTGAACCGGATATGCCGCGAGAAGCTCGCTCCCAGAGCCGCGGAGATGGACAGGACCGGCGAGTTTCCCTGGGACATCCTCAAGGAGTTCGCCCGGGCAGGCCTCACCTCCATGTTCTTCCCGGTGGAGTACGGCGGCCTGGGCAAGGACCTGATCACGAGCACGATGGTCGTCGAGGAGATCGCCAAGTGCAACACGGCCACCGCGCACACCTTCACCGGCATCGCCAGCAGCCGGCTCCCGCTCCTGCTCGCCGGGACCCACGAGCAGAAGAAGCGGTACATGCCGAGGCTCATCCGGGAGGCGGGGGTCACCTGTCTCTCCATCACCGAGCCCAACGCCGGCTCCGATGTGGCCGGGATGGAGACGCGGGCCGTGATGGCAAAGCTCTTCGCCTCGGACATGGCCATGCAGGTCACGGTAGATGCCGTGCAGGCGCTGGGCGGCTACGGCGTGGTCACGGATCACCCGGTGGAGCGGATGATGCGGGACGCCAAGATCCTCCAGATCTTCGACGGCACGAACCAGATCCAGCGCGTGATCATCGCGCGCGGCCTGCTCAAGTGAGGTGACGGCACCGTGAGGCCGTGAAGGAGAGGGGCACCCTCGGCCCTCGGGATCGGCCGCCTGGCCGAGAATGCGAGCCGCGCCGACCACCGGCGGATACGGGCGGCGCTCATCGTGGGGGTAGGGTAAGATTACGTGAGGTCGAGATGCTCGAAACGCTGCGGCGCGTCCTCGAGGCAGAGGGAGGCATCGCGTACGCTCTCTTGTTCGGGTCGGGAGGGCGCGGGGCCCTCACGCCGACGAGCGACGTCGATGTGGCCGTCGAGCTGCGGCCGGGCACGCCGCGCGACACGGCAACCCTGGGCCGTCTGGCCGCCCGCCTCGAGTCCGCCGCCGGACGCCGGGTCGACCTGATCCTCATGGAGGAGGCCCCGGCCCCCCTTGCCTATCGCATCTTCCGCGATGGTCGCGTGCTCCTGGAGCGGGACCACGCGGCACTGGTGGAGCGGAAGGCGCAGGCCATCCTCCAGTACCTGGACTTCAAGCCCGTGGAGGAGCGCTGCGCGGACGGCGTGCTCCGCGCAGCGACTGCTCGTGGTTGACCGGGCTCTCCTGGCGAAGCAGGTGGCCACCGTCCGGGACGCCGTGACCCGGATCCGAGCCGTGCTTCCAGCGTCGCGGGAAGCCTTCGAGGCCGATCGGACGGCCCGCGAGGTCGTGGTGCTCAACCTGTTCGTGGCGATACAGGTGTGCCTCGACCTGGCCGCGCACTGGCTCGCCGACGAGGGCTGGGACGTTCCCCAGCGGTACGGGGAGATCTTCGTGGCGCTGGCCGATCACGGTGTCATCCCGCGTCCGCTCGCGCTTCGCCTGGTGGCGGCGGCCGGGCTGCGGAACCTCGTCGCCCACCAGTACGGCACGCTGGAGTGGGCGCGCCTCTACGCCACCGCGTCCTCGCCCGATCTCGACGACCTCGAAGCGTTCTGCGCGGCGCTCGCGGCCAAGGCACGCTGAACGCTCGGTCGGCACGCGGACCGAACACGGGAGGCATCGCCATGGCGCGCATGATCACGGTGGGCGCGGCCCAGCTGGGCCCCATCGCCCGCAGCGAGAGCCGCGGGCAGGTGGTGAAGCGGCTCCTGGCTCTCCTCGGGGAGGCCCATGGGCGCGGCTGCGACCTGGTGGTCTTCCCCGAGCTGGCGCTCACCACCTTCTTCCCGCGCTGGTGGATGGAGGACCAGGCGGAGATCGACGCCTTCTTCGAGCGCGAGATGCCCGGGCCCGAGACGCGCCCGCTCTTCGACGAGGCGGGGCGCCTCGGCATGGGTTTCTGCGTCGGATACGCCGAGCTCGCCATCGAGGAGGGCCTCACGCGGCGCTACAACACGTCCATCCTCGTGGACAAGGCCGGGCGTCTCGTCGGGAAGTACCGGAAGATCCACCTGCCGGGGCATGCCGAGCACGAGCCCTGGCGCGCCTTCCAGCACCTCGAGAAGCGCTACTTCGAGGTGGGCAATCTCGGCTGGCCGGTGTGGCGCGCCCTGGGCGGGCTCTTCGGCATGTGCATCTGCAACGACCGGCGCTGGCCCGAGACCTACCGCGTGATGGGGCTTCAGGGCGTCGAGATGGTCCTGCTCGGCTACAACACGCCCGCGCACCATCCGCCCGCCCCCGAGCACGATCTCCTCGGCCCCTTCCACAACCATCTCGTCATGCAGGCCGGGGCCTATCAGAACGGGACGTGGGTCGTGGGCGTGGCCAAGTGCGGCCGCGAGGAAGGCTGCGACCTGATCGGCCAGAGCGCCATCATCGCGCCCTCGGGCGAGATCGTGGCCATGTGCGCGACGCTGGGCGACGAGCTGGCCACGGCGCGCTGCGATCTCGACGCCACGCGCTCCTACAAGGAGACGGTGTTCAACTTCGCGAAGCACCGGCGCCCCGAGCACTACCGCCTCATCGTCGAGCGCACCGGCGCCAAGCCGCCCGCGTGAGGGGCGCCTGGCCATGCGGGGCACCGAGCGTTTCCGCGTTGCGCTGAACCCGTATCGCCAGGACTCGGTCCCGGCCGCCCTGGTGCCGCCCCGAGCCGCGGACGCCTTCACCTTCCACCGCTCGCTGCCAGGCTACCGCCAGACGCCCCTCCTCGCGCTGCCGGCGCTGGCCGCCGAGTGCGGACTCCGCACGCTCTGGGTCAAGGACGAGGGCCGGCGCTTCGGCCTCGACGCGTTCAAGGCCCTCGGCGCCTCCTGGGCGATCCATCGCGTCATGAGCCACCGCGGCAGCGGCGCCCGCGTCACCTTCGCGACGGCCACTGACGGCAACCACGGCCGCGCGGTGGCATGGACGGCGCGCATGCTCCGGCAGAAGGCGGTCATCTTCGTCCCGCGCAACACGGCTCCCGCGCGGATCACCGCCATCCGCCGCGAGGGCGCCGAGGTCGTCGTGGTGGACGGCAACTATGATGACGCCGTCCGGCGCGCCGCCTCGGAGAGCGCCGCTCGGGGCTGGCAGGTCATCTCCGACACCGCCTACCCGGGCTACGTGGACATCCCAAGGTGGATCATGGCGGGCTACGAGACGATCTTCGCCGAGGCGACCGAGCAGCTGGACGCGGCGGCGGGCGGGAGTCCCACGGCCGTGCTCCTCCAGGCAGGCGTCGGCGGGCTGGCCTGCGCGGGGGTGTGCTTCTACTCGCGACGGGGGGGAGAGAGCCGGCCGCGTGTCGCCGCGGTGGAGCCCACCGACGCCGACTGCCTCCTCGAGTCCATCGCGTCGCCTGGAGGCGAGATCCGCGAGGGGCGCGGCGGCCAGTGCTCCATCATGGCGGGGCTGAACTGCGGCACGCCGTCGCTGGCGGCATGGCCGATGCTGCGCGCCGGCATCGATCTCTTCCTGGCGGTGGACGACGGCTTCGCGGAGGAGGCGATGCGCCGGCTCGCCTCGGGCCACGGCGGCGACCCGCGCATCGTGGCGGGCGAGTCGGGAGCGGCCGGGCTCGCGGGCTTGCTTGCCCTGTGCCGCGAGCCCGCGCTGGGCCAGGCGCGTCAGGCCATGGGGCTCGGTCCTGCGAGCCGGGTCCTCCTCGTGAACACCGAGGGCGCCACGGACCCGGCGGGCTATCGCCGGATCGTCGGCGTGGCTCCGGACCGGGTGGGGGTGCAGGCGGCATGCTGAAGATCGACGCGGCACGGCTCTATCGGGCGATCGAGGCGCTGGGCCGGATCGGCGCCTACGTGGACGAGCCCACGGGGCTCACCGGCGTCAACCGCCTGGCGCTGACGGATGCCGACGGCGAGGGGCGGCGCCAGGTCCTCGCATGGATGCGGGAACTGGGCCTCGACGTGACGGTGGACCGGATCGGCAATGTCTACGCGCGCCGAGCGGGACGCGAGGACACCCTGCCGCCGGTCGTGATCGGCTCGCACATCGACTCGGTGCCGACGGCGGGGAGATTCGACGGCTGCCTCGGCGTCCTCGGTGGGCTCGAGATCGTGAGGACGCTCCACGAGTCGAATATCCGCACCCGGCGGCCCATCGTGGTGGCGTTCTTCACCGACGAGGAGGGCTCTCGCTTCGGGACTGACATGCTGGGGAGTGCCGTGGCGACAGGCCGGTTGCCCCTCGAATCCGCCTACGCGCTCCGCGACCGTCAGGGGCTCGCCGTGCGCGACGAGCTCGAGCGGATCGGCTTCCTCGGACCCGCCCCCGTCGAGACGATTCAGCGGATGCCCCCGCACGCCTATCTCGAGTGCCACATCGAGCAGGGGCCCATCCTCCGGGCGCGCGAGCGGGACATCGGCGTCGTCACGGGAGTGCAGGCCATCTCCTGGCAGGCGCTCACCATCACCGGCAAGTCCGCCCATGCCGGCACGACGCCGATGCACCTCCGCGCGGATGCGGGCGTGGCCGCCGCGAAGGTCAACCTGCGCCTCCGCGAGATGATCGCCTCGGGGCGCTATGGCGAGCCGATGCGCGCGACCATGGGCGCCATCGTCCCGCATCCGGGCATGGTCAACATCGTTCCGGGGCGCGCGCTGGCCACCGTGGACCTCCGGAATCCCTCGGAGGAGGACATGCGGCGTGCCGAGGCCGACCTGATCTCCTACTACACCCAGGTCGAGCGGGAAGAAAAGGTCCGCATCGAGTGGCGCCGTACCGCGCGGACGGAGCCCGTGCCCTTCGACCCCAAGATCCAGGACAGGATCGCCGCGGCGGCCGATGCGCTCGGGCTCGGACACGAGCGCATCATCTCGGGCGCCGGCCACGACGCCCAGGAGCTTGCGCGGCTCTGCCCGACGGCGATGGTCTTCGTCCCGGGCGAGCACGACGGCATCAGCCACAACCCGCGTGAGTACTCCACGCCCGAGCAATGCGCCAGCGGCGTCAACGTCATGCTCCAGATCGCGCTGGACCTGGCCGAGGAGTAAGGCGCCGAAGCACGATCGCCTTCCACCGGCCCGCCACGGCCGCCCCCCTCGACGCGGCCGGCCTACTTGCAGGCGCCGATGCGCTTGCCGCTCATGCGGGTGACCTCGGAGGTCCTGTCGATCCACTGGAGGTCTTCCACGACGAGCACGAGGGGCTGGCGGCGGCCGGCCCTCTCGCAGAGCTGGCCGAGAGTCGCGTAGGTGCGCATCCTCACCGCCTCGGCGCTGAGCCCTCGCGGGAACGTCTCCTCGTCGACGCCGAGCAGGTGGAGCAGGAAGGCGACGGCCCCGGGCTCGAGTCCCAGCGCCTCGGCGCTCGCGCGCGCCTTCGCCGTCATCGACTCGGGCCCGGCCGCTTCGCCGATTCCCAGGAGCTGACGCACGATGTCGAGCAGCGGCAGATAGGGCACTGCCGCCCCGAAGGACACACACTGGGCCTCGACGTAGGCAACCGGCCTGTCGGCGTGGCGCTGGCCGCGCTCCGGCGCGAGCTCGGGGGGAGGCGGTAGGCGCGAAGAGGCAGCTCGCCCCGCCCGGCAGCCTTTCGTCGTACGGACGGCTGTGGCATCATGTCTGTACGGAGGTGCGCAGTGCGCAAGAAGCTCACCCGGACCGGCAACAGCCTCGCGCTCGTCCTCGACAAGCCGCTGCTGGACCGCGTCGGGATTGGCGCCACGACGCCGCTCGAGGTGTCCACCGACGGGTACGTCATCATCGTCTCCCCGATTCGCCCGAGGCAAAGGACGGCCAGGCTCAAGCGCGTCGTCGCGGAGGCGCATCGGCGGTACGGCGGGGTCTTCAGGCGCCTGGCCGAGTAGTGCGGGTCGTCTTTCTCGCGCTCGACGAGGTCCTCGCGATGCACGCCGACCTGATCGAGCGGCACGGCGGCCATCCGGGCATCCGCGACGTGGGCCTCCTCGAATCCGCCCTGGCGGCCCCGACGGCGACCTTCGGGGGCCACTTCCTCCACGGCACGCCGGCCGAGATGGCCGCGGCCTATCTCCACGGTCTGGTGCGCAACCACCCGTTCGTCGACGGCAACAAGCGGGCGGGCCTGATGGCGGCCTTCGCGTTCCTGGGCCTCAACGGCTTCCAGTTCGACCCTGATCCAAACCGACCTGACCGACCTCGTCCTCGGCGTGGCGGCCGGCACAGTGAGCAGGGCCGAGGTGGCAGTCTTCGTCCAGCGCCACGCGCGCCGAAGGCCGCGGCGCCCGCCGGGCGCCTGAGCGCCGCCCGGTATCCCGCTCACGATTGCCGCCGTCGCCGGCCGAACGGCGAGTCTTCCCCCACCCGGCCGGCGAGGCCCCACCCATTCCCGCACGATCGTTGACGGGCGTGATGCGCTCCGGGGGATGGGGCCATGGTCTTCGTGCCAGGCGAGTACGACGGCATCAGCCACGACCCGCGCGAGTATTCCACGCCCGAGCCATGCGCCAACGGCGTCAACGTCCTGCTCCAGATCGTGCTGGACCTGGTCGAGGAGTGAGACGCCGCCGCACGGCCGCCTTCCCCCACCCCACCACGGCCGCCCGCCACCGGGAGCGCGGCGCGCGCGCGCCACTGGCCGCGCGGATCAGCGCTGCCCGCTGGGCGACCGCGCGCGCCTCGGCCAGCCGTATCAGGACCAGCTGCTCCAGGATATAGGCGTTGTCCAGCATGCCCCTTCCCCTTTCTAGCGCGAGGCGCCCACCATGCGTGGGGCGCTCAGCGTGATCGATCGCCCGAGTGGCCGTCCTGCATCCGGCGTCGCGGGGCGCAGCCTCGCCACCCGCGGCGTGAGCACGATCTCGAGAGCGGTGGCAGCCGCACCATCGCGAGCCGTGAAAAACGCCTGGATGATGCCGACGATGGCGGCCACCGTCGGCGGCGAGTCGAGCGGCACCGCGACGCGCACCAACCAGCCACTGCGCCCGCGCTGGTGCACGAACGGGGCGGCGGCGGCGCCCAGCTCGCGGTGGATCTCGTCGGTGAGGGCGATCTGCCGCGCGATCGCGCGCCGGCGCCGCCCGCGGATTCCCCCCACGAGCCGGAACAGGCCCACGATGGCGAGGAGCGGTGCCGCGGCGGTCGAGAGCACGATGAGCGTCGTCATGGGTGACCCTCCTTCACTCACTGGGACACCGGTTCCTGGCCGGCGTGAAAGGGGACCGACGAGAGAGCGGAGAAGTGCGGGGAGGAGGGACGCCGGGGCCGGGGCTACGCGAGCAGCGGATGGAGGTCCGGCCGGCAGCTCGTGCAGGGCGCGAGCCCGACCGACTGCGCCCGCTCGCGCGAGGCGAAGAGCTCGATCTCGGCCAGGGACCTCCTGGAGAGCGACCCGCAGGTCGGCAGGCAGTACTCGGTGTCGTCCCACAGGCGGACGTACATCGCCCGGCGGTCCACGCGGTGGGCTCCGCGCGCCACGCGGAGGTGCACACCCTCGAGGGTCAGCAGCCACTCCTTGAGCGCGACCTTGTTCCCCGCGTAACCCGTGAGGTCGCCGGTGCTGCCGATCACGCGATGGCAGGGGATGGCGATGGGCACCGGGTTCCACCGCAGGGCCTGGGCCACCGCCCGCGTGGCGGTGGGCGCGCCGATCTGGCGCGCGATCCCCCCATACGACGCCACCGCGCCATAGGGGAGGCCGGCCGTCACCTGGAGCACGCGGCGCTGGAACTCGCTTCGGGCCAGCCGGAGGTCGAGCGGCCAGTCGAGCCGCGTCCGCCGGCCCTCGAGATAGTCCATCAGATCGCGATGGAGGGGCTCGGTCTCGCGCTCGTCCTCGACAGCCTCGACGCCGGAAAGGGCAGCGAACCGCGAGGCCGCGGAGGCCCGGCCCAGGTACTTGACCATGGACACGCCCAGCTCCGATCGCGCGAGCAGGATCGGCCCCAGCGGCGAGGAGAACACGCCGAAGACGATCAGCCGGCGGCGGAGATCGGCCAGCCGCGACTCGAGCTCGGCGCGCGCCAGCGTGACGTCCGTGGCGGGCGCGGGCGCCTGGCGCAGCTCAGCGAGCATCGTCTCGACGGCACGGTAGCGCGCGAGCTCGCCGCGGCAGGGCGCGCAGAGGGCGACGTGGGCGTGGACCCGCGAGGCGGTCTTCGCCGCGGCCTCGCCGGCCGCCACGGCCACCAGGTCGGTCTCGATCTCTCGGCACGCGGGATGGGTGCGGCTCATCGCTGTGGCTCCATGTGGGGGATGGCGAGCGCGTCGAGCCCCCGCCGGATCTTCCTGAGGGCCTGGAAGACATGCGCCCGGGCGCTCTCCAAGGAACAGCCCAGGCTCTCGCCGATCGTCTCGTAGTCCAGATCGTGGATCTTGCGCATGGTGAAGGCCAGCCGCTGCTTGAGCGGCAGGTCCGCGATGATCCCGTCGATGCGCGCGCTGGCCTCGGTGAAGACAGCCTCGCCCTCGGGCCAGCCGTGGTCCACCCGGGGCCCCGCCAGCTGGACCGCGGCATGCGCGCGCCGCCGGCGCCCCTCGGCCCGGAAGTGATTCTTGCAGAGGTTGCTGGCGATGGCGAACAGCCACGCGCGCACGTTGGCCTGAGGCGGCAGCGACCGGTACGCCCGGTACGCCCTCAGGAAGGTCTCCTGGGACAGGTCGTCGGCTTCGCTCGCGCGCGCGGTGACCCGGGCGAGATACCGGTGGATCTCGGCATGGTGCCCCGTCACGATGGCCTCGAAAGCGTCCTCTTCCATGGCTCTGCTCATGAGACACCGCACCCGGGCAGATGTGAAAACGAGCCCCCGGCGTCAGGAGGCCCCGCGGACGTCCAGCCGCGTGCTCTGGTAGGTCGCCCCCTCACCGAGATCGGTGTAGCGGGTGGAGCAGAGCATGTTCACCGTGCCCGCCACCGCCTCTCCGGCCGGCCGCTGCCCCGGCACGAAGGCGACCCCGCGGGGCGTCTCGTCACTCACGCGCAGGACGAACGTCACCGCACCGAGGTCGTTGTGGAGCTCCACGGCCTGCCCGTCCCTGAGCCCGCGCGCGGCGGCGTCCTCGGGGTGGAGCACGCAGACAGGCGCCCCCTCGCGCCGGCGGAGCGTCGCCACACCCGAGTAGGCGGTATGCGCCTGGAAGTAGCCCGGGGCGGTCAAGAGACGCAGCGGCCATTGCCGCCCGTCAGTCTCCTCGACAGGATCGGCCACCCAGTCCGGCATCGGCGGCAACCCCTGGGCCGCGAGATGCTCCGAGTAGAACTCGAGCTTCCCGGACGGGGTGGCGAAGCGCTGTCCGCCGGCAGCCGGCGCGAGCTTGACCGGGCCCGCCGTCGGCAGCCCCTCCAGGTCCAGCGTCGCCGAGGGCCCCGTCGCGCCGCGGAACAGCGCGCGCAGCAGGTCCTTCGTGCCCATGGAGAACACGGGATCCGCAAGATCGAGCCGCCGGGCCAGCTCCTGGGCGAGACGCCGGTTGGACCAGGCCTCGCCCTGAGGCTCGATCACAACCGGGAGAAACTGCAGGGAGTAGGTGCCGTAGGAGCGCACCACGTCCTCGCTCTCGAGGTAGGTCGCGGCCGGCAGCACGATGTCGGCGTAGCGCGCCGTGTCCGAGAGGAACGGGTCGTGGACGACGGTGAAGAGATCCTCGCGCGACAGCCCCCGGCGCACCGCGCCCGCGTCCGGGCAACTGACGGCGGGGTTGTTGGCGGCGACGAAGAGCGCGCGGATCGGTGGATCCGTGAGCGCCAGAAGCGCCTCGCCGAGCCGTGAGTGATTCACCAGGCGCGTCTGCGCCGGGCCTGACGGCCGCCGAAGGGCGCTCGGATCGATGCCGAAGCCCGGGACGGTCATGAGGAGCGCGCCGCCGCCCTGGCGCGCGTACGCGCCGACCACGCCCGGCAGGAGCGCGACCACGCGGATGGCCTGGCCGCCCTGGGTGCAGCGCGACATCCCCTCGCCCAGACGGATGAAGGGCGCCCGCGCCCGCCCGTACAGGTGCGCCAACCGCTCGAGGTCCGCCGCGGAGACGCCCGTGATCGCCGCCACGCGCTCGGGAGCGAAGCGCGGCAGCACCTCGCGCTCCAGCCGGTCGAAGCCGGCGGTCTCCCGGGCGAGGTAGCCGCGGTCGCAGAGCCCATCGCGCGCCAGCACGTGCATCACGCCCAGCGCGAGCGCGGCATCCGTGCCCACGTGCACCCGCAGGTGCCAGTCGGCCCGCTCGGCCGTGCGACTGCGGCGCGGCTCGATGACCACGAGCCTGGCGCCTTGCTCCCGCGCCCGCTCCACCAGCGGCCAGAAGTGGATGTTCGTGGTCATCAGATCCGCGCCCCAGGCGATGACGAGGTCCGAGTCGACCACCGTCTCGGGGTCAGTCCCGCCCACGCTGCCGCAGGCGGCCTCCCAGCCGGCCTCCGCGCAGGAGTCGCATACCGTGCCCGCCTGAAGTCGCGTCACGCCGAGCGCGTGGAAGAGCCCCAGGAGCAGACCGCGGTTGAGCTGGCCCTGATGCGCGCTGTAGGCATAGCCCAGGAGCCCGAGCGGCCCGTCTGCGGCGATGATCCGCTGCCAGCGCTCCACGATCTCGCCGAGCGCCTCGTCCCACGAGATCGGCGCGAAGCGCCCCTCGCCCTTCGCCCCCGTGCGTCGCAGCGGCGCGAGCACCCGCTCGGGCGAGTGTACCAGCTCGTGATCGCGGCTCACCTTGGCGCAGGTGAACCCCGCCGTCATCGCGTGGCCAGGATCTCCCTGCAGCCGGATGAGGCGCCCGTCCTCCACCGAGGCGAGCAGCGAGCACTGGTCGGGGCAGTCATGGGCGCAACCGGTGCGAATCGTCTGGATCACCGTTCACCTCGGTCAGCTGGCTTGCGTGAACATCTCATAGAGTTCCTTCACACTCAGCCCGATCGGGCCGCGCCGCCCGCCTGGCCGGTCCCTGCCGAGGCCTGCTGGACGTGGTTGCGGAAGCCGATGGGGTCGCGCACCCGCCTGAAGGCCTCCCGCGTGCCGCCCGTGCCGATCACCGTGAGGTCCCCGAAGTTGAGGATGCGCCCCACCAGCCCCTGGGTGACGCCGATGGACTCGACCTTGGAGAGCAACAGCTCCGTGGTGTAGCGGGCGATGAGCCCAACCTTGAAGATGAGGCGGGTCGTGGTGACGGCGAACTCGGAGGTCATCAGCTCGACGTAGTGGACGAGGGTCCAGACGAGGCCGGCCGCCAGCACGGCGCCGCCCACGGAACAGAGCCACCGGGGCTCCGGGACCTGCGCCAGCCCCACCGTGAGCGCCACACCGAGCACAGCGAGCGCCACGGGCTTGAGGAAGAGGATCCAGTGCAGCCGCGTC
>MGBT01000069.1 GCA_001788395.1 Candidatus Rokubacteria bacterium GWA2_70_23
GCCGACAGCTCGGCGATCTCGTCGCCCAGCCGGTCCAGCTCCGGGACGGGCTCCAGGGTGGCGGGAATGTCTGGCGAGTGGATCTCCATGGTGAGTCCCCCTTCTGCTGGGGCAACTCTACACCCGGGTTTCGGAGCCACCTGGGAGCCTCCAGAACAGGCGATTCCGGGACGAGCGATGAGTCTCGGTCCGGTCACGCGCGGGCGCCCATCGCCGGGCCCGTGCGGGCCGCTGGGCCGGCATCCGCCGAGCGCAGCCGGCACGTGGCCATTCCCTCCGCACGAAGCTGTCAAGCGGAAAGTGCAGGCGGCGTCCCGCCGGCCCGGGCGACCATCTCGTCGAACGCACTTGCCGCCTTCGCCTTGAAGTCGGCTTCGATCTGGTAGATCTCGGTGAGCTCGGCGAAGGCCCAGCGGCCCAGCGTGCGGAGGTTGTTGACGGCGGGCACCCAGTAGGTGTCCATCGTGGCCTTCTTCTCCTTGGCGTCCTCCCGCCGGTAGCCCTTGATCTCGACGACCAGGTGCAGCAGGTCGTCCGCGCCATGCCCGTCGTCCACCAGGACGATGAAGTCGGGCAGATAGCGGCGCATCTCCGAGCCGTAGCGGTACGGCACCTCGAGGCCCAGGTTATGGTTCTTCACGTACGCCTTTACTCGGGGGTGGGACTCGGCGACCCGGCAGAACTCGGCCTCCCAGTCACTATCCAGCACCACCCAGTTGACGTGGCAGCGCGCGGGGTCGGTCTCCCAGCGGTGCGGCCTGGACGTGTTGAACCGGACGTGGCTCGTGGAGCCCACCGGGTTGTACGAGTCGGGCACCGCCTTGATCGGGCGCTCGCTCGCGAAGGCCGCGGTGATGGCCGCCGTGATGCGGTTGCACGCCATGTCCGCCAGCTCCTGATGCCCCTTCTTCGGCATGTCCTTGCGGATGTTCTCCCACAGGTTACGGAACATCGGCATGTCGTCGCCAGGGACGTTCTCCGCCACGGGCACGCGCGGCAGCTTGACGATGCCGCACTCGATGGCGTCCATGAGCGAGAAGTCGCTCATCGTCCACGGGAAGAGTGTCCCCTCGGCGTATCCCGACCCGCGCAGGAAGAAGGGGGTCGCGGAGAGGTCGATCACGCGCGCGACCCCGAGCTTGCGGTTCACCGCCTCCAGGCCGGAGATCCAGAGACGCGCGGCCTCGTTGTTTCGCTCGGCCTCCTTGCGCTCGTCGCCTTTCAGGTCATCGTCAACGTCCTCGTCGGGCGGCTTCTCGCGGTAACAGTGGTGCGCCTCGTCGTTCAGGACGACGATACTCTTCAACCCCATCAGCCCTGGCATGACCCGCTGGAGCATCTGCCCCTCGGTCTCCATCGTGTCCAGACTGGCCCCGACGCGTCCCTGGAGCAGCGCACGCCCGCCCTTGGAGAGGTCCACCTGCTCGCGGCGCTTGAAGCCGTGATAGTTGGTGATGACGATCTTGGCGCGGTTGACGTCGTCCAGCATGTCGCCCGGCACCAGCTCGCGGTTCGCATAGTAGCTGTCCGGGTCGTTCGGGTAGAGCACGCGCAGCCGGTCCTTGATCGTGATCCCCGGCGTGACAACGAGGAAGCCGCGGGTGAAGCGCCTGCTCTGCGGCCGCCGCACGGCGTTGACGGTCTGCCAGGCGATGAGCATCGCCATGACGGTCGTCTTCCCCGCGCCCGTGGCGAGCTTGAGCGCGAGGCGCATGAGCTCCGGATTGGCGTCGTTGTTCGCGTTCGCCAGGTGCTCGAGGAACCCCTTCCCCTGCCTCTCGTTCGGCGCCACCTCGGTGAGCCAGATCACGGTCTCCACCGCCTCGATCTGACAGAAGAAGGGGCGGACGCCGGTGAATTCGTGGTGTCGCCAGTGTTGAAGCAGCCGCGCGGTTTCCGGCGTCACCCCCCACGCGCTCGGGTTGCTGATGCCGCGCCACTGGTCCACGCGGTGGCGTAGCTCGTTGATGATAGGGGTCGGGTCGTACTCCTGCTTGGCGGTCGAGACGCCCGCGCCCTCGTCGAACACCAGGCGCTCCTGCCCCGCGCTTCTCTTGTGTTTCTTCGGCCTGGGCACGGGCGTGATGAACTGGGCCGTCCGACGCGCCTCGATGATCCGCCCGGTTGGCTGTCCCTGCGCGTCCAGCTCCCAGTGGCGCGCCGGGTACGCGTAGGGAGAGTTGAGGATCGGCCGTTCGAAAAAGCCGCTGTCCATGCTCAGAATGTATGCGTTGACGAAGCGGGTGTCACGAGCCGTTTGGTGGGCGAGTGTCTCGATCCACTACGGCGCTGGCTCGCTTGACGGCCCGCTACGACCCGCCGCACTGCCCAATGTCCACGCGCTCCGGGTTTCACGTCCCGCGTCACCGGCCGTCCCGTTGCCGTACCGTAACTCCGCATGCGCGATTCACCGAGACTTGCGCCACCGTCGCGCGCTGTCCGCATCACGCGCAGGCTGAGCGGCCAGCGTGAGCCGGTCCGCTCCAGCCTGCTGTTCGCCCATACCACTTTCGACCAGTGCTGTCGTGGAAGCTGTGATGGTCGTGGTTGGGGCTGGGCTCCGACCGCCCGCTCAAGCCTGCGCGGGTCGCAGATCTCGAAGAGGGAATTGTGCCACTGGACGCTGCGAGTCTCGACGTCCACTGTGACCTCGGTCGCATAGTAGTAGCGGCGCCCCTCCCAGATCAGCCCGAAAGGATGCCCAGGGCCGGTGCGGTACAACGTGAATTGGACCGCTCATCGCCTGGCCAGGCGACGGCCATTTCTGCGCACTTCCTTCGCTGCCCGATGCCGTCGAAACAGTACTGCGATCGCCTCGCCCAGTCTTGTCTCCTTGCGGATCTCCTTCCTCGCGACGATGCCGAGCGTCATGACCTTCCGAATGAGAGACGAGTTCCAGTGCCACCGCGCTCGATTGCAGATGTGGCACGCAGCCAGGTAGTTGGCAGCATTGTGTCGGCCACCCCGCGCCCGGGGCAGCACGTGGTCCGCTCCCCACTTCGTGCCGAGGGGGCCACCACAAACGTGACAGCGCCCCCCTGTCTTCTTCCGAATCTCTTTGCGAAGCCTGGGCGACAAGGAGGATCGCCTGGCGGTCTTCACGACGCAATCTCGTAGGTCATGGGGTTCTCACGTCGGTCCAACGATCGCGGTGAGCGGCGCGCGACGCGCGTCCGCTCGAGCGTGGCGTTCGCTGGTGGCCTTCTGTCACAGGTCCTCGGATTGCAAGCCGGTCCGCTTCGCGATCCGGGCCAACATACGGGGGCCGATCTCCTCGTCGTCGTGAAACGCGAACACGAAGTCGGCCCAGCCTGCACGGGAAAGCGTTCGGTGAGAGCCCGACTGACGCTTGACGACCCACCCAATCCTCAAGAGCGCCGCCAGTACCCGCCGAGCGCGGGTACTCGGCCAAGCGCTCATGCTGCGTTGAAGGAGATGCTCACCAGGTCGGGGCCGGCTTCGCCATGCTCCAGGCGCTCAGCGATAACCCTGAGGGCGAGAGCCTGAACCTTTGCGACGGCCCCTTCCTGAGTGTCGCCGTACGCGAGGACGCCAGGCAGCTCGACCACTTCTGCTAGCCACCGGCCGTCGTCCTCTCGCTCGATCTCGACCTTGAACGTGATCAACGCCTCACACCCCCCGGATCAGCAGTATACGCCGACGGCTCCGACCAGCGGACTTCGCCAGCATCCAGCGAACGTGAATTCGGTGGAACCATCCAGATACGGTGACGCAGCGCGCGCTGCAGTAGAGCGGCCCGAGGGGGTTGGTAGCCTGAGAGCAAGATCAGCGTGGAACCACGGCACGTTGCGGCAGCCCGTCGCGCGGACGGCGTCGTTGCTCTGCGGAACCGTCGAGTCGGGTCCGAAGGGGCGCAGCACCGGCCGAGAGTCAGGCGCGCCATGGGCCGAAGATCCGGTCGACCATCCGGATGCTGTCTGCGATCAGGACGCTGGCCCGCTCCGCCACGATGCGGACACTATAGGTCCTCGTCGCGGCGGGTGCAAGGATGGGCCCGACATCTCAGGGGACGCAGGACGGCTCAGGCCCGACGGGCGAGCCATGCTACGCTGCGCTACATGCGATACGGCCGGGGCGATGTGGGGGTGCGCGAGCTGCGCCAGAGCCTCAGCGTCTATCTCAGGCGCGTCAAGGCGGGAGCCAGCCTCGGCGTCAGAGAGCGCGGCCGCCGCGTTGCCGTGCTCGCCCCCGCCGGCGAAGGAGCGACCGTGCTCGACCGGCTGATCGCCGCGGGGCGGGCCACGCCGGCCCGGGGGGATCTGCTCGATCTCGGCCCGCCCCGCGGCCGCCGGCCCTCCCGCAAGGCGAGCCGCGCCTCGTCGAGCCTTCGCGACGAGCGCCGCCCGTGACGCTGGTCTATTACGAGAACGCCCAGCGCATCCTGCGGATCTGACGGGGCCGCGCGGCCCGGCGCGAGGTGGCGACGGACGGGAGGCATCATGACAGCATTCGGCCGTATGCTATGATGCGTTCATGCGAACGACGGTGACCCTGGACCCGGACGTGGCCGCCAAGCTCAAGACGGTGGCTCGCGAGCGCGGGATCTCGTTCAAGCAGGCCCTGAACCAGGCCGTGCGCGCCGGCCTGGGGACGGGGCGCGGTCGGCGCCGACCGTTCCGCCAGCACACCCAGCCCATGGGGCTGCGCGCCGGCGTCTCGGTGGACAAGGCGCTACAGCTCGCCGCCGCGCTGGAGGACGACGAGGCCATCCGGGAGCTCGAGCTGCGCAAGTGAGGCTCGTCGACGCCAACCTGCTGCTCTACGCGGTCGACGCGCAATCCCCCCGCCACCGCGAGGCCCGCCTCTGGCTCGAGGGGCAGCTGAGCGGGTCCGAGACGATCGCGTTCAGCTGGAGCGTCCTTCTTGCGTTCCTGCGCCTGAGCACGAACCCGCGCGTCTTCGCGCGGCCGCTCGCCGGGGAGCGCGCCTTCGATGTCGTCGAGGCGTGGCTCGCACAACCCTGTGCGACCGTGGTGCATCCCGGGGATCGGCACGCGATCGTGCTGCGCCGGCTGCTCGCGTCCAGCGGAATGGCCGGCAACCTGGTCAGCGACGCGCACCTCGCGGCCCTCGCGATCGAGCACGGCGCCGAGCTCTGCTCCTGCGACACCGACTTCGCGCGCTTCGCCGGGCTTCGCTGGGTGGACCCGCTGAGGTCCGGGTAGACGCCTCGGCAGCGCGTCAGCGACAGAGAGGCCGTCACCCGTCGCCCCCGCTCGGGCCCCGCGCCCGCTGCCGCGGGTCCACCGCGCTGCGGATGCCGTCGCCGATGAAGTTGAACGCCAGCGTCGTCAGCAGGATCGCCATGCCGGGCATGAACACGAGCCACGGCGCCAGGCGCATGAAATGGTCGCGTTCACGGGATCTCGTCCAGCTCGTTGGCCCGCCACAGGTACCAGCTCGCCATGGTGCGGAACGGGCGCCAGCGGTCCGAGTGCGCGAGGATCGCTTTCGGCTCCGGGAGCGTCCGCTTCCGGAAGACGCGCGCGTAGCCCTTGCGGACGCCGTAGTCGGTCGCGGGCATCACGTCGGGGCGCCCAAGGCGGAAGATCAGCATCATCTCCACCGTCCAGCGCCCGATCCCACGCACCGCCGTCAGCCGCTCGACGATCTCCTCGTCGCCCAGCCGGTGCAGCTCCCTGATCGTCGGCACGGTGCCGTCGAGCGTCTTCGCCGCCAGGTCCTTGAGCGCCTCGGTCTTGCCGCGCGAGAGCCCCGCGGCGCGCAGGCGCTCCTCGTTCGTCTCCAGCACCGCGCGAGGATCGAGCCTCCTGGCGGGCGCGTAGATCGCCTTCACCCGCCCGAAGATGGTCGCCGCCGCCTTGCCCGTGAGCTGCTGATAGACGATCGACTCCACGAGCGAGGCGAAGGGATCGGAGATCGCGTCCGGCTCCAGCCGGAACGGCCCGACCGCGCGCATCAGCGCGCCCAGCTCCGCGTCCGCCTTCGCGAGCGCCCGCCGCGCCACCACGGGATCGAACCCGAGGCCTCCGCCCGCCCCGGAAAAGAGCCCGCTGCGCCCCGAACTCTTCTTCACGACGATCCTAGACGAGCGGCCAGGGGTAGTCTCGGTCGCCCGACTGGACGGGGAAGCGGCCGTCGGAGACGAGGGCCCGCGCGCGGGCGAGGAGCGCCTCCTGCTCGGCGGGCCCGAGCAGCGCCGCCAGCCGCTCCGGCGGCCCCGCGGCCAAGAAGCGCGTGACGTCCTCTAGAAGGTCGGCGGGCATCGGCTGCCCGGCGAACTCCCAGATCACGGTCCGCAGCTTGGGCTCGGCGCCGAAGCACAGGGCGTTGTCGATGGCGTGGATGACGCCGTCCTGGCCGAGCAGGCAGTGGCCGCTCTTCCGGTCGGCGTTGTTGGCGAGCAGGTCGAAGGCGCAGATCTGCCTCAGCCGGTCATGGTGCTCGGCTCGCTCGATCAGGGTGAAGTAGTGCTGCTCGAAGTCGGCCGGCACGAAGCGCTGGAGCGATCCCTCGCCGAAGGGCCCGTCGCGCTCCACGGTCGGGGGCACGAGGCCCCAGCCGAGCGCCTCGGAGAGATGGTAGGCCGCGATCTCCCGCCTGAAGAGCCCCGGTGGAAAGTCCCACAGCGGCCGCTCGCCGCGCATGGGCTTGTACACGCCGAGCGCGCTCGCGTCCTCGAGTATCAGCTCCACCAGAAAGGTCGCGTTGCTGCTCCACGGCATGCGGCCCTTCACCGTGATGCTGCCGCGGGTGAGCAGATCGAGTGCCGTCGGTCCCGCCGACACCGCGCTCACCTCACGACGTGCCCGTTGCTCCGGGGGCAGACGTGCCCATCCGGGTCCTTGGGCTGGCTGCACATGGGGCAGAGGGGCCGTCCGGCCCGGACGAGCGCCCGCGCCCGCTCCACGAAGGCCGTCGCCTGGACACGGGTGATGCGGAAGCGCGCCACAGCCGGCTCCCCCTCGACGTGACCGACGTCGCCCTCCTCCTCCTCGAGGAGCTCGCTCGCCTCCACCAGGATCCGGTCGCGCTCCTCATCGTAGCCCACGGCGAGCGAGGCGACGGTCCACGCGGGGTCCACCGGCTCGAGCAGGTCGAGATCGTGAGGAGCCGATCCAGCGGCGCCCGGGTGCCGCACGAGCAAGCCCGCCAGGTAATCGGCGAGGCCGCGGACCTGCTCCTTCTCGCTCTTGAGCGTGACGAGCCGCCGGCGCTGCCGGGCCTGCAGGTAGAAGAGGCGCTCGCCCGGTACGCCGACGGCACCGGCAGTGAAGTGGTCGGGGGCGTCGAGGTCGAACGACTCGCCCATCAGCCGCCGAGCCCCGCGAGGTCTCCGTCCGAAGAGTTCACGGTGAGCACGAACGGTCCGGAGGGGCGGAACGCGATGGCCGTGACGGAGGCCGGCGCGATCACGATGCGGTTGAACAGATCCAGCGGGACGCCGAGGGCATGCGCCACCGCGGCCTTGATGGGGTCGCCGTGGGACACCGCCACGATCGTCTCGCCGGGATGGCGCTCGCAGAGCCGCTGAAGCGCCTCGACGACCCGGGCCTGCATCTCCGGGAAGGACTCGCCGTCCGGGAAGCGGAAGCCACTCGGGTGCCGCAGCACGCTCCGCCACTCCGGCTTGCGGCGGACCTTCGCGAGCGAGAGCCCCGTCCACCGGCCGATCTGCACCTCGTTGAGCCGCGGCTCCACGCGCGCCTTCAGCCGGCAGGCCCGCGCGATGGCCGCGCCCGTCTCGCGCGCCCGCTCGAGCGGCGACGTGTACACGGCAGCGACCCCTCCGAGCCGGGCGATGCGGGCGCCCGCCGCCTCGGCCTGGCGGCGCCCCGCCTCGGCGAGGTGAAGTCCCGGCGCCCTCCCCGGCAACGTGAGCCCCGTCGTCGGGGTGAGCCCGTGGCGAACGAGCAGGACGAGGGTCGGCGCCGTCATCCTCGCGATTCCCGCGCCCGGCACAGCAGGGCGAAGAGCCGCGCCGGCGTCACGGGAACCTCATGGATCGTCACGCCGAGGTCCGCCACGGCGTCCTCCACCGCATTGGCGATGGCGGCAGCGCCCGGAATGGCGCCCGACTCCCCCACGCCCTTGATGCCGAGCTCGTTGATCGACGACGGGTGCTCGGTCAGCGCCACCTCGAGCCACGGGAGATCTTCGGCCTTGGGGATGGCGTAGTCCATGAGGCTGCCGGTGAGGAGCTGGCCGTTCTCGTCGTAGATCACCTCTTCCATCAGCCCCGCGGCGATCCCCTGGGCGGAGCCGCCCTGGAGCTGCCCCTCGACGATCCCCGGGTGGATGGCGCGGCCGGGATCGTGGACGATGGCGCAGGCCAGCAGGCGCACGGCGCAGCTCTCCACGTCCACCTCGACGGCGCAGGCCTGGGTGCCGAAGGCCCATGTCACGGTGTTGGGGTAGAAGTACGTGCAGGCGTTGAGCCCCGGCTCGCCCAGCTGAGCCAGCGCCTTCGACCTGACGGCGGCGGCCGCGACCCGCCCGAGGCTGAGCGCCCGATCGGGCATGCCCGCCACGTGCACCCGGCCCTCGGCGATGCGGATGTCCTCGGGGGCGCACTCGAGCAATTCCGCGGCGACGCGCGCCGCGCGGTCACGCACCTCGCGCGCCGTGCGCGCGACGGCGGGCCCGGCATTGGCGGCGACGCGGCTGCCGCCCGTGCCCATGCCGTAGACGAATCGCGCCGTATCGCCCGCCTGGACAACGACGTCGTCGAAGGATGCGCCGAGCGCCGATGCGGCGATCTGCGCGAGTGTCGTGGCATGCCCCTGGCCCTGGGCGCTGACACCCACGAACACGTAGACCGTGCCGCTCGGATCCACGCGCACCGTCGCCCCCTCGAAGGGGCCGAGCCCCGTGCCCTGCGCGTAGCAGGCGATCCCCACGCCGATCCGGCGCGGGCCGGGTCCTTGCGCCCGCTGGCGCTTCCGCCAGTCGTCGTAGCCGAGGAGGCCGAGGGCGCGCTCGAAGGCCGCCGGGAAGTCGCCAGGGTCGTAGGCGATGGGGACGCCGTCCTTGTAGGTGAGCCCCGGGCGATACGGCATCTCCGCGGGCCGCACGAGGTTCCTGCGGCGCAGCTCGGCCGGGTCGAGGCCGAGCCGGCGGGCGCCGAGATCCATGAGCCGCTCCATGACGAAGACGGCCTCGGGCCGCCCTGCCGCGCGGTAGGCCGCGTTCAGCGCCTTGCTGGTGACCACGCTCGCGCCCTCGCCGCGGTAATGCGGCACCCGGTAGGGGCCGGGCAGGTGGTTGACGGTGTTGGCGTTGAGCCCGGTGCCCGATACCGGATAGGCGCCGACGTCGGCGAGGAAGACGTCCTCGAGGGCGGCGATGGCGCCGTCGCGCGTGAAGCCGATGCGCGCGTCGTGGACGTGCTCGCGGTCGTGGCCCAGGCTCTGGAAATCCTCGCGCCGGCTCTCCACCCACTTGATCGGCCGGCCGAGCCTCCAGGCCGCCACGGCCACCAGCACCTCGTCGGGATACACCTGCCCCTTGGGGCCGAAGGCGCCGCCGACGTCGGGGACGCGGACGCGCACCTGCTCGGCCGGCAGATCGAGGACGGACGCGATGGCATCGCGGACGCTGTAGGGATTCTGGATGGAGGCCCAGACCGTGAGCGCGGCGCCGTCTCCGTCCCGGTAAGCCAGCGCGCCGCGGGTCTCGATGGGCGTAGCAGCCAGCCGCGGGTGGCGGAAGCGTCCCTCGACGACGACGTGTGCCTCGGCCATTCCCCGCGCGGCGTCCCCCACCGCGCCTCGCACCTCGAGCGCCCGGTTGTCGGGCCAGCCGTCGTGGAGCCGCGTGTCGGAGGCGAGCGCAGCCTCCGCGGTGGGGAGCGGTGGCAGCGGCTCATACTCGACCGTCACGGCCTCCATGGCGTCGGCCAGGAGCACGGGGCTCGCGGCCACGACCACCGCCACCGGCTCGCCCACATAGCGGACCCGGTCGCGGGCCAGGAGCGGGACGGTGAATGGACGGTCGCGATGGGCGCCGCTCGTGAAGGTCAGCACCGGCCGCGCGGCCTCGGGCAGATCGGCCGCGGTCCAGACCGCAACCACGCCGGACGCCGACTTGGCGTCCGCTGTCGCGATCTCGACGATGCGCGCGTGCGCGTGGAGGCTCCGCACCACGCCGAGGAAAAGCATCCCGTCGCGCTGGAGGTCGTCGAGGAAGCGGCCGGCGCCCACGAGGAGGCGCATGTCCTCCTTGCGGGGCGGAGAGGCACCGATCATGGGAAGAGAGTGTACGCGGCGGCGGCGCTCCGTGGAACCCGAAATTCGGGAGCGCCGGCCCGCTGTCACGGGCGGTCTCACCGCCCGTTCACAGCGTCGATCGCCGTCACCGGGCGCGAGGATGATCCAGGCTATCGTGTGCAGGCAACCGGCCAGGCCAGGCGAGCCCCGGGCGGGTGAAGCGAACCGTCCTCCGTGACGTGGGGAATCGGGACGGCCCTTCGATCGGCGGGCAGCTGCGAGATCGCCTCGACGTCGCGAAGGCCGTCGACATAGACGGCGACGGGATCGAAGAATCTCGGCCTCGACGGGGACACCACGGAGCCACTGACCTCGTACTGGTCGGCGGGGCTGGCCACCGTCGTCAGGTGCAGATGCGGGTAGCCCGCCCCGCCATAATGGCCGTCCATGGTGCCGGTCTTCCCGGACAGCCCGACCACCTGCCCCACGGCGACCGCTTGCCCCACCCGGAGCGTGGGAAGGTCACGGAGATGCTGATACTTGGAGTAGACCCAGAACGGCAATCCCGTGTCCTGCGGCGAGTGCTGCACCCAGACATAGATCCCGACCGCCTGCCCGCCGGTGCCCGTTGCCACGATCTTGCCGCCCGCGATCGCCCGCAACGACGTGCTCTCGTCCAGGCTGATGTCGATGCCGCCATGGAGGCCGCCTGCCCGATCCCGTGGGCGGAGGCTCCCGTCGTAGCGGGTCGGGGAACCGAACTCGGAGGCGATGCCCGGACAGGCGGTTCCGGCTGGAAACACCGGCACCAGACCGCTCGGCCGGATCTGCGATTGCATGTCGCGATCGCCGCCGGGTCGGCTCTCTTCCGGGTTGCTTCCCCTGCCGCCCCTCCTCCCCATGGACTGGGAGTCCGCGGCCTGCGGGACCATGAGGGCGCAGCCGACCAGCAGGCCCACGGTCGCGACAAACACCCAGGGTTTCACGCCTGTGCCTCGCTCATGACCGGAGTCTACTGCACCACGTACCCGAGCCCCAGGCTCCGCTGGCATCACGCTCCGCTTCGGTCACACCTGTATGGAACGCTATGCGGCTGCCCGCGTGGTCTCCGACGCCATCGTTCGCATTCGGTCGCCTGTACGCCCTTGTTCTCTGCGCTCCAGCGAGAGATTCGACTCGCTCTCTGCTGAAAAGGCGCATGACCGCCCATCGAATGGCTGCCGGTTCTCCAATGCACCTATCGTTCGTCGGCGATGACCACCCGGTGCGAGTAGCCCTGCTCGGTGAGGAAGAGTTTGCGGTGGTGCGCGAACTCCTCCTCGCGGGTGTCGCCCGAGACGAGGGTGAAGATGAGCGCGAACACGTCTCCCTCGCGGCCGTCCTCCCGAACGAGGGTCGCGGTGAGCCCCAGGCGCCGGCGAGCCTGGAGATCTGCGGTCGCGCGGAACACCGGAGCCGGTAGCAAGTGCACCTCGTCGTAGATGATGAGCCCCCAGGAGCGCGCCCGGAACAGCTCGAGGTGCGGGAACTCTCCTTCGCGATCCGCGCGCCATTCGACTCGGACGCTCGTCCTGTCGATGCGGTCGGTCAGGTACTGCCCGGCCGCCTGGTCCCGGGACAGGCGCTCCGTGGTCACCTCGTCGAGGCAGGTGCAGCGCAGCGAGTCGCCATCGCGCGTGATGACGACCCGCCCATAGCGCGCGGCCAGCTCGAGGACCTCCTGTTCGACGTTCAACGGGACCGCGTACCGGGCGTGCTCGCGTAGCGCCGCCACCATCTGCTCGGCGGCGAGCCCGGCCGCCCGGGCGTTCCAGATGGACAGCGGCGTCACGCGATAGGTGTGAACGTGCTCCGGGCTCTTGACGAGCTCGGCGAAGGGCGCGAGCGCAGCTCTGGCCTCCTCGGCCCGCGGCGAGTGGACGTCCAGGAGGACGCTGCAATCGCTCTGGACGATGAGCGCGTTGTCGGACGCTGACGCCACCAGCTTACGCCTCGACCGCCTGCGGCGCCGCATCGACCGACGGGCTCGTGCGACAATGGGGGGCGGCACGAACGCCTTGAGCCGCTCCTTGAGGTCGCCGGGCATCTGCCGTTGCCGTAGAAGAAGAAGCACAGCGGCGACGGGCTGCGGTGGCGCCCGTACTTGTCGGTCGAGCCCCAGTCGGGATCTCGGCCGTACTTGGCACGAAAGCGGCCGGCGAGGAACTGAGTCGACCTCGAATGGACCGACCTCGGCCACGGCCGCCCGCTGCAGCTCATCGAGGCCCTGCCAGACCATGCGCAGCCGCTCCCAGTCGAGATGCCGGACGATGACCGCGGCCAGGTCCGCCTTCCTCGTGGGCAGCTTTCCCTTGGTCAGCGCGGCCAGCTTCTTGAGGTCGTCCGAGTTCATGTACTCGGAAAGCGCGGCTTCGAGCGTGGGGATCCC
>MGBT01000070.1:0-9147 GCA_001788395.1 Candidatus Rokubacteria bacterium GWA2_70_23
GAAGAGGCCCAACCGCAACCTGTGGTCATCCACATTCAGGTGAGAAGAAGAGACCCCGTCAGGGCGAAGAGGCCCAACCGCAACCTGTGGTCATCCACGTTCAGGCGAGAAGAAGAGACCCCATGAGGGCGAAGAGGCCCAACCGCAAACCGAGGTCATCCACATTCAGGCGAGATAGATGAAACGAGTCCCCCTCTTCTGGAGCGTCGTCACGGCCGTGGTCGTGGTCTGGGTGTGTCTCGCCTACGTGCTGCCCTACGCGGCCATGT
The DNA here is from genome assembly GCA_001788395.1 of Candidatus Rokubacteria bacterium GWA2_70_23. Lineage (GTDB taxonomy): Bacteria > Methylomirabilota > Methylomirabilia > Rokubacteriales > CSP1-6 > UBA12499. Next base: position 270 of record MGBT01000070.1, read on the forward strand.
GGGTGACGGGCCGGGACCGACCCCTGCCCATCCCCGGCGCCGTCTTCGCCATCTACCTCGTCCTCACCCTCGTCGGCTCGGCGGTGTACGTCACCATCAGCGACGAGTCCATCCGTGAGTTCCTGCGGCCCCTGCTCGCCTTCCTCCGGGGCCCCGAGCCCGGCGCGCGCCGGGCGGGCGCGCTCAGGAGGGGGCGTCTGGCCGTCCTCCTGGCGGCCCCCCTCGTGGCGGGCGGCGTCGTCTACGCGCGGGCCCTGCCGCAGGCGCAGAGCCCCACGAGCCTCAGGATCCAGCACCCCACCATCCCCGGCGCCTACGAGCGGCTCAAGAATCCATTCCGCGAGCCCGGCGACGAGGCCGTCAGGAAGTGGATGGCCGAGACGAAGACCACGGGGAGCCCCGAGGAGGGACGGCGCGCCTACAGCGAGGCCGCGCTCCTCGAAGGGCGCGTGATGTTCCAGGTCAACTGCCGGCCCTGCCACGGCGACGCTGCTGACGGCGCGGGGCCCATGGCCTGGGGCTTCCGGCTCAAGCCCGCCAACTTCACCGACCCGGGTATGATCGCCACCGTCGTCGAGGCCTACGCCTTCTGGCGCGTCACCGAGGGCGGGCCCGGGCTGCCACCCTCGGGAAGCCCGTGGGACTCGGCCATGCCCATCTGGAAGCAGGACCTGACTGACGAGCAGAAGTGGAAGGCGGTCATGGCGGCCTATGACCTGGCCGGGGTCGAACCGAGGAAGCCGGAGAAGCTCCACTCGTCCCTGCTCGTCGCCAGCGCCGAGGCGCAGGCGGCGCCGCCTCCGGGCACCCCGGAAAACCTCGCCAAGGGGAAAGCGATCTACGTCAAGCGCTGCCTCGTCTGCCACGGAGAGAAGGGCGACGGCAAGGGGCCGGTGGCGCCCTATCTCGAGCCGCGCCCGCGCGACTTCATCGCGGCGTCCTTCAAGTTCCGCACGACCCAGTCGGGCGAGCCGCCCACCGACGAGGACCTCTTCCGCATCGTCACCCGCGGCGTGCCCGGCACCGCCATGGCGGGCTGGACCACGCTGTCCGAGCAGGACCGATGGTTCGTGATCGGCTACATCAAGAAGTTCAGCGATGTGTTCACGGAGAAGGGGACCGTCGTCAAGCCGGCGAAGGAGGTCGCCGCCTCCGCGGAGGTCATCGCCAAGGGGAAGGACGTCTACAAGCGGGCCAAGTGCTGGGAGTGCCACGGCCAGGCGGGGCGGGGGGACGGCGAGGCCGCCCCCAAGCTCAAGGACGACGCGGGCGACCGGATCCGGGCCGCCGACCTCACCAAGGGCTGGCGCATCAAGGGTGGGCGGGAGGCGCGCGACATCTTCATGCGCTTCTCCACGGGCATGGACGGCACCCCCATGCCCTCCTTCGCCGACTCGCTCAACGAGGAGGACCGCTGGGCGCTGGCCCACTACGTCAAGTCGCTCCAGACCGCGGAAGAGCCGGGCGACCCGGTGGTGCTGCGGGCCATGCGGCTGGCCGGCCCGCTTCCCGGCGACCCCGACGATGCGCGGTGGGCGAAGGCCCCGTTTCTCGGCGTGCCGCTGGCGGGGCAGGTGCTGGCCAGGCCGCGCTGGCAGAACCACTCGGTGGACGCGGTCACCGTGCGCGCCTACTACAACGACACGGCCATCGCCTTCCTGCTCGAGTGGGACGACCGCTCCAGGGACACCGACCACCAGCCCGGACCTGAGGCCGAACTGAAGGAGGCCACCTACCCGCTGCGCGATCTCACTCCCGGGCCCGGCGACAAACTCCGCGACGCGATCCGCCTCCAGTTCCCCGTCGCGGTCCCCGTCGGGCCCGAGCGGCCGCACTTCTTCCTCGGCAATGCGGGCAAGCCCGTGTCGCTCTGGCACTGGCAGGCTGATCTCGATGCCAGCGGCAAGCCCGCGGTGGTGAAGGAATGGGCCGAGGGCTTCCAGAAGCCCATCCGGCCGCAGGCCGACTCCGGCCAGGACGTGGCGGGCAAGGGTGTGTGGAAGGACGGGCGCTGGAAGGTCGTGATGACCCGGCCGCTCGTCCCCAAGGAGCGCGACCGCGACGTGACCTTCGAGCCGGGCCGGCTCATCCCCTTCGCCGTCCATGCCTGGGACGGGGCCAACGGCGAGCGGGGGCTCATGATGGCGCTCTCGTCCTGGGCCTACGTGGTGCTGGAGGCTCCGGTCTCGGCGTGGGCCTATCTCTCCTCCCTGCTGGCGGTCTGCGTCGTGGGGCTCGTGGAGTGGTGGCTCGTCCGCCGCGTCCGGCGCGCCTAGCAGGCTGCTCGGAAGGGCCCATCTGCTTCGTTGGAGCCGTCGGCCGCACGCTCAACGTACAGCGAGTACGCCTCGCGTGCGGCCGTCGGGTGCCGCCTCGCATCTGGACCTTTTTGAGCAGCCCGCAGAGTTTTCCCGCATCCTGCTAGGAGCAGGCGGGAGGGGAGGAGCCTGGATGGCGACGAGCGAGGAGAAGTTCAGTCAGGCCGCCCGGTGCTATCTTGGCTACGGCCTGGTCTACTGGCTCGGCGGCGCGTATCTCGCCGCCCAGGGCATCGGCGCTGGCAGCGGGCTCGTGTGGGTCGCCCTGGGTGCCGTCTTCGTCGTCCTCTTCCCCTGGCTCATCGCCCGCGGCGCCCGCGGGTCCGGCTATCTCTGGTTTGTCCGGTTCCTCACGCTGGCGGTGGCCTGGCGGGCGGTGTGGGTGGGGCGAGCCGTGGTGACGCCGCGGTTTCCCTCGGTGCCGCTGCCCGGTGGTGGCGCGGTGCCCATGCGCGTGGCCGCCGCCGTCTTTCTCGTCATCACCGTGGCGACGGCCGTGATGCTGGCGCGCGCCGCCTGGAGCCGCCGAGCCTCGGTGCTATCATCGGCGCGCGGTCATGACTGAGCGCGACCTGAGCGACATCGTCTGGACCGACGAGGCCCGGCGCCGCGTGGACAATGCCCCGGCTTTCGTCCGCCCCGGCATCCTCAAGCTGATGCCGATCCGTGCCAGGGAGCGGGGCCGCACCGTGATCACTTCCGAGTTCCTCACCGAGATCCGGAACGAGTCGATGCTCCGGGTGGCCAAGTGCATCCGGGGCTTCGGCTTCGAGGAATTGTCCATGGCGGCCTTCGAGGTGGCCAAGGCCAAGATGCGGAAGCTGCCGCACAAGGTCGAGGTGATCGAGGAGATCAAGGCGCTCCTCGACGCCCGCGTCGAGAAGAACGAGATGATCCTGGCCAAGTTCAGCCGCTATCTCCAGATGGTCCCGGAGCGCGGGCTGCCGTGGACCGAGGAGGCGCTGGCCCGGGTACAGCGGGCGCCGGCCTTCGTCCAGGGGATCGCGCGGACCGCCATCGAGGAGGAGGCCCGGCGCCGGAAGGAGCCGGTCGTGACCCCCGAGGCGGTCGAGGCGGTGATGGGCTCGATCGCCTCGGGCGCCGCGCCTTCGGCGTCGCCTCGGGCGGAGAGATCGGCCGAGCCGCTCCACGGACTCACCATGCTCTGGGAGGCGGCCGCCGAGGAGCGGCTCCGGCGGATCCCGATCCCCGCTGTGCGGGCCATGGTGATCAGGAAGGTCGAGGCCCACGCCCGCGCCCAGGGGCTCACCGTGGTGGACCTCGCGGCCTATGAGGCGGCGCTCGCGGGGGGATTCCCTCGGCCCTGAGCTCGCGCGCGCGCCCCGCGTGTCGGCAGTATCGTCGGTCCGTTCCGAAGTGTCGTTCCCGGCGGGGGCGGCTGTCAGCCGCCGCCTGGTCTCACCCACGGCTGCGCAGAGCACTGCGCTCCCGACATGTGAACCGCCGTGCGCATCCGCGTCCCCCTCTGGCCGCGCCGCCGCTGCAACCCCTGGGAAACCCTGCACCTGGCCGATGTCCGGCACGCTCCGCGGGACGAGTCCCGCTGGCACGCGTATTGCCCCGGTGGCGGGTACCAGGCGGGAAACGCTCGCGACAACGGGACAAAGAGGAGGGGCATGGCCATGACGCGGAGGACACGGTCGATTCTGCTGTGGGGCATCGCTGTGACCGGCATAGCGCTTCTCGGACTTTCCTCGAGGGCGCAGGCCGCCGAGGAACGAGTGGTCTACCTGGCGGCCATCGAGCCCAAGGGAGGCGTGACGGTGGACAAGGAGCCATACCCCACCGCGGAGCTTCCCCAGGGCGGCGGGTATGTGAAGAAGCGGCCTGACGCCGCCAGCGGGCGGTGGGAGGTCTCGGTCTACCAGTTCTCCCCCGCCACCGTTGTCGTGAAGCAGGGGGAGCGCGTGACCCTCGAGATCGTCGGGATCAACGGGGCAAAGCACTCGGTGCACGTGGACAAGTACAGTCCCGACCACGTCCTGGTGAAGCGCGGAGAGATCGCCCGCATCCAATTCACCGCGGACACGCCGGGGCTGTTCAAGATCCACTGCAAGGAGCATGAGCCGAGCATGGAGGGGCACCTGGTGGTGCTGCCCCGCTGAACTTTCGGCAGCGTCAGGGATGATGGCCCGCGCTGGCCCGCTCCGCGGCTGGCGGCCGGGGGCGGCTCTCGCCCTCGGCCTCCTCGGGCTCGGTCTGTCCATGGCCCTCGCTGGCGGTGCCCCGGGAGCCGCGACGGGAGACTCACACCGGGGCGAGCCGCTCTTCCGGCGCTACTGTGCCGTGTGCCACGGGCCCGGCGGCGCGGGCGACGGCCCCAACGCCCCGTTCCTGGAAGATGATCAGCCCCGGGATCTGACCAACCCCCGCTATGTCGGAGGGCTCAGTGACGCGCATCTCTACCGGGTGATCGCCGAGGGCGAAGAGGCCATCCAGGGATCGCGGTTCATGCCCCCATGGGGACGAACCTTCTCCGCCACTCAGATCTGGGACCTCGTCGCTTACATCCGAAAGCTGGCAGCGTCGGAGCAGGGCGCTTCGGCTCCGGCCGCGCAACCTTCCGCTGGCGCCATCCTGGCGCAGGACCTCGGCTGTCCCGTGTGCCACAAGATCGGCAACCTGGAATCGGACCCGATGGCGCCCGATCTGGGCGCGGAAGGCAGTCGGGTCCAGCGGGCTTGGCTCATCCGCTTCCTCAAGGCGCCCAATGCGATCCGTCCCGTGGGGTATCATCCGCTGTCGAGGGCGCGGATGCCCGACTTCCGGCTTTCCGACCAAGAGGCTTCCAGCCTTGCGGAGTACTTGCTGACAAGGCGCGACGGCAATGCCCCCGACCGACGCGAGTCCACGCCCTCGGCAACCCTGACGCAGCAGGGGCGGGACCTCTTCCGGCATTACGCCTGTCGCGCGTGCCACAAGCGCGATGGCGCGGGCGGCAGGGCGGGGCCCGATCTGTCAGCGGTGGCCCAGCGGCTCAAGCCGGGGTGGACGATGCGCTTCATCCAGAACCCGCAGGCCATCGATCCCCTGGTTCCGATGCCGCATCTCGGCGTTCCGGAGGAGCCGGCACGGGCGATCACGCACTTCCTCTTCGGCGGAACGCTCCCGCAGCCCGAGGCTCCGCCCGACGCGGCCGCGGCAGCCCGGGGCGCGGACCTTTTCCGGGCGTTGGGATGTTCGAGATGCCACGATCGCGAGCGTGCCGAGGTCGCGAGCGGCTTCGCCCCCGACCTCAGCGGGGCGGGTGACAAGCTCAGGCCAGAGTGGCTCGCGGGATTCCTCATGCGGCCTGCCACGATACGGCCGTGGCTCGGGGCGCGCATGCCCGGCTTTCGCCTCGACGAGGCGGAGCTCCGGGCACTAGTCGGATTCATCGGAGAGCTCAGAGAGTCGAAGGTGGTGCCACTGGTCGAGCAGCGGCGTTTCGCCGGAACGATCTCGGAGGCGAATGTCCGGGCCGGGCGTCGGCTGGCCTCTCGGGAGTTCCTGTCCTGCTCCTCCTGTCACATCGGCGAGGAGCAGCCGGAGGGGAATCCGGATGAGTGGGCGCCCGATTTGCGGGGCGCGGGCAGACGGCTCAATCCCGACTGGATCGTCCGCTGGTTTCAGGATCCGGAGCGCCTGAGCCCTGGCACCAAGATGCCGAACTTCTTCGCGGACGAGCGGTCGGGGCCCGAGGAGATTCTCGACGGGGACGAGGAGCGCCAGATGCTGGCCCTCAGGGACTACATCCTGAGTCTTGGCGGCGCTGGTTCGCCGGAGGCCGGCCCCCCCGCTGCCCCGGCGAAGTAGGAACGGACGCTCACGACGGGGGCCCGACGGGGCCGGCGATGCCTGCCCCGCCGTGACTTGGAGTTCACGATCGGGGCATGGAGTCAGCGGCGATGCCCATCGCGTGAGGCTCTTGGGGGTGGTGGAGAACATGGCAGGTTACGTCTGCCCGGACTGCGGGGCCGTCGGGCAACTGTTCGCGGAAGAGACCCCATTCCCGTCGGGCCTCGTCGGGCTTCCGATCCTCGGGCGCATTCCTTTCGACTCGCGGATTGCCCGGTGCGCGGATCGCGGAAGCGCCTACGCCGCGGAGCATCCCGACACAGCCGCCGGCCAGGCCCTCCGGGAGCTGGGCGCGCGGGTGAGCGCTTTGCTCGTGCTGGAAGGAGCGGGGCGATGAAGTTTCTCTGCGTGGGATGCGATGAGCCCATGCGGTTGGAGTCGGTTGACGGGCCCGAGCAGGGGTCGGTCAGCGTCACCTTCGGGTGCCCTCGCTGCAGCCACCGGGTTGCCTTGCTCACCAACCCCGCGGAGACGCAGCTCGTTCGTTCCCTCGGCGTGAAGATCGGCGGGCGCGGACTCCCGCCGGAGCCGCTCGAGGTCCTCAGCACGGCCCTGGGTCCTCAGCGGGCGGGAGCGGTTGAAGCCGCAGGAGAGGAAGGGCCGGTGTGGGCCGAGGCGGCGGCGGCCCGCCTCGAGCGCCTGCCTCCCCTGGCTCGACCCATGGCCCGCATGGCGATCTCGCGGTATGCCCGAGAGCGAGGCGTGACGACCGTGACTCCCGAGCTCATGGACGAATACCGGGCGAGGATGGCGTTCTGAGGCGCCGCGGCCTCGCCGCGGGCCCTTCCAACCCGGCCGGTCCGACGACCCGCTGGTGCCCCCATCGGCGCGGGGGCTATGATCGAGACCCAGGGGGAGGGGAGACTGCGTGGGTGAACGCCTCTTTCAGCGCTTTTCCCTGCTGAGCGCCGGCCTGTGGGTCGGCTTCGCCCTCGTCCTGGGCGGCAGCGTCACCTATGTCGTGGAGCAGAAGATGCTGGAGCGGGCCACCCTGGCCTCCCTGGACTACTTCAAGAGCCTGGCGCGCTTCATCACGACGGACCAGGAGTTCGTCAGGCTGAAGACGGGGGCGGAGTACGGGGCGTTCGACCGGCTCATCAGGGAGAACTTCTCCACCTCCCACGCGGTGACCATCAAGATCTACGACCGGTCGGGGACCACCGTCTACCACTCGCGGAATCCAGAGATCGTCGGCCGCGCCTTCCCGGACAACGCCGCGCTCCAGCGGGCGTTCCGCGGCGAGACGGTGATCGGCTTCTCCGACCTCCGGGGGAGCGAGCACCTGACCGAGCGGCAGGCGGGGTATTCGCGCCTGCTGGAGGTCTACATCCCGATCTTTCTCGAGGGGACGAGCACCATCATCGGGGCCTACGAGATCTACAGTCCCATCGACCCCTTCTACCAAAAGGTCTGGCCCCTCCGGTTTTCCGTGTGGGGCGCCGTCTTCTTCGGCCTGGCGCTGCTCTACGTGGCCCTCTCGCTGACCTTTCGCCGGGCTTCGCGGACCATCGTCGGGCAGAACCTGGCCCTGGAGCGCAGCGCGAGGGAGCTGCGGGAGGCCTACGAGGACCTCAAGCGGGCTCAGTCCCAGCTCGTCCAGAGCGAGAAGCTGGCCTCTGCCGGTCGGCTGGCGGCGGGGATGATCCACGAGATCGGCAACCCGCTGGCTTCTGTCCTCGGGTTGCTGGACCTCCAGCTCCTGTGCAAGGGGAGCGCCGCGGACCGGGCCGAGTGCCTGGACCGCACCGAGCGACTGGCGGGCGAGATCGCGCGGCTCCGCGGGCTCCTCCGAGGCCTGCTGGAGTACGCGCGCCCGGGTCCCTCGGAGGCGACCGTGCTGGACCTGAACGATGTGGTGGAGAAATCGCTGCTGTTCGTCTTCTCCCAGAGGGACTTTGGATCCCTGACCCTTCGGAAAACGTTGGGTCCCGAGCTTCCTCCCGTGCTGGCCGACGAGTCGCTCCTCCAGCAGGTCCTGGTGAACGTTCTCCTGAATGCGGCTCAGGCCTCCCCGGCGGGCGGCTTGGTCACGGTGACCACCCGGGCCGGGAACGGCGCCGAGGCCTGGAGGGGCGACCATGCCGCGGGGCACGTGTTCCAGCCGGGAGAGCGGACCGTGACGGTCGCGGTCTCGGACAGCGGGCCCGGGATTCCGCGCGAACACCTGGGGCGGATCTTCGAGCCGTTCTTCTCGACGAAGGGTCGGGGAGAAGGGGCGGGACTCGGCCTGGCGATCTGCCACAGCATCATCGAGCTGCTCCACGGCGCTCTGGTGGTGGAGCCGGCGCCCGGGGGCGGCACCACGCTCCGCATCGTCCTTCCGGCCGCCGCGCCGGTGCCGTTCGCCGCAGGAAGCGCTCGCCATGACTGAGGCCCGGGCGCGCGTGCTCGTCGTCGACGACGAGGAGAACATGGTGCATGTCCTGACCAAGCTTCTCCGGGGCGAGGGGTTCGAGGTCGAGGGCGCGGGGACGGGGGAAGCCGCCCTTGAGAGGCTGCGGGCCGGGCCGTTCGAGCTGGTGCTCACCGATCTGAAACTGCCCGACACCGATGGGATCGAGATCCTCAAAGCGGCCCGGGAGCTCCACCCCGAAACCGTGGTGATTCTCATCACGGCCTACGGCACGATCGGGTCGGCGATCGAGGCCATGCGGGCGGGCGCCTACGACTACGTGACCAAGCCGTTCCGGGCCGGCGAGATC
>MGBT01000070.1:9172-10306 GCA_001788395.1 Candidatus Rokubacteria bacterium GWA2_70_23
CCTCATCCAGGGGGAGAGCGGGACGGGCAAAGAGCTGGTGGCCAAGGCGATCCACTTCAACGGCCCGCGGAAATCGGAGCCGTTCGTGGTGATCAACTGCGGGGCGATCCCCGAGGCCCTCCAGGAGAGCGAGCTCTTCGGTCATGAGCGGGGGGCCTTCACGGGCGCCATCGCGGCCAAGAAGGGGCTCTTCGAGGAGGCGCACGGAGGCTCGCTCTTCCTGGACGAAGTGGCGGAGATGGCTCCGGGGCTTCAGGCCAAGCTCCTCCGCGTCCTCCAGGACGGGGAGCTCCGGCGTGTGGGGGGCACCAGGACGTTCCGCGTGGACACCCGGGTCATCGCAGCCACCAACCACGACCTCGCCGCCGAGGCCCGGGAGGGAGCCTTCCGGCAGGATCTCTACTATCGCCTGAATGTGTTTCCCATCTTCCTCGCTCCGCTCCGGGAAAGGGCCGAGGACCTCCCCCTGCTCGTCGACCACTTCCTCCAGCGCTTCGCCCGTGAGAGCGGGCGGCCGCCCAAGGGCTTCTCCTCGGAGGCGCTCCGGGCGATGGTGGTCTACCCGTGGCCAGGCAACGTGCGCGAGCTGGAGCACGCCGTGGAGCGGGCGGTGCTCCTCGGCGAGGGGGAGATGATCGGTTCCGGGGATCTCCCTCCGGAGATCCTGGAGCCCCAGGATGAGCTGACCCTGCCCCTGCCGAACCCCACCGTGGGCTTCAAGGAGACCATGGCGCGTGTGACTCGCGATGCCGAGGTGAAGCTCATCCGCCGGGCGCTCGCCCAGGCGGGCAACAACCGGACGCAGGCGGCGCGGCTCCTCGGCATCAGCCGACGCGCCCTGCTCTACAAGCTGAACGAGTACAGCCTCAGGCGTTCCTGACGGTCTACCGCCTAAGGCTGTGCAGTGCGTCTCAGTCGAGTGGCCCATCAAAATAAGGCCCGCGCACTATTGTTTCGGCGGGGCCTCCCCGTCCAGGATTGCGAAAGGACTCACAGGATCATTTCAGTCCGATGAGATTCTTCTCGCAGGAGAGCTTCTATGGGATGGCGGTGATGGTCGCCCTGGCCCGTCATGAGCCGGCGCGCCCGGCGGGAATCGAGGAGATCGCCAGCGCCCAGGATCTCCCCCGCAGC
>MGBT01000071.1 GCA_001788395.1 Candidatus Rokubacteria bacterium GWA2_70_23
TGGGGCAGGTTCTTGGGCCCGAACACCAGCAGGGCGAGGACGAAGATGACGACGAGTTCCTGGAGGCCGATGTCGAACATGGCGGTGTGGGCTCAGCGATGGATGATACCACGTGGCAGAGCCGGATCCGCTGGAGCGCGGCTTGACGCGGGCGCGCCGCCCCTGATAGCGTGCCCGCGTGGTGACATTCTTCAGCCTGTCGCGGGACTTGCTGCTGGCCCGGCGGCCGGCGTCACCCGAGAAGGGAGAGCCATGCAGGTCGAGGTGGAGCTGATCCAGGAGGACACGGGGATCTTCCGCGCCATCGCCGTCGCCTATCCCGCGGTGAGCGTGACGGGGCGCACCGAGAAGGAGGCCCTCGGCCTCCTCATGGAGGCCATGGAGAAGTACATGCGCGCCGAGGCGCGCAAGAGCGCGGCGGGCCGCCGTGGCTGAGCCGCAGGGCGCGGGGGCGCTCAGCGATCTCCGCGTCGTGGACTGCTCCCGTCTCATCGCGGGCGGCGTGCTGGCCACGGTGCTCGCCGATCTCGGCGCCGACGTCGTGAAGGTGGAGAACCCGCGCGGCGGCGACCCGCTCAGGGCGTGGTCCCGGTCGCTCGGCGAGCTGTGGTGGAAGGTGTATGCCCGCGGGAAGCGGTCCATCACCCTCAACCTGACGCATCCCGAAGGCCAGGGGCTCCTTCGCCGCCTCGTCCGCGACGCCGACGTGCTCATCGAGAACTACGTGCCGGGCACCTTCGAGAAGTGGGGGCTCGGCTGGGAGACGCTCTCCAAGGAGAACCCCGGACTCGTCATGGTCCGCGTCTCCGGCTGGGGCCAGGATGGGCCATACCGCGACCGCCCCGGCTTCGGCACCATGGTCGAGGCCATGTCGGGCTTCGCCGCGACGACCGGGCCGCCCGAGTCCCCCACCCTGCCCTCCTTTCCCATGGCGGACATGGTCGCCGCACTGGCCGGCGCGACCGCGGTGCTGGCGGCGCTGCGCCACCGGGACCGCGTCTCGGGTCGCGGCCAGATGATCGACGTGCCGCTGTACGAGCCGCTCCTGTCCATCCTGGGGCCGAACGCCGTGGAGTACCGGACGCACGGCATCGTGCGCGAGCGGATCGGCAACCGCTCGCACAACGCGAGCCCGCGCGGGACGTACCCGACCAAGGACGGCAAGTGGGTGGCGCTCTCCGCCTCCACTCAGGCCTCGGCCGAGGCGCTGTTCAAGGCGCTCGGGATCGGCCCCCTCCTGGCCGACCCGCGCTTCGCCACCAACGACGGCCGCGTCGCCCACGGCGAGGCCGTGGATCGGGCCGTGGGCGAGGCGATCGGCGAGCGGACGCGCGAGGAGATCATGCGCCTCTTCGAGACCGTGGGACTCACCGCGGCGCCCGTCTACGACATCGCCGACATCCTCCAGGACCCGCACTTCAAGGCGCGCGGCACCTTCGTGGACGTGCCCGACCCGGACCTGGGCGTGGTGACCATGAGCGCCCCCACACCGCGGCTGTCGGAGACTCCGGGGGCGATCCGCTGGGCGGGCCCCGCGCTGGGCGCTCACAACCGCGCGGTCTACGTCGACGAGCTCGGGCTCCCGGACGCGGAGATGGAGCGGTTCAGGCAGGCCGGGGTGATCTGAGCGCTGCCATGATCTGCCCGCACTGTCAGGCCCCGAGCGATCAAGCGCGGGGCGACCGGTACCCAGGGAGCGCCCGCGTCAGGCGGGGCGGGCGAAGTGGATCAGCGGGGCGGACGGACGCCAGTATCCCTGGCGGTGGGCGATCAGGTCAAAGTGCGGGGAACCCCAGTCCTCGACGAGCGCCGGGCCAGCGTTCCAGCGCACCCGACGATCGAGCTCCTTGACGTAGCCCCGGCATTGCTGGCACGTCGAGATGACGTAGCCCTCCTCCTGCGCCTCGGGCTGGAGGCGGGCGAGGTCCGTCGCCCTGTCGTTTCCGCAGAACGGACAGCGGAGCCTCGGGTACACCCATCCTCCCCCACAGAGATGGCAGGCGAGGCGCCGCCGGCCATCCTCGATGATGTCCGCGAAGCCGGGAGGCCCGCCGCAGAAGGGACACACCCCCAGGTCCCAGACGCCGTCGACGAGCTGAACCCGGCAGTCGCTGAAGAGCCCGTCGAGACCCGGTCGCAGGCTCACGCATGCGAGGAATGCGACAGCGTTGCGTTCCAGGCCGATCTCGGGTTCGAGCGAGCCGACGCGTCCCTGCGCCGGCAACAGCGCTGCAGGGCCGATGCCCCCCCGGTCCCAGGCCTCCGCAAACCGCTGCAGCGCCGCCTCTTCGGCTGCCCCGACCGACGCCAGGAGCCCGAGCGCCAGCCCGAGGAGTGCTTCAACCTCCTCCGGTGAGAACGGCACCGGCATTTCGGCAAGGAGGGGGACCCGTCGCGCCCAGCGCTCGCGGCACTGCTCGGCGGTCCAGCCGACCTGGACCACTGGCGCAGACGAGTCGGCCCACCGATCCAGGATGCCCTCATAGACCGCGAGCGTCTCGGCGAGCGCCGGACGCCGGCCGAGGAGGGCGCGCCAGTCCTCGCGGAGATCGAGCGAGGACATCACGGTCATCGTCGCGGGGTGACCTCAGGACTGGGTCGACATCACGACCACGTAGCGGAGGACGAACCCACCCGCCAGCACGAGCACCGCGGTCACCGCCGCAATGGCCTTCACGCGCTGCCCGACGAGCTCCAGCACGAGCGGGATCACCAGACCGGCGCCGACCAGCCCGCCCCAGAACAGCGGGGCGAAATGGCCGCTGGTGATCGGCCTGGCCGCCGACCCGAGGAGCGCGAGGAAGATCGCCAGCACGAGCAGCTCGAAGACCATGGAATAGCGATCGGCCTTCTTCAGCTTCCCCCACCCCTCCCCGGCGGGCGCACCGCTCAGGAACAGGAGGAGAGAAATCGCGGCCATGCCCGTGGAGGCGCCGGAGGCGAGGAACAGCGCGCCCATCAGCCGCGAGTCGCCCCAGAACGGCAGGGCCGTGTTGCTGAGGAGCACGCCCGTGTAGGCGGCCAGGAAGAACCCGAAAATGCTGCCCACGAGACTGGCCTTCCGCCGGAGCCCGATCATCTGCTCCGACGTCGAGAAGCTCAGGACCGACGAGATGAACGAGAACAACCCGAAGATGCCGAGCCCCCACGCCCCGATCGACATCGGGTTCCAGAACTTGAACACCCCGAGCATGTTGAGGAACCGGGTGGGGACGCCGAGATCGGCGATCAGAAGGAGCCCGCACAGCCCCGTGAGCGGGAGGGACAGGAGGTAGCCGATCCTGGCGACCCGCCCGTCGCGAGGCCCGCCGAAGTTGTCGGCGATGGCCGCCGTGAAGTACGCGCCGCCGGCGATCCCGCCGAGGAAGAAGTACCAGACGATCATCATCTCCCATCCCGGGGTCTTAAGCATCGGCGTCCCCCTTCCCGCGGTCACGAAACGCCATCAGCGCGCCCAGCCCGACGACGAGCGCCGAGCCGATCGAGAGGAGCGAGTCCACGACGACGTTGCGCTGCGGAAGCCGTGGGCTGTCCGGCAGGTGATACGTCGCCGGCTTCGCGAGAAGGAGGAAGAACGCGTTCAACCCACCGAGGAACCCCTTGGAATCCGCGCCGTAGAGCTGCGCGTCCTTGAAGCCCATCGCCTTGAGCGCCTCCACGCGGTTCGCCGCCTTCCTGACCAGCTCCTCTCTGAACCCGAACTGGATCGAGTCGGTCGGGCACGCCTTGGCGCACGCGGGCCCGAGGCCGTTGTGGATCCGGTCGTTGCAGAACGTACACTTCCTCACCGTCCCGGTCTCGTGGTTGAAGCTCACGACCCCGAAGGGGCAGGCGGAGACGCAGTAGCGACAGCCGTTGCACACGTCCTGGTTGATGTTGACCGTCCCGAAGTCGGTACGGTAGATCGCGCCCGTGGGACACGCCTCGAGGCACCCCGCCTCGGCGCAGTGCTTGCACACGTCCGACATGAGCAGCCAGGCCAGATCGCCGCTCGGCTTCGGGTCCTCCATGAACCGCACGAGCCGGTACGTCTTGTCGGTGAAGTGGCTGTGGTTCTGGTAGCTGCCGGTCCACTCGGGCACCTCTGCCCCGAGCTCGTTCCACTGCTTGCATGCGACCTGGCAGGCGCGACAGCCGATGCACAGGGACGTGTCCGTGAACATCGCGAGGGTGCGGGCCATGGCTACACCACCCCCTTCTTCACGTTGCAGAGGAAGGCCTTCGTCTCCTGGATGAAGACGTTCGGGTCCCCCACGGTGGCCGAGAGATCGTTGGTGATGTCGCCCCGGCTCCCCGGCAAGGCGTCGATGCCGTTGTACCCCCAGTGCCAGGGCACGCCGATCTGGTGGACCTTCTTGCCGTCGATCGTGAACGGCTTGAAGCGGTTCGTGACCATGGCTCTGACGTGGATCTTGCCCCGCGGCGTCATGATCGTCACCTTGTCGCCGTTCCTGATCTCGAGCTCGCCGGCCAGCTCGTGGCTGATCTCGGCGAAGTGCGACTCGAACAGCTCGGCCAGCATCGGCAGGTAGCGCGACATGACGCCGGAGAGATGGTGCTCGGTCAGCCGGTACGTGGTGATGACGTACGGATACTCGGCCGACCCCACCCCCGCCAGCTCGTTCCTCTTGTCGCCGACCTTCCAGATCTTGGCAACCGGGTTGTTCTGCTGCTTCGAAAGGAGGTTCTTCACCGGCGACTCGATCGGCTCGTAGTGCTCGGGGAACGGCCCGTCGAGCAGCGGGCCGAAGAAGGCCCCCTTGCCGTCCGCCCGCATAATGTAGGGGTTGTCGCCGCCCTTGGCGTCCGGAGCCAGAAAGGCGTTGAAGTCGGGCACGTCAAGGCCGACCCACTTGCCCTTCTTGTCGGGCACGTTGGACGGCGCCTCCGGGTCCCACCAGAGGAGCTTCTTCTTCTCGCTCCACGGCTTGCCGGCGGAGTCGGCGGCGGCGCGGTTGTAGATGATGCGCCGGTTCGCGGGCCACGCCCAGCCCCAGCCGTGGGCGAGGTAGTCCTTGTCGTCAGCCTTCTTCCGTCCGGCCGTGCGGTTGACGATCTTGCCTTCGGCGTCGGCCACCGTGGCGCCCGTGTAGATCCAGATGCCCGAGGCCGTGGTGCCGTCGTCCCTGAGATCGGCGAAGCTCTTGAGCGGCTCGCCCTTCTTGTAGAGAACCTTGCCGTCCTTGTCCTTCAGCTCCTCGAGCGCGACGCCGTTCATCTCGATCAGCACCTTGAGGATGTCGGGGTGCGTGTCGCCGTAGTCCCAGGTCAGCGCGAGGATGCCCTGGTCGCGCTTGGCCTTCGAGCCCGCGTAGAGCGTCCGGAGCCGCTTGCCGAGCTGATAGATGTGCTCGGCGTCCGACCGCACGTCGCCGGGCGAGTCTGCGGCCTTCTCGTGCCACTGGATGAGCCGCATCGTGTTCGTGAGGGTGCCGTCTTTCTCGGCTGCCGGCGCGGCCGGCAGGAAAAAGACCTCGGTCTTGACGGCCTTCGGGCTCACCGCCGGACGCGACGACGACGCCGGCGCCTTCCAGACCTCCGCCGTCTCGGTCAGGAAGATGTCCTGGACCACCAGCCAGTCGAGCCGCTGCATCGCCTCGCGGGCGAGCTTGGCGTTGGGGCCGCCCACCGCCGGATTCTGGCCGATCGCGAAGAACCCCTTCAGCTTGCCGTTGTACATGTCCACGAAGATGTGCTGGTGGCTGTACGCGTCGGCGGAGGCGCGCTTGGCGATCCAGTCGAATCCGTAGTCGTTCTCCTTGGTCGCGCGGTCGCCGTACCACGCCTTCAGCATCGAGATCACCCACTTCGGGCGGTTGACGGGGAACCCGGTCTTGGGCGTGGTCTTCTCCAGATACGTCTTGAGGTCGGGATGGGCGTCCCGGAGCGGGACCGGGTTGTACCCCGGCAGGTCCTGGTAGAGCACGGCCAAGTCGGTCGCGCCCTGGACGTTGGCGTGGCCGCGGAGGGCGACGACGCCGCCGCCCGGGCGCCCGATGTTGCCGAGCAGGAGCTGCAGCATGCAAAGCGCGCGGATGTTCTCGACGCCGTTGGTGTGCTGCGTGAGGTTGAGCGCATAGGTGATGGTGCCGGTCTTCTCGCGGCCGCTGTTCTCGCAGTAGAGCTTCGCGGCCGCGACGAACTTCTCCTTCGGGATGCCGCACACGCGCTCCACCATCTCGACCGTGTAGCGGCTGTACTGCCGGCGCAGGAGCTGGAAGACCGAGTTCGGGTCCCGGAGCGTCAGGTCGCGCTTCGGGTTGCCCTCGGCGTCGAGCTGGTACTTCCAGGACTTCTGGTCGTAGGCCCGCTTCTCGGGATCGAACCCCGTGAAGAGCCCGCCCCGGTCCGTGGCCGTCTTGAACTCGGGGTCGATCAGGAACGAGGCGTTCGTGTAGTGGACGACGTAGTCCTTGAAGTAGAGGTTGTTGTCGATGGCGTACGTGATGAGGCCGCCGAAGAAGGCGATGTTCGTGCCCGAGCGCAGCGGCACGTGCATGTCGGCGGCGGCGCTCGTCCGGGTGAAGCGCGGGTCCACGTGCGGGTTGTAGAACCGCCCCAGCTCGAAGAGGATACGGTCGACGCGCGCGACGTCCCCCAGGTTGGCCTGCGCCTCTCGGAACAGCTCGACCGCGTGGTCGTCGCGCGCCCGGAACTTGAGGCCGCG
>MGBT01000072.1 GCA_001788395.1 Candidatus Rokubacteria bacterium GWA2_70_23
CGAGGGGCTCGCGCTCGTCTCGACGCTCCGCCCCCCGGTGGTGCTGGTCGACCTGGACGCTCCCGGAACCGAGCCCTTCGAGCTGATCCAGCAGATCCGGCTGGAGTCCACCGACACCGTCGTCCTGGCGCTGTCCACCGTACGGGACACGAGCTTCGTGGTCCGCGCCATGAGAACGGGGGCATCCGATTTCATCGTCAAGCCCGCCGCCCCCGCGGAGATCCAGCAGGCCATCGCCGCCGCCCTGACCCGGACCGAGATCGCGCACGCGGGCGAGGCACTGGGCAGCCGCTCGTCGGATCCGGAGCACCATTGGCCCGATCTGGACCTGCTCTTCAGGAACAGCGAGCGGATGCGGGCCGTGGAGAACATCGTGCGCCGGGCCGCCGACACCAACGCGACCATCCTGCTGCAGGGCGAGAGCGGAACCGGCAAGGAGATGGTCGCCAAGGCCATCCACTACATCTCTCAGCGCCGGGACAAGCCGTTCCTCAAGGTGAACTGCGCCTCCCTGCCCGGGGAGCTGCTCGAGTCCGAGCTCTTCGGCCACGAGAAGGGGGCCTTCACGGGCGCGCACCGGCGCAAACCGGGGAAATTCGAGCTGGCCCACCGGGGGACCTTCCTGCTCGATGAGATCGGAGAGATGCCGCTGGGCTTGCAGGCGAAGCTGCTTCACGTGCTGCAGGACGGGAAGTTCTTCCGGGTGGGCGGCAGCGAGCTCATCGACACCGACGTGCGCCTCGTCGCCGCCACCAACAAGGATCTCGCCTCCGTCATGGCCGCGGGGCTGTTCCGCGAGGATCTCTACTACCGCCTGAACGTGGTCACCATCGCGGTGCCGCCGCTCCGGGAGCGGCGAGAGGAGATCCCGCTCCTGGTCGAGCACTTCCTCAAGAAGTTTGGCCGCCAGTACGACCGGGAGACGCCGAACATCTCGCCCGAGACCATGCGGCTCCTCCAGGAGTACACGTGGCCCGGCAATGTCCGCGAGCTGGAGAACATGATCAAGCGGCTGGTGGTACTCCAGAACGATGGGCTTCTTCACGAGGAGATCGCCCTCAGGCGCGGGAGGGGAGGGCCGGCGTCTCAGTCTGGACTCGTCGTCGCGACGCCCCCAGCACCCCCCCAGCCTCAGGTCAGCCCTACAAATTTCGAGGCTTCGCTCGGCCTCAAGGAGATCGCCAAGCGAGCCGCCCTCGCGGCCGAGAAGGCCGTCCTCAAGGAGGTGCTCGATCGTGTGAGGTGGAATCGGGCGGAGGCTTCGAGGCTGCTCAAGATCAGCTACAAGGCCTTGCTTTATAAGATCACGGCGGCCGGCCTCGACGCCAAGAGCGAGCGACGAGGAAGGAAGAAATAGATTTCCCAGTTGACAAAGATTTGTATAGCGATTGTCCCGCGCAGTTCTTTCGGGGCCGAAGCACGGTGAGGCGTTCAAGGGCGGGAGACGCAGGGCTGACCTCCAGAGATTCTCGCAACTAGCTGAGAACTATTGCCTCTCACTAGCCAGGCGGTCTCACGGCGGCTACGCAATCTGATCGTGGCGCAGGCATTGCACGTAGGTTCAGCGCTAGCAGATGCCCGGAATAGGTTTTTCGCGGCCGTGATCGGCACGGCAACCGAGCCGCAACACGCAGGATGGTCAAAGGAGCCTGAAGGTGACTGACTTCATCGAGCCTGGAACCGGGGTCTTCGTGGAGGGCGCGTTCCGCCATCTCTTGACGCGAGAGGCACTCAGGGCCACGCGCTACCAGGACTTCTTCTCCGTCTGCCTCCTCAAGCCCGACGTGTCGGCCGGGCCGGGAACGACCGAGGAGGACACCCGCCAGGGGGTCTCCAAGAAGATCGCCCAGTTCCTCCGATCCACGGACATGGTGGCCACGGTCGAGGACGGCATCGCCGTCCTCCTCCTCCACACGGAAGGCTCCGACGCCATACGCGTCGCCGAACGGATCCGCACCCATATCGAGCAGGTCGCCTTCCCCGGCGAGCCTGGCGGCAGCCCCCGCCAGGTGACCCTGAGCGTCGGGGGAGTCTCGTTTCCGCGCGATGGGTACAACGATGCCGTGCTGCTGTCGCGGGCGCAGGCGCACCTGGAGGAGGCCTCGAAGCGCGGAGGCAACCAGGTCGTCTATGCCGGCGAGAGCAGGCGCTGAGGACCCACACCGATGAAAACCCTTGTCCTCGACGAATCGCTGGACATCTCGGAGGATCTCCATCGGCTGCTGGCAGCGCGCGGGACGGATACGGCCTTCGTCTGCTCTCCGCACGAGCTTCAACTGGCCGAGGCGGCCAACGGCCCGGTAGACCTCCGGATCCTGAACCTCTCGCCCACGCTCAGCGCCTGGGAGATCTCCCGCTACCTCAGGGTCGGAGACCGGCAGCGGCCGACTCTCGTGCTCTACGGCCCCGAGTCTTCCCAGGGGATCGAGCACCTCTCGAGCCTTCCCGGGGTGGACTGCGTCGAGCGCCCCCGGAACGCTGCGGACCTCGGGGCGCTGGTTGACCGCGCGCTCGCCCGGGTGCAGTCGGCCGGCCGGGTGGCGCAGGCGACGGCGGGCCCTCAGGCGCTCGCGGCGCCGGGGGACGGCGTGGTCTCGGACATCATCGGGCAGTCGCCGCAGATCCGAGACGTGTTCGCCAAGATCGAGAAAGTGGCGGGAGGCAACGCCAATGTCTGCATCGCGGGCGAGAGCGGCACCGGCAAGGAGCTGATCGCCCGCGCCATCCACCACACCAGCCCCCGCCGGGACCGGCCGCTCGTCACCCTCGACTGCACCGCGATTCCCGAGGGCCTCATGGAGAGCCACCTCTTCGGCCACGTGCGGGGCTCCTTCACCGGGGCCGTGGAGAACCGGGACGGCGTCTTCTCCCTCGCCCACACGGGAACCCTCTTCATCGACGAGATCAGCGAGCTGTCGCTGGCGCTCCAGGCCAAGCTCCTGCGGGTCATCCAGACCAGGGAGTTCGTCAAGGTCGGCGGCACCAGGCCGCTCCATACCGACATCCGCCTCGTCACCGCCAGCAACAAGGACCTCCGCCGCGCGGTGGAGGACGGGAGCTTCCGCGAAGACCTCTACTACCGCATCGCCGTCGTGATGATCCAGACCCCGGCGCTCCGCGACCGGCGGGGGGACATCCCGCTCCTGGTGGCGCACTTCCTGGACAAGTTCAGCTCCGCCCACCGCAAGCCCATCCGGGCCCTCACCCCGCACGCCATGGAGCTCTTGACCAGCTACCAGTGGCCGGGCAATGTCCGGCAGCTCGAGAACTGCATCGAGCAGGCTGTGGTACTGTGCGAGGGGGATGTGGTGGATGTGGACGCCCTCTGGCTCGGGGATGCGGCCCCCCAGCGCGGGGAGGCCGATACCTCGATCCGGATCCGCTCGGGCCTCACGCTCCGGGACGTGGAGCAGCAGTACATCCTGCGGACGCTCCAGGAAACCGGCGGCAACCGGACCCGCGCCGCCCGCATTCTCGGCATCAGCCTGCGCTGCCTGCAGTACAAGCTGAAGGCCTACGCCGCCGAGGGCGCCGCCGACGCCTCGGCTCAACCCAATCGGGCCACCGAGCCCCAGCACCTGCTAGGAGTCTAAGCGGTAAACATCACCCGGACTTCAGTCCGGGGCTTTCACAGAAAGGAGCCCGAACGTGCAGCCCGAGAGCCGGACCTTACGGTATCCGGTTGACGTTTCATCGGCCCCCTGACTACGGGGAAGCCTCCACGTCCAGTACGCCCGCCGTTTCGGCGGCTCGTGGCGCGCGTGGTCAGCGCCAAACCGGGACAAGTTTTTCACGGGATGCTGGCCCCTGTCAACGCTTGAGATCGGCGCTTCCTCCCGCGCCCTGAAGGGCGGGGTATCCGCGCCGAGGAGGTTCTATGAAGAGGCCTCTCGTCGGGCTGCCGTTCCTGCTCGCTCTCTCCCTGCTCCTCCTGCCGCTCGGGACCGGCTCCGCGGGCGCCGCGGAGGAGCCTTATGTCATCGGGGCGGAGGATGTGCTCGACATCCAGGTCTGGGACAACAAGGACCTGAACCAGGTGACTTTCGTCAGGCCGGACGGGAAGATCTCCCTCCCCCTCGTCGGCGAGATCCAGGCCTCGGGCAAGACCGTCCAGGGCCTGTCGACCGACCTCGTCGCCGCCTACGGCAAGACCGTGAAGGAACCCGCGGTCACCGTCATCGTGAGGGAGATCAAGAGCCGGCCCGTGTACTTCATCGGCGGGTTCGGCAAGCCTGGCCCGCTCCAGCTCACGCGGGACCTGAACATGCTGCAGGCCCTCGGGATCCTCGGCGGGGTGCTGCCGGCGGCGGACGCCGAGAAGGGCTATCTCCTCCGGGGGGGCAAGCGGATCCCCATCAACTTCGAGACGCTCGTGAAGAAGGGCGATCTCTCCCAGAACCCGAGGCTCGAGCCCGGCGACACGGTGGTTGCCCCCATCGCGGACGTGGTCTACGTCCAGGGCGAGGTCAAGGGCCCCGGCGTGGTCAAGTACACCAACGACCTGACCGTGGTGAAGGCCATCACGCTGACCGGCGGCCTCACCCCGCTGGCCGCCTCGGGACGCGTCGATCTGGTCAGAACTGAAGGCGAAAAAAAGGTGCGCATCCGCATCGATCTTGATAAGATGCTCCGGGCCCCGGAGGACAATCCCGACATGCGACTCCGGCCCGACGACATCATCTTTGTGCCCCAGCGACTCTTCTAGACAAGGCGCAGGCCCTGGAGGGGAGGGGCGAAGCCGGCTCCTTCCCTCCGGGGGGCTTCTCCCGTTCGCTTCCCTCCTCCTGATCCTCGCTCTCGGCAGCCCGGCCTTCCCGCAGGAGTCCTCCTCGCAGCCTTCGCAGCCCTCACAGCCGGGTCAGTCAACGCAGCCGGGACCGTCACCGCTGCCCGGTCAGCCTTCCCAGCCGTCGCAGCCGCAGCCCGGCGCCACGGCCCAGCCTGCTCCGGCCGCGCCCACCGAGCCCCCGTTCATCCCGCCCGCCCCCCCTGCCCCGTCCCAGACGCGGGTGCCGGGACCGTTCCGGGAGCCTTTCCTGGTCGCGCCGACCACGAGCTTCGAGCTCCACCCGACATTCGGCTTCAGGGAGGAGTACACGGACAACTTCACGCTTGCCTCCCGCGGGCGGACGGACAACTTCCGCTCGACGCTCAGCTCGGGGCTCAACCTGCTCATCAACCGGCCGAGGACCAAGGGCACGGTCTCGAGCAGTGTGAGCGCCAGCCAGGACAGCGCGACCGGCCAGGGCGACTACCAGATCTTCCCGACGCTGAATGGCTCGGTCCGCCACACTTTCGACCCCCGGCTCAGCCTGACGGTCACCGACAGCTTCACCCGGACGGACGAGCCCTCCCAGGGGGACCAGGGGGGCCTTCGCCGGGAGCGCCGCACGTTCACCAGCAACACCTTCAGCATCGCCGCGGACTGGCTCCTCGACCTCATCGCCACCCAGAGCTACTATCGCAACTCGGTCTTCTTCGGCGCCGCGGACACGGTGAGCCACATCCTCGGATTCAATGCGTCGACGCGGCTGGGGGCCCTGATGGGCCTGACCGGGGGCTACGAGTACAGCCTGAGGGAAACCTCCGGGGGCACCAGCTCCGCCAGCACGGGCACGACGACCACCAGCCGGAGCGCCTCCTCCGAGAGCACCGGCCACCGCGTCTTCGGCTCGCTGTCGCGACGGGTCGGCCAGTTCGGCAGCGCCGGGGTGTCCAGCTCCTACTCGATCGACTCCACGGACGACAATGACAGCCGGACCTGGAACATCTCCCTCGTCACGGCCTATGGCCTCCCGACGGGGCTCTCGCTCTCGAGCAGCATCGGCTACAGCCTGCTGGACTCGGACCGGAGCGGCACGCTGTCCACGATCTCCACCAACACCAATGCCAGCTACCGCTTCGTGCGAGCCGTCATCAGCCTCGGCCTCTTCCAGGACTTCAGGCAAACGGCCGAGGAGGGGCAGGACTTCGGCGTGGTGGTCACGCGGACGATGACCGGAACGTTCTCCTACCAGCTCACCCCGTTCATCAACACCAACCTGCGGACCTCCTACAGCCGCAACGAGCCCACCGGGAGCGGCAACACCGCCTCCGCTCAGGCCAGCTCGACGTTCGCCGCCGGCGGCGGGCTCTCCTGGCAGGTCCTCCGCTGGCTCAGCATGGTTCTCGACTACACCCACACCGAGCGCAGCACGGACGGCTCGAGGACTCTCACCACGGGGAGCTCGACCAGCGAGTCTTCCAGCAGCACTTCCAGCGACGTCTCCGAGAATCGCGCCTTTCTCAGCCTCACCGCCTCGTTCTGACGATCAGGCTTCCATCCGTCATGCTGTCGCACGACGCTTGGTCGGGCTGTCCTGGAACACCCGCCCCCTCCCGTCCGCTCCGGGATTTCGGCCACGAGCTGGTGACAAGCGTTGCAGCGTTGCAAACCCTGTATTTCCAATGAGTTACAGTACAGCCCAGCACGTCCCGGTCGATACTTCCAGATCTTGCGTAACTCTGTGAATTCATTGGGTTGTCAATGCTTGTCAACGCCTGTCAACGGTTCCTGGAAGGACGCCGGCTCCGGGGCCGGCCCGTCAGATGAAGTCCCGGCCGGGTTGCAGGGCCCCTCGCTCCGGGCGAGGAGCCCATCGCGCG
>MGBT01000073.1:0-422 GCA_001788395.1 Candidatus Rokubacteria bacterium GWA2_70_23
GAAGCTCTGTCGTAGACTGCAAGCGGGGGCCAGCGATGCAGGCGACCTTCAGGATCAGCACCCGCCGGAGCCACGAGGTGGTGGGCATCACCCGCCAGGTCGCCGAAGTGGTGGCGCGGGCGCCCGTCGCGGAGGGGATCTGCACCGTCTTCGTCCGTCACGCCACGGCGGCCATCATCATCAATGAGAACGCCGATCCCAGCTTCCGCGCCGACGTGGTGACGGCCCTCGACCGCCTCTTCCCCCAGGGGATCTGGGAGCACGACAAGGTGGATGACAACGGCGCCGCGCACCTGAAGGCTGCCATCCTGGGCCCCTCGGAGACCGTGCCCTTCAAGGGAGGACGCCTCCTCCTCGGCACCTGGCAGGGCATCGCGCTGGTGGAGTGCGATGGCCCGCGGGAGCGCGAGGTCCTCGTCGAC
>MGBT01000073.1:454-520 GCA_001788395.1 Candidatus Rokubacteria bacterium GWA2_70_23
ACACTCCCCGAGCCGCCAATGGACGGGCGGCCCCTTCCGCTCGAGAAGATCATGAAGTCGGGGAAG
>MGBT01000073.1:559-830 GCA_001788395.1 Candidatus Rokubacteria bacterium GWA2_70_23
CGGTCCATGCGGGAGAGGCCGCCGATCATCGCGGGCGTGAGCAGCGGCCGGCGCGGGATCCGCACGAGGTGCTGAGGGATCCACCCCAACAGGGCTCCCCTTGACTTGCCCCTCGTAACCACGGTAGCCTCACCGTGACCGGGATCCTGGATACAAAGGCCAGGACGAGACCCCAACCCAAACGGGGAGAGATGGATGCCCCACCCCGTGACCCCGCTCAGGCGGCGCCGGCTGGTGGACGATGCGGCCCAGATCCTGCGCCGCGCCATCC
>MGBT01000073.1:859-6664 GCA_001788395.1 Candidatus Rokubacteria bacterium GWA2_70_23
CTCCGCCAGACCGACCTCGCCGACAAGCTCGGCATCAGCCGCACCCCCATCCGCGAGGCCCTCGTGCGCCTCCGCGACGAGGGGCTCGTGGAGCTCCTGCCAGGCGGCGGCGTCCGCGTCAAGGTCATGAACCTCGACGAGGCCGTGGAGCTCTACGACCTCCGCGAGGTGCTGGACGGCCTGGCCGCGCGACTGGCGGCGGGGCGCGCGAGCGCGGCCGCGCTCGGCCGGCTCGAGAAGGCGCTCCAGCGCATGGCCCAGTGCGTGGAGCGCCAGGACCCCAACCGGTGGTTCCAGGCGCATGTGAAGTTCCACGACGAGATCCTGCGCGCGGCCGGCAACCGTCCCGTGGGCCGGCTGTCGAGCGTCGTGCGGCTGTCCATCCGCCACTTCCACCCGCTCCTCCTGCGCACCGAGCGCAGGCTCGAGCACGCCTACGAGGAGCACCGCCGGATCTACGAGGCCATCGCCGCGCGGGACGGCGAGGCGGCCGAGCGCCTGGCGCGCACCCACATCGCCAACGCCAAGGAGATCGTGCTGAAGGTCATGGCCCAGGGAGGACAGGATGGCGCTGTTCAAGACTGAGAAGAAGGCCCCCCGGGGGCCCGCCGGCAAGTGGGACGTGGTCGTCAGCGAGGAGATGTGCAAGGCCTGCGGCTTCTGTCTCCACATCTGCCCCACCGACGTCTTCGGCTGGCGCAAGGTCACGAACCGGCTCGGCTGGTTCCCGATCTACACGGCGCACGAGGAGCACTGCGTGGGCTGCATGCTCTGCTACCAGATCTGCCCCGACTTCTGCATCGACGTGGCCCCCAGGGCCGGAGGGATGAACTGATGCCGACCGCGACACTCACCGTCAGAGACGGCCTCGTCGCTCCGTGGGCGGAGTGGGAGCGGCGCTACACCACGGGGCGGCGGCTCCTCGAGGCCGGCACCTATGCCCTCACCGAGGGGGCCATCGCCGCGGGCTGCCGCGTCTTCGCCGGCTACCCGATCACCCCGGCCACGGACATCGCCGAGTACATGTCCAGGCGGCTGCCCCAGGTCGGCGGCTACTACATGCAGTGCGAGGACGAGCTGGCCGGCATGCACACCTGCGCCGGCGCGAGCCTCGGCGGCCTCAAGGCCATGACGGCCACCTCGGGACCGGGCTACACGCTGATGCACGACGCCTACGGCTGGGCGCTGACCAACGAGATCCCGATGGTGGTCGTGGACGCCATGCGCGTGGGCCCCATCAGCGGCATCACGGGCGCGCCGGGCCAGGGCGAGTTCTACGTCGCCCGCTACTGCACCCACGGTGGCAACTTCGAGACCATCGTGCTCTCTCCCTCGTCGGTCCAGGAGGCGTTCTGGCTCACCATCGACGCCTTCAACCTCGCCGAGCGGTTCCGCACGCCGGTGACGATCCTCACGGACCAGGTCGTGTCGGACATGTGGGAGGACCTCTTCATCCCCGCTGACTATGACGGCCTCGACTTCGTGGTGCCACGGAAGTCGAACCTCATGATGCCCTTCTTCCCGGTGGGGAGCGCCGCCCTCGACGTACCGCCGAACATCATCGGGCGCGGCACCGGGGTGTGCGTCTCGGCCTACACCCACACCGAGGAGGGCTACGACATCGAGGAGATGGAGGCACAGTGGGCGCAGACCTTCCGCCTCGTGAACAAGATCCGCTTCCACCGCGCCGAACTCACCCGCTACGAGACGGTGGGGATGGAGGACGCGGAGGTGGTCGCGGTGGCCTATGGCGCCAATGCGCGGACGGTGAAGACCGCCGTGCTCGAGGCGCGCCGGCGGGGGTTGCGGGCCGGGTTCGTCCGCCCCATCACCCTCTGGCCCTTCCTCGACGAGCTGTTCGAGCGGGACTGTCACTACGTGGTCTGCGAGCTCAACTACGACGGCCAGCTGGTGCGGGAGGTCATGCGCGCGGCGCCCGACAAGAGAAAGGTCCACTTCATGGGCAAGAGCGCGGAGCTGCACACGGTGGCCGAGGTCACGACGGCGTTACAGGGTGTCAGCGGATCGGGCCGCATCCCCGAGCTGCCGTATATATGGACGGAGGTCCGGTGATGAACAAGCTCGCGCAGAAGTACCTGCGTCCCAGCCAGATCCCCACCAAGGCCTGTCACGGCTGCGGGATCGGCATGATCGAGAACTGGCTGCTGCAGGCCATCGACGAGCTGGGCCTCAAGCAGGACGACGTGGTCTTCGGCACCGGCATCGGCTGCGTGGGGCGCCAGACCTTCGCCACCTGGGGTGGCGACAACTTCGGCGCCACCCACGGGCGGGCCGTGGCCGTGGCCACCGGCCTCAAGCTCGCCCAGCCCGACAAGAAGTTCCTCATCGTGGTGGGCGATGGTGACGCGGCCTCCATCGGCACGTCGCATCTCATCCACGCCGCGCGCCGCAACCTGGGCGTCACCGTCATCTGCGAGGACAATATGGGCTACGAGTCCACCGGCGGGCAGTTCTCGCCCACGACGCCGGCCGGCTACGTCACCAACTCGAGCCCCTACGGCATGGTGGAGCCTCCGTTCGACCCCTGCGACGTCGTTCAGGCCGCGGGCGCCACGTTCGTCGCCGAGACGACCGCGACGCAGTGGCACCAGACCGTGAAGATCGTCAAGAAGGCGCTGCAGAACGACGGCTTCTCGTTCGTCCACGTCCGCTTCCCCTGCAACGAGAACTTCGGCGCCTATGCCCTCGGCACCCGGGACACCCTCAAGAACCTCGAGTGGATCTACGAGCACACCCAGGGCCGCAAGGCCGACGGCAGCGAGACCGACTTCACCTGGGAGACCGGCATCAAGCACGACGCCTCCAACAGCCGGCCGGAGTTCAGCCGCCTCCTGCGCGATCTCGGCGAGCGGGTGCGCGCGCGGATGGCCGCCGGCGACGGGCAGGGGGCCCACTGATGGCAACGGCCACGGCGACCAGGACCCGCACCGAAATCCTCATCTCCGGCTTCGGGGGGCAGGGCGTCATCCGCATGGGGCAGATCCTCGGGCTCTGCGCCATCAAGCAGGGCCAGCGCGTGACCATGCTCAAGAGCCACGGCACGGAGACCCGCGGCGGCTACGTGCGGGCCCAGATCGTCATCTCTCCCGAGTACGTCGACAGCCCCGTGGTGGAGCAGGCCGACGTCTTCGTCGCCTTCTCCGCCCCCGCCTACAAGAAGTTCCACGACTGCTGCAGCGGCAAGATCCTCTACGACCCGGAGATGGTCACCGAGATCCGGCCCGGGGCGCGCGCGCAGCACGTGGCCGTGCCGGCCACGGCGCTCTCCAAGGCGCGCTTCAACAACGTCCTCTTCGCCAACATGGTCATGCTCGGCGCGCTGACGCGGCTCGCGGGCATGGACTTCGAGGCGATGAAGCAGACGATGGTGGAGGTGATCCCGCGCTTCCACGACCAGAACCTGGCGGCCATGGAGCTGGGCCACACGCTTCCCGCGGTGACCGGTGGCGCGTGACGTGGCGGACCCTGCCCCGGCCCGCCCCTGGCACCGCTTCTGGCCGGCGCATCTGCCGCGCTCGCTCGACTACCCGTCCGCGCCCGCCTGGTGGCTGCTCGAGCGCAACCTCCCGCGCTTCGCCGGCCGCCTCGCCGTCCTGGAGCTGGACCCGGCGACGCTCGAGGAGGGGCGGCGCCTGACCTACGACGAGCTCTGGCGCGCCGCGCGCGGGGTGGCCACCGGTCTCGCAAGGCTCGGGGTGACGGCCGGCACGCGCATCGGCCTCTGCCTCCCCAACAGCGCCGACTTGATCATCGGCTACTACGCCACCTGGTGCGCGGGGGGCGTCGTCGTCCCCGCCAACCCGGCGGGCCGCGAAAGCGAGATCGCCGAGCATCTCGGCGATGCCGGCGTGGCGCTGGTGGTGGGCGCTTCCGGCAGTGCCGCGCGGCAGGCCGCGTCGCGGCTCTCGGTCCCGTTCGTGGACCTGGCCGCCTTCCGCGCCATGGAGGCCCTGCCTCCGGCCACCCCCCGGCCCCCGGTCTCCCCGTCGGACGTGGCGGTGCTCCTCTACACGGGCGGGACGACAGGACTCCCCAAGGGGGCCATGCTGACCCACAAGAACCTGGTCGCCAACACGGTGCAGTTCGCCGAGTGGTACGCCTTCGAGCCGGGCGACGAGGTGGCGGTCTCGGTGATCCCGCTCTACCACAGCGGCGGAATGTCGGGCGCCATGAACGTGCCGCTCTTCGCGGGGGCGACGCTCCTGGTCATGCGCCGCTTCTCGCCTGCCGCGGTGGCCCGCGCCGTGGGGCGCTACCGGGCCACGCGGCTCTTCGGCGTGCCCACCATGTTCATCGCCCTCCTCAACGACGCGGCCGGCCGCAAGGGCGACTACTCCTCGCTCCGGGCGTGCCGGACCAACGCGGCGGCGCTGCCCCCGAGCGTGAAGGCCGCCTTCGACGCCCTCGTGGGACGCGAGG
The DNA here is from genome assembly GCA_001788395.1 of Candidatus Rokubacteria bacterium GWA2_70_23. Lineage (GTDB taxonomy): Bacteria > Methylomirabilota > Methylomirabilia > Rokubacteriales > CSP1-6 > UBA12499. The sequence continues at coordinate 5,300 of MGBT01000073.1, forward strand.
TGCTGATCGAAGGCTACGGCCTCACCGAGACGAGCCCGCTCACCCACGCCAACCCCATCGGCCGCGCCAAGCCGGGCTCCATCGGGATGCCGCTGCCCGACACGGATGCCCGCATCGTGGACCTCGAGACGGGCGCCGATGTGCCGCCCGGCGCCAGCGGCGAGCTCCTGATCCGCGGCCCCCAGGTGATGCGCGGCTACTGGAAGCGCCCCGAGGAGACGGCGCGCGCGCTGCGGGAGGGCTGGTTCGCCACGGGGGATGTGGCGGTGATGGACGCCGACGGCTACTTCGCCATCGTGGACCGCAAGAAGGACATGATCAACACGGCCGGCTTCAAGGTCTGGCCGCGCGAGGTGGAGGAGGCGCTCTATGGCCACGAGGCCGTCGAGCTCGCCGTCGTGGTCGGCGTGCCCGACGACTACCGTGGCGAGGCCGTCAAGGCCTTCGTCGTCCTCAAGGAGCGCCACCGCGGCCGCGTGGGCGAGCGGGAGCTCGAGGAGTTCTGCCGGGCGCGTCTGTCGGGCTACAAGGTGCCGCGCGGGATCGAGCTCAGGACGGAGCTGCCGGTGAGCGGAGCGGGAAAGCTCCTCAGGCGGGCGCTGCGCGAGGAGTCGCGTGCGACCTAGCGCCCCGGGCACGACACACACTCCCCGAGGACCGGCCGCCGCGGACGCGGGCCGCCCCCCGGCCGGTCGCCGGGCGCCGTCCGGGCCACGCGTCGAGTGGCTGCTCACCGGGCTCACCCTCACCTCGATCTTCCTCGCCTGGTGGGCCATCGCCCGCTACCGCGTTGTCTCCGAGCTGTTCGTGCCGCACCCGGCTGCCGTGTGGGAGGCCTTCACCGACGTGCTGCTCGAGGGTTACCGCGGAACCACGCTGCTCCGCCACCTGGCCGACAGCCTCTACCGCGTGATCGCGGGTTTCCTCCTGGCCGTGGTGACCGCGGTGCCCATCGGCCTGCTCATCGGCGCAAGTCCGAAGGCCCGGGCCATCCTCGACCCGCTCATCGAGTTCTACCGGCCGCTGCCACCGCTCGCCTACTACACGCTCCTCGTCATCTGGCTCGGCATCGAGAACGCCTCCAAGATCGCGCTGCTCTACCTGGCCGCGTTCCCGCCGCTGTCGGTGGCCGCCATGGCCGGGGTGCGCGGCGTGGGCCAGGAGCGCATCCAGGGCGCCCAGTCGCTGGGCGCCAGCCGCTGGCAGGTCTTCCGCCACGTCATCTTCCCCTCGTGCCTGCCGGACATCTTCACCGGCATGCGCGTCAGCGTGGGCTTCACCTACACCACGCTCGTGGCCGCCGAGATGGTGGCCGCGACCTCGGGCGTGGGGTGGATGGTGCTGGACGCCTCGAAGTTCCTCCGC
>MGBT01000074.1:0-16189 GCA_001788395.1 Candidatus Rokubacteria bacterium GWA2_70_23
CGCCCACCGCTGGGGCATCGTCAACGAGGTGGTCCCCCTCGAGGCGCTCATGCCCGCGGCCATGAGGTGCGCCAACGAGATCCTTGAGGGTGCGCCTCTGTCGGTGCGTGCCGCCAAGCAGGCGGCGATGATGGGGCTCGGGCATCCCCTGGACATCGCGCTGCACATGAGCTACACGGAGACTCAGCGGATGCGGCGCTCCGAGGACACCGTCGAGGGCCCGCGCGCGTTCGCCGAGAAGCGCAAGCCGAACTGGAAGGGCCGCTGACCGGGGCGCAGAGTCAGGACAAGGTCGACCACGCGGCGTATGAGCGTCGCCCAGGTCCAGGAGCGCGAGGTGCCGCCGGCGCTCTGCGGGGTGGCGTCGACCTCGTGCGCGTTCGGGTTGGGCGCTGGGCGGCCGTGGCTTACGATGCTCCGCCCGACGCGCGCGCGGCGCCGAGCAACCCGCAATGGACCGCGCGCACCTCCACCTCGGCGCCGTCGGCCAGCGCCAGCATGCGGAGCGCGACCGCCGCCACCTCGGCGCGCCGCCCATTGCCCGGCATGAGGCCCGCCACCCAGGCGCGCAGGGGCGCGCCCCGCGGATTCACCAGCTCGACGACGGCGCCGGCGGCGACGCCCAGCTCCCCGGCGGTTGCTGCGTCGAGACGGAGGGCCCGGCCGCGCTCGGTCTCGAGGCCCCGGCCGGCGGTGACACGGACGCGCGGGCGCCCCGCGCGCAGCGCGGCCCGGCGGGCGAGGGTGGCGGCGGTGTCGATGGCGCCTCCCGTGACCACGACCCCGTAGATCGCCTCCGCGCCCGGGGCCGTCACGTAGCCCTCGGCGAGGTCCGCGCCGATGAGCGACAGGTCGCGGTCCAGCGGGTCCCCGAAGCCGCCGCCGCCCGAGCTCTCCATCACGAGGACATCGTCGGGATCGAGCGGGAAGCCGCTCACCTTCCCAGGGAGCGGCGACGGCTCGATGGCCCGGTCGTTCCGCCGGACCCAGAAGCGGTTCGGCGCGCCGGCGGCGCCGCCGCAGACGCCGAACGGCGGCAGCACGGCCTTCTCGGCCAGCACCGAGAGCTGGCTGCCCGTCGCCCGGATCCGCACCTCGCGCGTGAGCCCGAGGCCGCCGCGCCACCGGCCCGGTCCGCCCGAGTCCTCGCGCAGCGCGGTGCGCTCCACCCGCACCGGATAGAGCTGCTCGACCGCCTCGATGGGCTGCAGCGTCGTCATGTCGCTCTCGGTCCACGTCCGGACGGTGTTGCTGCCGTCTCCGCCCTCGAAGCCGCCGGTGCCGCCGGCCGGGTACTCGTAGAAGATGAACGTCTCGCCGCTGCGCGGGTCGGGGCCGCCGACGTAGCAGTGATTGCCGCCCCCCTTGAGGTCGCCCGTCACCTTGCCGTGGAGCGCCTGGGCGAGCGCGCCCATCACCGCCGCCTCCACGCAGTACTTCACCTCGACCATCCCCCCGCACGGCGCCGGCGGGTTGGCGTTGACGATGGTCCCGGGCGGCGTGATCACGGTGAGCGGGCGGAAGGCGCCGGAGTTGACGTCGGCGCCGGGGTCGAGGAACGACTTGATGATGGTGAACGCGCCCGTCGGGGCCATGGCCGGGCCGACATTCGTGGGGCCGGCCGTCTGCGGTGACGTCCCCGTGAGGTCGACGGTGATGGCGTCGCCGGCGATCGCGACCCTGGCGCGCACGGTGAGCGGCTCGAGGCGCTCGGTCCCGCTCTCGAGGTGCGCCTCGTAGAGGTACTCGCCGTCCGGCAGCGCGCGAATGCCCCGGCGCATCCGGGCCTCGGCGCGGTCCATGAGCTCGGCCACGGCCACGCGGACGGTTCCCGTGCCGTAGCGCGCGGCCAGCGCCACGATGCGCTCGGCGGCCTTCTTGCACGTGCCGATCATGGCGTCGAAGTCGCCCAGGCGCTCCCGCGGGCCCCGCATGTTGCTGAAGATCAGGTCGAGGGCGGCCTGGTTGGGCCGGCCGCGGTCGAAGATCTTGATGGGCGGGATGCGCAACCCCTCCTGGAAGATCTCGGTGGCGCGGCCGGAGAGACTGCCGGGGCTCATCCCGCCCACGTCGCCCCAGTGGGCGCGCACCACCGGGAAGATGAACAGAGCGTCGTCTCGGCCCGGCGGCGGGGGGTGGCTCGCCCCCGGTGGGGGTCCATCGGCGCCGGGGGCGAAGAGCGGGTAGATCATCGCCACGTCGTTGAGGTGGGTGCCGCCGGTGTAGGGGTCATTGTGCAGGAAGATGTCCCCGGGATGGAGGTCGTCGCCAAACTTCTCCCGGACCGCCTTCACCGACCAGCCGATGGGGACGATGTGCAGGGGGTGATCCTGCCCCTTGGACATGGCCACGATCTGCGCATGCCCGTCCATCAGGACGCACGAGAAGTCCTCGCCTTCGTAGAGGATCGACGAGTACGCCGTCCGCACCAGGGTGACGCGCATCTCGCGCACGATCGAGACGAACGCCTCGCGCAGCACCTCGAGGGTGATGGGGTCGATCATGCCGGGTCCTCGCGCTCGAGGCGCAGGTTGCCGTGCGCGTCGACCGCGCCGCGCCAGCCGGGCAGGACCACGGTGGTCGCGCCGAACTCCTCGACGATGGCGGGGCCCCGGAGCGGGGCGCGTTCGGGCAGGCGCTCGCGCTCCCACACCGGGCACTCGTGGGGCGTCCCGCCGAACCAGACCGGGCGTCGCTCCCTCAGGGCCGCGTCCAGCGACGCCGTCTCGCTCCGGTAGCGCTCGGCCGCCGGCTTCGGCACGACCCCGTAGGCGGTGAGCCTCGCGTTGACCAGCTCGATCATCGCCTCTCGGTTCGCGTGCCCATAGGCGCCCAGGTGCTGGCGGTGGAATGCGTCCTCGATGGCGTCGAGGGCGAATGCCCCGCCGCCGATCGGCACCGCGAGCTCGAAGGCCTGGCCGCGGTAGCGCAGGTCGAGCGAGCGCACCATGCGCTGCCCGTCGGGCGCGAACCCCTCGTGCTCGAGCTGCCGCCGCGCCGCGCCCTCCATCTCGGCGAAGAGATCCGCGAGCAGCGGAGCGCGCTCGCGCAGCGGGCCCACGCGGGTCCGGACATCGTCGTGCTTAATGTCGGAGGCGAGGAGCCCGAGCGCGGAGAAGTTGCCCGGGTGCCGCGGCACCAGCACGCGGGGGATGCCGATCTCCTCGGCCAGCGCGAGGGCGTGCATGGGGCCCGCGCCGCCGAAGGCGATCAGGGTGAAGTCACGCGGGTCGTGGCCCCGCTGGATCGAGATCTCCCGGATGGCCGACGTCATCCGCGCCACCGTGATGCGGATGACCCCCTCGGCCAGGACCTCCAGGGTCATGCCGCCGCCCAGGCGCGCCGCGAGGTCGGCCATGACCTGTGTGGCCCGTGCCGGGTCGATGGCGATGCTGCCGCCGAGGAGCCGGTTCGTCCCGATGCGGCCCAGGACGACGTTGGCGTCGGTCACCGTGGGCTCGGTGCCCCCGAGCCCATAGGCCGCCGGCCCCGGCCGAGCCCCGGCGCTCCGCGGGCCGACCTGGAGGCTGCCGTCCACGTCGAGCCAGGCGATGGAGCCGCCGCCGGCGCCCACGCTGTGCATGTCGATCTGCGGGACCTTCACCGGGAAGGCGCCGACCATGCTGTCCGACGTCATCACGGGCGCCAGCTCGCGCACCAGGCAGACGTCGGTCGAGGTGCCCCCCATGTCGTAGGTGATGAAGTCGCGGAGCCCGGTCGCCGCGCCGACGAAGCAGGCCTGGCTCACCCCGCCCGCTGGCCCGGAGAAGATCGTCTTGATCGGCAGTCGGCGCGCCGTCTCGGTGGTCATCATGCCGCCGCTCGAGCCGACGGTGAGGACGCCGTGCGCGTAGCCGGTGGCGCGGAGGCGCTCCTCGAGCCCGGTGAGGTACTCGTCCATGAGGGGCTGCAGGTACGCGTTCAGCACGGTGGTCGAGAAGCGCTCGAACTCCCGGTACTCGGCGACGACCTCGGCCGAGCACGACACCGGCGTACCGGGCCGCCGGCCCTTCGCGGCATCGGCCACGGCGCGCTCGTGCGCCGGATTCACGTACGAGTGGAGCAGGCACACCGCGAGGGCCTCGGCCCCGGCCGCGAGCGCACCGTCCAGGGCGCGCTCCACGCTGGCCAGGTCGAGCGGCACCAGCACCGAGCCGTCGGCGTCGAGCCGCTCGACGACCTCGAAGCGGTGCTTGCGCTCGACCACCGGCTTGGGCCGCACGAAGGTGGGCACGAAGAGGGCGGGGATGTTGCGCTTGGTCCGGCCGATCTCGATCAGGTCGCGAAAGCCGGCGGTGGTCAGGACGGCCACCCGCGCGCCCCGGCGCTCGAGCACCGCATTGGTGCCGACGGTGGTGCCGTGCACCAGCCGCCGGACATCCCGGCTCGCGATCCCGAGGGCCCCGAGGCCGGCCAGGACCGCTGCGGCCTCGTCGCGCGGCCGCGACGGCAGCTTCGTCACGACGACGCGGCCGGTCGACTCGTCGACCGCGGCGAGATCGGTGAAGGTGCCGCCGACGTCGATCCCCACGATGAACATGCGCCGATGATAGCAGAGCGGGGTGGAGCGCCGGGGTCAGCCGCCCTGACGCGGCCCCCTCGGGGAGTCTACCGGGGCGAGATCATCACCTCGGGGGATAGTGATAGACGGTTCCCCCGAAGGACTCCTCCTGCTCCAGGGTGACGAACCGCAGCTGGTGCGCCATCGCCCCGAGCGTGGCGGACAGCCCCGCCGGCCCCGCGCCCACGATGACGACGTCGAACCGTCCACCGTCGGCCCGGTGTCCCGCGATCGCCTCCATCGCCTGACATCCCTGCTCGGTGGCCTTGCGGATGAGCCCCATGCCGCCGAGCTCGCCGGCGATGTAGATGCCGGACACGTTCGTTTCGAAGGTCGGCTTGACGTAGGGAATGTCGATGCCCCGGCGCTCGGTGCCGAACACGAGCGTGATGGCCTCCACCGGGCAGGTCGCGGCGCAGGCGCCGTGACCGATGCAGACCGTGGGATTCACCAGGTAGGCCTTGCCGTTGACGATTCCGAGCGCCTGCTCCGGACAGGCCTTGGTGCATGCGTCCGAGCCCATGCAGAGGATCGGGTCGATGGCGAGCTACGGGCTCAACGTCCTCGGCTTCGGGGTGCTGGCCGCGTGGCTCGCTCTCGCGGGAGAGCGGGGCGCGCAAAGAGGACAGCGGCGCGCTGAGCCCACGCAGAGGCATGCCCGCTTGCCTCGGGCGCCGCTGCCCCGGCGGCCGAGGGGCCCACGCTGCATACGAGTTGCGGCGAGTGGCTTGACACACCATCCACGAGACATACAATGCACTCATGAAGCGGGCATTGGGACGGCAGGAAGCGCAGATGCTGGCGTACCTCCAGATACGCAAGCAGAGAGCGGTGCGCACCGGGGAACTGACCGGCCCCCTACGGCTGACGCGGGCGCAGGAGCGGGAGCTGTTCCGCCGCATGGCCCGTGGGGGCCTCATCGCACGCGTGCGCCCCGGCCTCTACCTCATCCCGCCGCACCTACCGCTGGGCGGATCGTGGACTCCAGACGAGGCCCTCGCCCTCAACACTCTCCTGGCGGACCGCCAAGGGCGCTACCAGATCTGCGGCCCCAACGCGTTCAACCGGTACGGCTTCGACGAGCAGGTCCCAACCCGGGTCTACGCCTACAACAACCGCATCTCGGGCGAGCGCTCCATCGGGGCGGTGGCGCTGACGTTGATCAAGGTCGCGGACGAACGGCTCGGCGACACCGCCGAGGTGCCCACGCCGGAAGGCCTGACCGTGGTCTATTCTTCCCGCGTGCGGACGCTGGTCGACGCGGTGTACGACTGGTCGCGGTTCAACAGCCTGCCGCGGGCGTTCGGATGGATCCGGGCGGAGCTGGCCGCCGGGCGTGTCGGCGCGGCAGAGGTCGTCCGGGTCGCCTTGAGCTACGGCGACATCGGCACGATCCGGAGGATCGCGGCGCTCCTGGAGCGACAGGGGGTGGGCGCCGCGCTGCTGCGGAAGTTGGAGCGGGCGCTCAGGCCCTCCACGAGTCTCATTCCCTGGAACCCCGCGCGCCCCAAACGAGGGACTGTCGATCGGCGTTGGGGCGTCGTGTGGAACGACCGTGCCTGAGCCACCCCCCCTTCGGTGGCACGAAGACCCCGCGTTCTTCCGCGAAGCCGTGAACTTCACGGCGGCGCAGACGGGGTTCCCTTCACGGCTCATCGAGAAGGACTATTTCTGCTCCGTGATCCTCCAGCGCCTGGGTGCGGCTGCGCCCGGGCTTGTCTTCAGGGGCGGCACGTGCCTCACGAAGGTGTACATGGGGTTCTACCGGCTGAGCGAGGATCTCGATTTCCTCATCTCGACTCCGGTCGATGCGAACCGTGCCGACAGGAGCCGGCGTGCCGCAGAGTCGAAGCGGTCGGTCGCGACCATCGGCGAGCAGCAACGCGGTCTTCGTGTCATCACACCGCTCACAGGTGCGAACGATTCCCGCGAGTACATCGCCGTCATCGGCTACCCTTCGCTGCTCGGGCCGGGAGAGGACACCGTCACGATCGAAGTGGGCTTGCGCGAGCCTCTGCTGACTCGCGCCATTCGAGGTGAGGCAAGGACCCTGCTGCTCGACCCGATCGATGGCGCGCCGCTCGTGCCGCCGCTGGCCGTGCCGTGCCTGTCGCGCGAGGAGGCGATGGCCGAGAAGCTGCGGGCGGCACTGTCCCGTCGCGAACCAGCCATCCGCGATTTCTACGACGTGGATCACGCCATCCGGCGGCTGGGCTTTCGTGTGCAAGACCCAGAGCTGGTCGGACTGGTCAGAGAGAAGTTGGCCGTGCCCGGAAACGAGCCCGTCGATGTGTCCGCGGCCCGGTTGGCCGTTCTCAAGCCGCAGCTCGAGTCGCAGTTGAAGCCCGTGCTGCGCGACCGAGACATCGTCGAGTTCGACCTGGAGCGAGCCTTCGCCGCGGTTGCCGGAGTGGCCGCCGCGCTCGGCGCATAGGAAGGATTAGCGGAAGGATTAGCGCCACTTCAGCTGGGGCGGCGGGCGTCCGGGCAGGTCCGGTCGCCTCCCCCGGGACCCGGGCGGGCCCGTTCGGGGTGGGCGAGGGCGAGCGTGGGCATCGGGAGCGCGCGGGCCCCGAGTCGTCCCGCACGATCGCGGGCTCGCGGTCAAGAAGTGGGCGGAGAGGGCGCGGGCGGGGCAGGTGGGCGAGGATGGCCTGTACGACGAGGGGGGCCTGGACGGCGGCGATGACGCGCAGCCGGGCGCCACAGCGGGGGCAGGCGAGGACGTCGAAGCCGAACGCGCGGCGCAGCAACGCCGGCCAGGTCCAGGCGCGCGTGGGGCCGGCGGCGCGGGGGCTGGCCTGGTGCTCGAGGGCGGTGCCGTCAGGGGCGGGGCGGCCGTAACGGACGACCTGCGAGCGCCAGCGGGCCCGCGGGGCGAGGAGGCCGTGTTCCACAAGCAAGGTCTCACCGCGGGCCGGGGCATGAGGGCCGCCAGCTTCTCCGAGGAAGTGAGACGTTCCGTCGGGGGGCGCCCCGTTGACAGGCGCAGCCGCGGAGCTTATAAGCGAGCCACCTTCGCTGCTGTCCCCAACCGGCCCCGACCATAACGGAGGAATCGCATACATGAGCGTATCCGCCCAGCGTCTGTCGCCGGAGGACCAGGCGCTCTACCTCAAGCAGTACGTGCTACTCGTTGACTTCGTGAAACACGGCCTGGACTTGATCCTGAAGCTCAACGTCTTCTACTACGCGGCGACCGGGGCCATCGTGTCCTTCTACCTGTCCAGACCGGAAGCGGCAAAGCCAACCGTACGATTCGCCTTGCTGTTGCCGCTCATCATGGGGGTGGGCTGCGTCATGATGTCAGGCATCGCTGCGTGGACCGCACCGAAGGGCTCGAGAGAGGTCAAGCGGATCGCCGACCTCCTCGGTTTCAAGGCCTACCCGGAACCCGTCTCCCTCGGTTTGTCGCACGTCGTGTCCATACTCGGCTTCCTCCTAGTGGTACTGGGACTGCTGGTATTGATCATCTGGCCAAACGTCGTGGGCGTGTAGGAGGGCACGGCCATAATGACGGAGAATCAGCTGTGCCAAGGCTAGAGCCTGGGCCTCGGCCGGCCATGACTGAAAACGGATCTTAGGTCAGGTCCACGCCACGCCCACGCCCGGCGTCGGCCGCCCGCGGGCCCGACCCCGGGGACTCCGTTGATGATGGCTACGTTCTACGCTCTCAGATCGCCACGCCCCACCTCTCCTGGCCGCTGGCGAAGCTGGCCGTCCAGATCTGCCCCGGGTCCGCGGTCGCCTGGACATTGGGGACCGGGCTGCCCCCGACGCTGTCGTATCCAGACGGCACGTAGACGGTGAAGTCCAGGGGCCCTTCGTGGCCCTTGAGGACCGCGGCCACGTAGCGATCCAGGGAACCGGGAGTCGGCTGGCTGCGTATCCCCCCGGTGCGCTGCCCGCCGTTCTGGCTCAGATCGGCGTAGCGGAAGGCCAGCCCGTACATGCTGGGGAAGTCGACCGTGTCGGGGAACCGGGGCCCGTACAGCGTGAAGCCCAGGTACACATGTACCGCGCGCACAGGAGATCCGTGGCCACGGGGTCGAGACCGGCAACCACCAGCCCCTCCGGCTCCTTGGTCCCCGGCAGGATGCCGGTGTGCTCCAGGTTGATGGCCTCGATTCCGTCGACCACGTGCACCATGAAGATCCCCTGGCTCTTCACGGCCTGGATGATGTCGATCATCGTCGCGTTGATCCCGCCAGTCCGCGTGACGACGTACTTGCCGTGCCGGTCCCGCCTGGGCAGCCCCGTGGCCCTCTCGATGTCGGAAACCCAGATCTCGTGGGGGAGGCCCGCCTTCATCGCGGGCGTGGCGTTGTGGGGGGTGCTGTAATCCCACTCGGCGTGGCCGCGCTCCGCGGCCTGCATCGGGTAGAGCCCGATGCCCAGGTTCTTGATGACGTTGGTGAAGAGCGCGATCGCGTGCACCTTGAGCTTGGGCACGTTGACCAGGACACAGCCGGGGTAGGCCTCGAGGTCCTCCGCGTCCCCGGGGGTCCCGCCCACGACGACCTTGTGGAGCGTGATGGACGGGAAGTTGACCCCGTCGGGCACGGGGACCCTACGCCCCTTGCCCGGCTCGTCGAAGATCCGGTTCAAGTCGTACACCATGAGCTTGTCGTGGGCGTGCCCGGGGGGGATGTAGGTCCCGTCGGCGCTCTCCGCGTGGCCGGCCATGGGGTCGTCCGCGCGCGCTCCACCGGTTGACTCCGCGAGGTACTGTCGGGCGAAGTAGAACCCCCACCCTCCGTAGAAGTCTCCGGATCGTCCCTCGATCACCGCTTCGGGGGTGATCGGGCCCGAGCCGGCGCGGAGCGCGGTGTACTGGGCCGCGACCGACGGGATGGCGGTGGCGGCCTCGCCCACGGCCATCTGGTGGTAGCGAATCCCGAGCTTGTCGTGGAACCATCGCATCAGCGCGGCCATGAAGGCCCATTCGGTGCAGGTGGTGCTCCCCCTGTCCGGGCCCCGGGTCTGAGCGTCGATGACAGTCGGCCAGACCAGGTTGGGCTTGAACAGGAGCTTCTGTCCCTGTTGAACGCGAGACGCGAGCGCCTCCCCGAGGCGGGTTGCCGACGCCAGGGGGGCCAAGGCGAGATCCACCTTGTCGTACGTGTAGTCGATCCTCGCCTTGATCTCCTCCCAGGCCCGCCGATCGGACTCGTTGATGTAGCGCTGGAGCAAGCCACCGATGTCCGCATAGGATCTCCGGGGATCCATCCGGACCACACCCAGCGGCGGGCCGTCCCGGTCCACCGGACGGCTTCCCATGGGCGAATCGACGATCATCTTGCCTCTCCCATCCGTACTCTCCTCTCGCCGGGCCTCGGGGCCGCGCCCAGCACTCCACTCTCTCCGCTGCCCCCCGCGCCAACCTGCGCCCGGCGCCGGCGCGCAGTCAATGAGCGGCCGCGGGGTGGTATTATCCTCGCGCATGCCTCAGGCGAGGCGTCACCCAGACCCCCCCGGCGGATTCGCTGGCGAGAGCGAGGGAGAACAGTGGACGTGCGCGAGTACGATATCGTCTGCATCGGCGCGGGTGGCGCCGGGGTGACCGCGGCGATCACGGCGGCGGCGGCCGGCGCCCGGGTGCTCCTGCTCTCAAAGGAGCCCATCGGCTACGGCAATACGCGGATCTCGGTGGGCGTCGTCGCCTCCTGCGGGATCCTCCCGCAAGACACGCCGGACGTCTTCTACGAGGATTTGGTCGTTGGCGGCGAGCACCTCAACAATCCCAAGCTGGCGCGCGTGATGGCCGAGGAGGCGGCGCTGGCCCCGGCCATTGCCGAGAGCCAGGGCACTCTGTTCACGCGGGATGCCGAGGGCGGCATCAGCCGCGGGGTGGCGATGCGGGCGGGCGGCCATCGCTACAAGCGCTCCGTCAAGGCGCAGGGGCAGGGCATCGGGCTGGGCCAGGCGCTGCGCGCGGCGGCCGCGCGGTCGGACATCGACGTGCTCGAGGAGACGGTGACCGTCACGCTGCTGCGTGAGGGCGGGCGGATTGCCGGCCTCGTGGCATGGGATCTGGCGGCCGGCGAACCGGTGATGGTGCGGGCGCCGGTCGTGATCCTGGCCACGGGCGGGCTGGGCTGGATGTACTATCCGCACACCGACTGCATGCGCAGCGCCACGGGAGACGGCTACGCTCTGGGTTACGAGGCCGGCGCCGAGCTGGTGGACATGGAGCAGGTGCAGTTCCTCCCGTTCTCCTGCACGCACCCCGCGTCCATGGTCGGGATCTTTCTTGGCGAGCCGTCGTTTGTGGGACCCCAGGGCCGGCTCCTCGATGGGCGCGGGCGTGAGCTGCTGGTCGGGCTGGAGACGATGACCCGGGCCCAGGTGTCGCGCGTCATGGCGCTCGAGTTGCGGAAGGGCAATGGCACGAAGCACGGCGGGCTGCTGCTCGACCTCCGCCGGAATCTGGAAACGCCGCGCGGACGGGCGGCCTGGCAGACCATGAAAGAGGTCGGCTTGCTCGACATTGCGAGGCGCGCCTACGGGCCGAAGGCATACGCCTGGGAGGAGCCGTGGGACGTCGCGCCGACGGTGCACTTCCAGATGGGCGGCCTGCGCATCGACGAGCATGGCGCGACGAGCCTCCCGGGGCTCTATGCGGCCGGCGAGGCCGCCGGCGGTGTCCACGGCGCATGCCGGTTGGGTTCGGTGGCCCTCGCCGAGCTCTTCGTCTTCGGACGGCGGGCTGGCCTTGCCGCCGCCGAGTTCGCCCGTGGCGCGGATCGGCCTCCCCTCCCGCGCGACGAAGCGGCCGACAGCGCGGCGCATCTTGCCGGGTTGCCCGGGGTCCGCGGCGAGCACCGGCCGATCGCCCTGGTGCGGCAGCTCCAGCGCCTGATGTGGGACAGGGTCGGCGCGGTGCGCCACGAGACGCAGCTGTTGGCCGGGGTGGCCGAGCTCTGCGAGCTGGCCGATCAGGCCCGGAGCCTGCGCATCGGCCCGGAGCGGCGACAGAATCTCGAGGTGCTGGACGCCGTCGAGCTCCGGCTGATGCTGCTCACGGCCGACATCGTCACTCGATCCGCACTCTGCCGGCAAGAGACCCGCGGGGCCCATGTCCGGGCCGACTATCCCCACCGCGACGACGCCCGATGGCAGGCCAACATCGTCGCGCGCCGTCACAATGGCGGCCTGTCGCTGGCAGTCGAGCCGGTCGGGGGGGCGAGGTGACCCAAGACATGATCACCATCAGCGTGGAACGCTCTGACCGCGAGGGCGGGCGCGAGCCGGTGCTCGAGGGTTACGAGGTGCCCATCGACGATGGCGCCACGGTGATGGGCGCCTTGCTCCACATCTACGAGACCTCCGAGTCCAACCTCGCGTTTCGGTGTGGCTGCCGCAACCGGGACTGCGGGCTCTGCGCCGTGGATGTCAACGGCAAGCCGCGCCTGGCCTGTATCACCCCGCTCAAGAAGGGCCTGGTGATCCGGCCGCTGCGGAGGCTGCCCGTGGCGCGAGACCTGGTGATCGATCGGCGCTGGATCATGCCGTTCCTGGAGCGCTTCGATCTCTTCGTGCGCGATGGCGGCCTGCGTGAGTGGCCGCCGCGTCTGTCCGTGCCCGCGGAGCACGCCCGCCTCGCCGGTTGCGCCGAGTGCCTGAGCTGCCTGGCCGCCTGCCCGAGCTTCGAGTCCGGGCGCGAGGACATCGGCGGCCCGTACCACTTCGTGAAGCTGGCGCAGCTGCACTGGGACCCGCGCGACAGCGCCGATCGCCGGGCGCAGGCGGCGCAGCTCGGCATCGCGCGATGCGCCGGCTGCCGCAAGTGCGCGTGCCCCCTCGGGATTCCCATCTACCGGGCGGCCGTGGCGCCGCTGGCGGGTGGGCGCTCGGAGCGTTCAGCCGGCGATTGACCTGTCGAGGCGCTGGCGGCGCGCGCGGTGCGGACGGTGGCGACCGGTCTCTCGCCGCGATCGGCTGGCTCTCCGCGCCCGACGCGGCATCCATCGATCCCGCGTGCCGGGGAGCCTGGCGACGAGCGTGTCTCAGAACCCGAGCGCGCGGACAGCCGTCCGGAAGCGGTCGACGTTCCTGAGCTTGACGTCCTCGTACCCCCGGACCACGTCAGGGAGAGTGGCGAGCTTGATCGCGCGCTCGTACCCATCGCCCTCCAGGGTGCACAGCGCGCGCTCGATCAGCCCGCGGTATTCGGCGATCAGCTCGCGCTCGACGCGGCGCACCTTGGCATGGCCGAAGGGGTCGAGCGCCGTGCCCCGCAGGCGGCGAAGGGCGACGAGCGCGCGAAACACCGGCTCGATCCACCGCCCGGCCGCGATCTTTCGCCTCAGGCCGAGGGCGCGGAGGATGGGCGGGTGCAGGAGATAGCGCAGCGTCACCCCCTCGGGGTACTCGGCCTCCAGGGCGCGCGCCATGTCGCCCCTGAGGTGGAGCCGCGCGACCTCGTACTCATCCTTGAAGGCCATGAGCGTGAAGAGGGAGCGCGCCACCGCCTCGCTGAGCCGGGTCTCGCCAGGTCGGCCCGCGCGCTCGGCGACCGCCACACGGCCGACGAACTGGGCGTACTGACGGGCGTACGCCTCGTCTTGATAGGCGATGAGCTCGGTGACACGGACCTCCAGCACCCGCCGGAGCTCGCCGTCCGCGCCGGCGGCGGCGTCGACGTGCTGCCGCGCGGCGGGGTGGAGCTCGCGCGCCAGCTCCACCGCACCGATGCGCCGCGGCCGCAGCCCCTCGATCCAGCCGGGATCGGCCACCGCGCGCCGGCCCGCGCGAAAGGCTTGGGTGTTGGCGTCGACCGACACGCCGTTCAGCGCGATCGCCGTCTCGATGGCCGCGGCGCTCACGGGAATGGCGCCGGCCTGATGCGCCGCGCCCAGAAGGACCAGGTTCGCCATCATGTGATCGCCGACCAGGGTTTCCGCGAGCCCGAGCGCATCGAGAAAGACGTTCTCGTCCTTGCGGGTGACGCGATTGATGGCGGCGATCAGGCCCCCCGTTTCGGGAAAATGCAACTCCGGTGAGCTGACCATGGCGCCTGTCGGTACATGGCTGGTGGAGATCACCGCCATTGTCCGGTCAGGCCGCGCCCGGTCGAGATTGCCCGCCGCCGTGGCCACGAGCAGGTCAAAGCCCAGGTAGCAATCCGCCGTCCCGGCGCCGACCTTGTTCGAGATGTCGAGCGGCGCCGAGGATATCTTGAGATGCGACACGACCGGGCCGCCTTTTTGGCTCAAGCCGGTTTGGTCGAGCCCGCGCACGAACCGTCCGTCGAGCAGGGCGGCCGTGCCGAGGATCTGGTTGACGGTGACGACGCCGGTGCCGCCGATTCCCGTCATGACGATATGGCAGTCGCGCGGGACGCGCGGTTCGGACTCGGGCAGCTCGGCATCGATGGCCACGCGACTCCCCCCTGTTGACACGGGGGCGCCGCGCGGCACCGCGGTGACGAAGGAGGGGCAGTCGCCCTCGAGGCACGAGTAGTCCTTGTTGCACGACGACTGGTGAATCTGGGTCTTGCGTCCCAGCTCGGTCTCGACCGGGTGCACCGACATGCAGTTGGACTTGGCCCCGCAGTCGCCGCAGCCTTCGCAGACGGCCTCATTGATGAAGACGCGGCGAGAGGGATCCTCGATCCGGCCTCGCTTGCGCAGGCGCCGGTTCTCGGCCGCGCAGTGCTGGTCGTAGATCAGCACGGTCACGCCGGGGGTCTCGCGCAGGGCGCGCTGCGCCTCGTCGAGCCGGTCGCGGTGCCACACCTGCACCGCCGGCGCCCATCGAGCCCGGCGCGGGTGCTTGTCGGGACGGTCGGCCAGCACGAGGATGCGCCCGACGCCCTCGGCCTCCAGCATCCGCGTCAGGGCGGGCACGGTCATGGCGCCCGCGGCGCTCTGCCCGCCGGTCATGGCCACGGTACCGTTGTAGAGGATCTTGAACGTGATGTTCGTTCCCGCCGCGACCGCCTGGCGGATGGCGAGCGAGCCCGAGTGGGCGAAGGTGCCATCGCCGAGGTTCTGGAACACGTGCGCCGTCCCCGAGAACGGCGCGGCGCCAACCCAGTGCACACCCTCGCCGCCCATCTGCGTGAGGCCCACCGTCTGCCGGTCCATGGTCAGGGCCATCGAGTGGCAGCCGATGCCGCCTCCGGCCAGCGAGCCCTCGGGCACCACGGTGGAGCGGTTGTGCGGGCAGCCCGAGCAGAAGAAGGATCTGCGCGCGACCGCGAGCAGGGCGGGCCGCTCCCTGAGCGCCTCCAGCAGCGCGGCGTGCGCCGTGATGGAGGGCGCCTGGATCCGCCGCTCCAGCCGCCGCGCCAGGATCAGCGCGATCGTGTCGGCATCGAGCTCACCGGCAGCCGGAACGAGGACCTCTCCCTGCTCGTCTCGCTTGCCGATCACCCGCGGCCGCACCGCCTGCTCGAAGAGGATGTCGCGCGTGTACAGCTCGACGAAGCTCCGCTTCTCCTCGATGATGAGCAGCTCCTCCAGGCCCCGCGCGAACTCGCGGATGATGCCGGGCTCGAGCGGGAACAGCATGCGGAGCTGGAGCAGCCGGACGCCGAACCGACGGAGCGCCTCGTCGTCGAGCCCGAGCGCCCGGAGCGCCTCGCGCACGTCGTAGTACGTCTTCCCGGCGGCGGCGATGCCGAGCCAGGCATCGGGCGTGGGCACGCTGATGCGGTTCAGGCCGTTGGCCGCGGCGAACGCCTTGGCCGCCTCGATGCGCTCGTAGAACAGCTCGCGCTCCATCTCGAGGCCCCAGGGCGGGAACTTGATCATGCCGTGGGTGGCCCGCCACGGCCGGCCCTGCACGGTGAAGCCCGGATCGACCACGCGGATCCGGCCCGGCGACACCTCGGCGGTTCCGACCTCGTCGGAGACGTTAGTGACGATCTTGAACGCCACCCAGCAGCCGGAGTACCGCGACAGCTCGAAGCCCAGGCGGCCGAGGTCCAGCACCTCCTGCACGTTGCCGGGGAAGAGCACGGGGAACATGAGATCGGCAAAGCACGCTTCCGACGCGGTCGGGAAGGTGGAGGACTTGGCCACCGGGTCATCACCCGCGATCGCGAGGACGCCGCCATGGGGCCCGACGCCCGCGAAGTTGGCATGGCGGAACAGGTCCCCGGTGCGGTCCACGCCGGGCGCCTTGCCGTACCACATGCCCAGCACGCCGTCGTACCTGGGCTTGGGGAAGGCGGCGGCGAGCTGGCCGCCGAAGACGATGGTGCCGCCGAGCTCCTCGTTCAGCCCGGGGATGAAACGCACATTGTGCTCGGCCAGCAGCGCCGCGCTGCGCTGGACGTTCAGGTCGAAGCCGCCGAGCGGCGAGCCGGGGTATCCGGAGATGATGGTGGCGGTGTTGAGCCCGCGGCGCCTGTCTGCTCGGTGCTGATCGAGGGGCAGGCGCACCAGCGCTTGGATCCCGGAGAGGAAGATCGCTCCCTCCTCCCGCCGGTACTTGGCATCGAGCGAGAACGCATCGCGCTTGTCCATGCTCACCCCTCCCGCGGATACTCTACTCTCGATCCGGCCGGGAATCGGCCCCTTCCCCTCACGTCACTCCGCGCCCTCCTGGATCGCCACGCGCGTCCCCGCGCCCGCCGTCAGCGCCGCCGCCAGGACGGCGCGCGCGGGGACGCGCGTC
>MGBT01000074.1:16196-52915 GCA_001788395.1 Candidatus Rokubacteria bacterium GWA2_70_23
GCGAGCCCCGTCGACTATCCTCTCCCCATCGAGGGGGAGAGGGCAGGGTGAGGGGGTGCCTCGGCCAGATGACAGGCCACCCGGCGCCCCGGCGCCAGCTCGCGAAGTTCGGGCTCGACGTCCCGGCAGATCGCTTGGGCCAGCGGGCAGCGGGGGTGGAACCGGCAGCCCAGCGGCATGTTCACGGGGCTCGGCGCGTCGCCGCCCAGCACCGGCGGGTTCCAGCTCCCTCGCGCCGCCGGATCGGGGATGGAGGCCTTTAGCACCTGAGTGTAGGGGTGGAGCGGGCGCTCGAACAGAGCCTCGGTGGGGGCTTCCTCCACGATCCGGCCCAGGTACATGACCGCGACACGGTCGCTGACGGTTCGGACGACGGACAGGTCGTGGGAGATGAAGAGGTAGGCCAGGCGAAACTCCGCCTGGAGTTCCCTGAGGAGCGCCAGGACCCGGAGCTTCACCGTGACATCGAGCCCCGAGGTGATCTCGTCGAGCACGATCAGGTCGGGTCTGAGCGCGAGCGCCCGCGCGATGGCGATCCGCTGGCGCTGGCCGCCGGAGAACTCGTGGGGATAGTGGTCCGCTGCCGACGCAGGCAGTCCCACGCGCCCCAGAAGCTCGCTAACCTGCCGACGGTGATCGCCGGGGACGCGGTGGACCCACAGCGGTTGGGCGACGATCCGGCCGACGCGCTTGCGCGGGTTGAGGGAAGCGTAGGGGTGCTGAAAGACGATCTGCATCTTGCGGCGGAGCGGCCGGAGTCGGGCCTGGGAGAGGCAGGAGATGTCCTGGCCGTCGAGTAAGATCCTCCCCGCCGTGGGATCCACCAGGCGGAGGATCGTCCGTCCGAGGGTCGTCTTCCCCGAGCCCGACTCCCCGACTACCGCCAAGGTTTGCTGCGACTTCAGGGTGAGGTCGACTCCGTCCACAGCGCGGAGGAGCCTCCGCAGGCTGAGCCAGCCGCCCAGCCGGTAGTGGGTCTTGAGGTTCTGGACCTCGAGGAGCGCCGTCATCTCAGTATAAGTGGCAGGCGACCTGGTGCCCGGCTCCAACGCTCTTCAGCGGCGGGTGGGCCGTGTCGCAAATGGCCATGCGCTCCGGACAGCGGTCGCTGAACGGGCAGGCGCGCGGGGGTTCCCGCAGGGCTGGCATGATGCCCTCGAGCGGGAGCGACCGGACGAGCGCGCGCGTGTACGGGTGGAGCGGAGCCGCGAGGATCGTCTCCGTGGGGGCCTGCTCGACGAGACAGCCCGCGTAGAGGATGGCCACCCTGTGCGTGAGATGAGCCACGATGCCGAGGTCGTGAGTGATGAAGCAGGTCGCCACGCCGGTCTCGCTCCTGAGCCCGTCCAGGAGCCGGAGGATCTGGGCCTGGGTCGTCACGTCCAGCGAGGTGGTCGGCTCGTCCGCCACCAGGAGGCTCGGGCCGCAGGAGAATGCGATGGCGATGAGCACCCGCTGGCGCATCCCGCCCGAGATCTCGTGGGGATAGCGCCGCAGGGTGTCCTCCGGATCGGGGATCCCCATCCGGGCCAGGAGCCGGGCCATCACGCCCGCCGCCTCCCGCCGGGAGAGCCCGCGGTGAATGGCCAGGGCGTCGGTGGCCTGGAGCCCGATGCGGAAGGCGGGGTTGAGCGCGGCGAGAGGGTCCTGGGGGATGAGGGCAATCTCAGCGCCCCGGAGCGCGCGCAGCTCGGCCTCGGGGAGCCCGAGGAGGTCGCGCCCCTTGAAGGCGATCGCGCCGGACACGATCCTGCCCGGCTCGGGCACAAGGCGCAGGAGGGCACGGCCAACTGTGGACTTCCCAGCGCCGGATTCCCCCACGAGGCCGAGGACCTCCCCTTCCCCGAGGGTGAAGCCGGCCTCCCACACCGCGAGGTGCCCGCCGTACCGGACGGTCAGGTCCTTGACCTGGAGTAGCATCAGCGGGCCGCGTCGGTCCGGAGGCGGGGGTCCAGCCGCTCTCTGAGTCCCTCGCCCAGCAGGTTGAACCCCACCACCGTGACCACCAGCGCGAGCATCGGAAGCGTCATCCCCCACCACCCGACGAGGAGATAGCCGCGCCCCTCAGCGATCATGCTTCCCCAGGACGGGACCGCGGCTTCCACGCCGAGCCCGACGAAGGAGAGGAGCGCCTCCACGCCCACCGCGATCGCCATCTCGAGCGAGGCGAGCACGATCAGCAGCGGCACCAGATTAGGGAGCAACTCCTCGGCCATGATGCGAAACGGGCCCAAGCCGATCGCTCGCGAGGCCTCCACGAACTCCCGTTCCCGAAGCGCCAGGACCTCGCCCCGGATCACCCGGGCGAAGCGCGTCCAGTCCACGAGCACGATCGCCAGGATCACCTTGAGGAGCCCCACACCCAGGACCGCCATCAGGGCGATGGCCAGGAGCACGGCGGGGATGGACATCCACACGTCCACGACCCGCATCAGGACGGTGTCCAGCCGTCCCCGGAAATAGCCGGACACGAGTCCCACGGGGGTGCCGATCACTGCCGCGCAGACGGTGGCGCCCAGGGCCACCATCACCGCCACGCGGGCGCTCCAGAGGAGACGCGAAAGGAGGTCCCGCCCGAGGCTGTCGGTTCCGAGGGGATGGTCCCACGCCCCGCCCATCCAGACCGGCGGCTGCCGGATGGCCGAGAGATCCTGGCGGTTCGGATCGTGGGGAGTGAGCCAGGGGGCCAGGACCGCCGCCAGGCAGAGGAGGAGGCCGATGACGACGCCTCCCAGGAGCTTCGGGTTCATGCGTAGCGAACTCGGGGGTTCAGGAAGGCGTAGGCCAGGTCCACGAGGAAGTTGGCCAGGATGACCGTGACCGCGTAGACGACCACGATCCCCTGGATCAGGGGAAAGTCCCGGTACTGGAACGCCGCCAGGGTGAGCTGGCCGATGCCGGGCCAGGAGAAGATCGCCTCGATCAGCACGGTGCCGCCGATCAGAAAGCCGAACTGGACTCCCACCAGGGTGGTCGTCGGGATCAGCGCGTTCTTGAGCGCCCGCCAGAAGATGATGCGGAGCTCCCCCAGCCCCTTCATCCTCTCCATCACGATGTATTCCTCCTGGACCGCCGTGAGCAGGTCCGAGCGGACGGCGCGGAAGACGACGGCGAGGAGCGGCAGCGCGAGCGCCGCGGCGGGAAGGATGAGATGGGCGAAGACGGATCCAAAGGCGCCGGGGTCCCGCCGCAGGAGCGTGTCGACCAGCAGGAACCCCGTGAGCGGAGCGATGTCGAAATCCGGGGCGATCCTCCCGGAGATCGGGAGCCAGCGGAGGAGGGCGCCGAAGAAGACGATGAAGAGGAGCCCCCAGATGAAGTTCGGGATGGAGAGGCCGAGGGTGCCCGCGCCGAGGGTCGCCGACTCGAACCAGGTCCGGCGCCAGAGCACCGACAGCACGCCGAGGAGGATGCCTCCCGCCACCGCGAGGACGAGGGCCGCCAGGGCCACTTCGAGCGTCGCCGGCAGCCGCTCGAGGATGACCCGGATCGCGTCCTGCTGGAGCCAAAGCGACTTGCCGAACCGGCCGCGTACGGTCCCCCAGACCCACGCCACGTACTGAAGCCAGATGGGACCCGAGAGGCCGAACTGGGCCCGGATCTCGGCGATGTCGGCCTGGCTCGCCCCCACGGGGGCCATGAGGAGGGCGGGGTCGCCGGGGATGACGCGCAGGACGACGAACGCCAGCACCGTCACTCCCCAGAGCGAGAGCAGCGCCAGGCCGACTCGCCCGAGCAGATACCGGACACTCATTCAGTTACGTCCAGGACATATCCTGAGGGAGGACGAGCCCCTGCGGGTACGGGTCGTACACGAGGTCCTTCTTCATGATGATCGGCATCACCACCTGGTAGAGCGGGATGATGTAGCCGCGCTCGACCACGTAGCGCGCGGCTTCCTTGGCCGCCGCGATCCGCTTCCGCTCGTCAGTCTCCATGAAGATCGGATCCACCTTCGGGTCCACGTCGGGCGACTCCCAGACCTTGAACGGCCCCTTGTTGCGCGTCATGAACCCCACGGAGTTGACCGGATCGCCCGTGGAATTCGACCAGAAGTAGAGAGCCAGCGGGGCGATGGTCTTCGCGCTTCGGTGCTGGAAGAACTGGGGGATGGTGATGATCTCGAGCTCGGCTTCGATCCCCACGTCCTTCCACATCTGGGTCATGGCGCTCATGACCTCAAAGTCCTTCGTCTTCGCGCCCTTGGTGGTCATGGCCTTGAGCCGGAGCGGGTTGGACTTCGAGTAGCCCGCCTTTCCCAGGAGGTCGCGGGCGCGATCGGGATTGTAGGGGAAGCTGAAATCGGTGTAGGCCTCGTAGAGCGGGGCCTCGGTGGTGGACAGGGGAATGCCGAAGCCCAGGAGCACCTTGTCCACCAGGGTCTTCTTGTCGATGGCGTGGTGGACCGCCAGGCGGACTTCCTCCTTCTGGAACGGCTCGAAGCGCGGGGAGACGAAGAGCGTGGCGACATCGGTAACAGGCTGTTTCACTCCTCTCAGACCCGGCTGAGCTGCCAGGCGGTTGTACTCCTCGACGGGGATCTCCATCGTGATGTCGGAATCCCCCGAAAGGATCTCCGCGAGCCGGGCGGTCGGATCCCCGACCACTTTGAAGGTTGCCCGCTTGATCGGCGGGGCGCCCTTCCAGTGCTTGTCGAAGGCCTCCAGCACCAACAGGCTCCCCGGCACAAAGCGTACGACCTTGTAGGGCCCCGACCCCACCGGGTTCTTGGCGAACTCCTCGGCGCCGGCCTTCTCAAAGGCTGCCTTGGGAAGGACGAAGCCCGCGAGGAAGCCGAGCCACTTGGTGAAGGCGGGGTTGTAGGCGCCCAACTTCAGCCGGAGCGAGAACCGGTCCGGCATCTCGATGGAGGTGATGTTCTTGTACACAACGGAGTACGGCGCCGCGTCCCGCATCCGGTTCAGGCTGAAGGCCACGTCCTCGGCGGTGAGGGCCGAGCCGTCGTGGAAGCTGATCCCCTGCCGGATCTTCATGTCCATGGCGGTCTTCTCGGGGTTGGTGTACTGCCAGGCCTCGACGATCGAAGGACGATATTTGAGCTGACTGTCCTGGCCCAGGTAGCGGTCGAAGACGGCCTGGTAGAAGGACTCTCGGGGCGTGCTGCGGCTCCCCGGCTGGGGATCCATGCTGGTGATGGCTTCAGGGAAGGCGATGGTGACGCTCGCCTTCTTCTGTGCCCACGCAAGCCGCGCCCACGGCAGGACCAGCGACGTCGTTCCTGCACTCACGAGAAAGCCGCGCCGGGTGATTTCCATGGTCCTATCCTCCTTCTGAGGTGTTGGGTGTCAAGCTCGTCCACGGTCATGTCCGCCTTCAGCACCACTCCGTAGTCACGCCGCGCCGCCTCGCGGCTCACCTTCCCTTCCCGGACGTCGCGGGCGGCGGCCTCGGGGTCGCGCTTGAGAGGGTCACCAAAGCCGCCGGCGCCGGGCAGGCGGAGGCTGACGACGTCCCCGGCGCGGAGCTCGGAGAGCCCCTTCGATCGGATACGCTGCTCGCCCTCGCGGCCGGGGTTCAGCACGAACTCCCCGACCGCGCCGTCCTTGCCCCCCGCCACGCCCCACGGGGCGAACTTGTGGCGATCCGCGTAGCGGGCGAAGGAGGCGTCTGCCAGGAGCCTGATGTCCCGCTGGACGGCCAGCCCGCCTCGATACAGGCCGGCGCCGCCCGAGTCCGGCCGGAACTGAAAGCGCTCCACGAGGATGGGGAACTCCATCTCCGCCGCCTCGATCGGCGTGTTCATGAAGCGGGCGAGGTGGGAATCCTGGCCGTCCCGCCCGTCCCGGTAGGGTCGAGCCGGGGCGCCTCCCACCTCGATGTCGGTGAAGGAGAAGCGCCTGCCGGTGCGCGGGTGGTAGCCGACGAAGCCGCACGTGGTGCTCTGGGCGTGCGACCCCGAAACGACCCGGTCGGGCACCGCCTGCGCCAGGGCGCGGATCATTGCCTCCACGATCTTGGCGGTCGTGTTGGTCCTCGCCGTGACGCCGGCGGGGGGGCGCGGGTTGACGACCGTCCCTTCGGGGATGCGGAACTCCACCGGCCGGAACGCGCCGGCGTTGGGCGGGACGTGAGGATCCGACAGCGCGATCACCACGTAGTACACGGCCGCGTAGGTCGAGGCGATCGGACAGTTGATGTTGCCCCGGGCCTGCGGGCTGGTGCCTTCAAAGTCCACCGCGATGCCGCCTCCCGCCTTGCGGATCGTCACCGCTACCCGGAGCGGCTCGTCGCCGATGCCGTCGTCGTCCACGAAGTCTTCGCCGGCGTAGGTGCCGTCCGGGATCTGTCGGAGCCCCTGGCGGATCCGTTCCTCGCTGTAGTCCAGGAGCGCCTCGATGGCAGACTGAAAGGTGGCCGGGCCGTGCTTCCGGTAGATCTCCTTGAAGCGCCGCACGCCGACGCTGGCGGCCGACACCTGGCTCCGCATGTCCCCCAGCGTGACCTCCGGGATGCGGACGTTGGTGGCGATCATGCGGACCACCTCGGGGTTCTCGACTCCCCGCCGGTGGAACTTGATCATCGGGAACCGGATGCCTTCCTGGAAGATCTCGGTCATGCCGCCAGCCACTCCCCCCGGCGCCATCCCCCCCATGTCCACCTGGTGGGCGATGTTCCCCACGAGCCCGATCAGCGTCCCCTCCTCGAACACCGGGGCGAAGACCTGCATGTCCATGACGTGCTGGCCGCCCAGGTAGGGGTCGTTGGAGATGACCACGTCGCCCTCCTCCAGCCGCTCGGATCCCCCGCTGAAGTGGTCGAGCAGCCGCTGCGTGGTGATGTCCAGGCTGCCCAGCAGCATCGGCACGTGGTGGGCCTGGGCGATGGTCCGGCCCCGGGCGTCGGCCAGCGTGCAGGAGAAGTCCAGCACCTCCTTGATGACGGTCGAGCGGGCGGTCCGCATTATGGTGTAGCCCATCTCGTCCGCGATCTGCTCCAGGCCGTACCGCACGACCTGCATCGTGATCGGATCGACGGCTGGCATCGCTCGGCCTCCCCGGTTACCGCCTCGTCAGAATCAGGTTGCCGTACTCGTCGGCTCGCGCGATCCAGCCGGGAGTGATGACGGTCCCCGCGATGATCTCCTCGACCAGGCAGGGACCGGCGATTTCGACCCCGACCGGGAGGTGGTCTCGCTCGTACACCGGCGCCTCGACGAAGCCACGGCCGAAGAAGAAGATCGGCCCGTGGGCCTTTGGCCTGGGGGCGGCCAGAGGCCGTGCAGCGTCCGACCCGGCGCCGAGCCCCCTGAGACGCACCGGCGGCACGCGCCCGATGCCGGTCACCCGCAGGTTGACCAGCTGGACGCTCTCCTGGGGGGAACTGTACGCGTAGAGACGCTGGTGGAGGGCGTTGAAGTCTCGGGCCAGCGCGGCGAGATCGAGATCGTGGGCCACGGGGACGTTGATCTCGTAGGATTGCCCCTCATAGCGGGCATCGACCGTCCAGAGGACCTCCAATCGATCGGGAGGGAAGCCATCCCGCCTGAGCCGCTCCAGGACCTCTGCCTCGAGCGCCTCGAACCGTCGCGCAAGATCCGCGGGGTTGCCCTCGGCGGCGAGCCGGCCGCAGGTCTGGACGAGGTCGTGCCGCGCATCCGAGACGAGCAACCCGAGGGCGGAGAGGTTGCCGGACAGGGTGGGCACGATCACCGTGCGGATGCCCATCTCGTCCGCCAGGTCCGCCGCGTGCAGCGCGCCGGCTCCGCCGAAGGCAATCAGGGCGAACTCGCGCACGTCGTGTCCCCGCTCGATCGAATTGACGGAGATGCCCTTGGTCATGGTGGCGTTGATAATGCGGATGATCCCCGCGGCCGCGTCCTCGACGGACAGGCCCAGGGGCTCCCCGACGTGTTGGCGGGTCGCCTGGTGGGCCGCCTCGACGTCGAGCGACATCTCTCCCCCCAGGAAATACTCCGGGTTCAGCCGCCCCAGCACGAGGTTCGCGTCCGTGACCGTCGGGCGCTCCCCGCCGCGCCCGTAGCAGGCCGGGCCCGGCTGGGCGCCCGCGCTCCGGGGGCCGACGTTCAGCGCCCCGCCGGCGTCGATCCAGGCGATGCTCCCGCCACCCGCGCCGATGCTGTCGAGGTCGATCACGGGGATGCGCACCGGATAGCCGCAGAACGACCGCTCCGCGCTGATGGGGGGCCGGCCGCGATCGATGACCGAGATATCGAAGCTCGTGCCTCCCATGTCCACGCCGACGACCTGCGCGAAACCCGTCAGCTGGCCGATGAAGCTCGCGGCGATGACACCGCCCGCCGGCCCGGAGTTGACCATGTTCACGGCCCGCTGGCGGGCGTCCCGGATCGTCATCGACCCGCCGTTGGCCTGCATGATCCGCACGTCCAGCTCGCGGCCGTACTCGCGAGCCAGCCTGGCCGAGAGGCTGTCGAGATAGGTAGCCGTCACGGGCTGCAGGTAGGCGTTCAGCACGGTGGTCGAGGTCCGCTCGAACTCCCTGAACTCCGGCGCGACGGTGCTCGAGAGCGACACCGGCACTCCCGGGAGGCGCCGGGCGATGATGTCTGCGATGCGGCGCTCGTGGATCGGGTTCACAAACGACCACAGCAGGCTGACGGCGATCGCCTCCACCCGGCCCTCTCGCAGGCAATCCACGGCGGCTTCGGCCGTGCGCTCGTCCAGCGGCGTCACGACCATCCCGTCCCGGTCGATCCGCTCCCTGACCGGCCGGCGGAGATCGCGTGGGACCAGCGGGGGCGGCATGTCCACCGAGAAGTCATACATGCCCTCCTGCGGGCGCTGGCAGCGGCCGATCTCCAGGACGTCCACGAACCCCTCGGTGGTGATCAGGCCCGTGCGCGCTCCAGTCCTCTCGATCAGCGCGTTGGTGCCGATGGTCGTGCCGTGGACGATGTAGGCCAGGTCGTCAATCGACTTGCGGGCGATGGCCAGCACTTTCTCGATACCCCCCAGAACGCCGTCGGCCAGATTGCCGGGCGTCGTGGATGTCTTGGCGTAGTGGATCTGCCCGGTGGCGTCGTCCACCAGCACGACATCCGTAAACGTCCCGCCCACGTCGATGCCTATGCGCATCCTGACTCCGTTTCCTGCCCCCCTCACCTTTATCCTCTCTCCCACTGGGGGGGAGGGAACTGATGGCGCGATATACGCGCTCGGGGTGTCCATTGATCGCGAGTCAGGGCTCTATATAGCACGCTTGACGGGCGGGGCGCTCTCCCGCTACTGTCGCCTGGTCATTGCCGCGCCTGGCATCGCCGCCCACCTTCACTCGAGGAGCCGAGAGATGGCCGATGGGAAGCTGCCCACTCAGGATCGCGTCGAAGCCTACTTCAAGGAGCTGAACAACTGGGGCCGCTGGGGGCACGACGACCAGAAGGGCACGGTGAACCTCATCACGCCGGCCCAGCAGGCGGCGGCCCAGGCCCTCGTCAAGAAGGGGCGCCCGGTCTCCCTCGCCCGCGACATCGGCCCGCAGCCCGTGCTCATGTACCACGCGACGTTCCCCTCCAAGCGCGAGCGCGTGGACGTGGTGCTCGACCGCTTCGACCTCGTCTACCACGGATTCACCATCACTCACATCGACGCCCTCTGCCACGTGGGCTGGGACGGCGAGCTGTACAACGGCCGCCCCTTCGCGGACAGCGTGACCGCCGCCGGCGCCACCTGGTGCCCCATCGACCCGCTCTTCGACGGCATCACCACGCGCGGTGTCTTCCTCGACGTGGCGGCCGGGCGCAAGGAGGGGTACGTCAAGGTGGGCGAGCCGGTGACGCCGAAGGAGATGGACGCGGTCGCCGCCCGCGCGGGCGTGGTGGTGCAGCCCGGCGACGTGGTCGTCGTGCGCAGCGGCAACGAGGCCTTCATCAAGGCGCATCCCGACTGGGTGCCGCGTGTGTCGCCGCACCCGGGGCTGCACGTCTCCTGCCTCGAGTGGTTCCGCGAGAAGGACATCGCTGCCATCTCGTGGGACATGATGGACGAGCGGCCGAGCGGGTACCCGGGCTTCGGCATGAGCGCGCACCTGGCCATCCCGTTCCTCGGCCTGGCGCTGGTGGACAACACTGATCCCGAGCGGCTCGCCCGGGCCTGCACCGAGGAGGGCCGGAACGAGTTCCTCTTCACCGCGGCGCCGATCCGGCTCATGGGGAGCACGGGCGCGCCCGCGCACCCGATCGCCATCTTCTGATCGCCACCTCGGAGGAGAGAGAGGGCACATGGACCGCACGAAGAGCGTGGTGACGCCGGAACGCTTCGACTCCGGCATGACCTTCGAGAGGTACCTCGCGTACATCGCCAGCCCCGAGAATCTCGAGCGCGAGGGCTCGGGCGGCGAGGGGCGGAAAGACCTGAGCGGGGTGGTGCGCGCCTGGTACGCGGCGAGCCGGTTGAGCGATCATCAGGCCGCGGGGTGGACGTGGCTCTGCGCCCAGCCCGGCGGGCCCGCCAAGATCCTCGTCCTCTCCGAGGACTGGTCGTCCGACTGCCGGCGCGACGTGCCCATGCTGGCGCGGGTGGCCGAGGCCACGGGGATGGAGCTCCGCATCTTCAATCGCGACGGCCGGAAGTTCAGCAAGAGCCAGCGGCCCGAGGTCGAGGGCGACCCTGACAGCAACGCGGACATCATGGCCGCGTTCATGAACGCGAAGAACGGTCAGCGTTTCCAGTCCATCCCGGTGGCCGTGTTCTACACCCGGGACCTTCAGTACCTCTACCACTACACCGAGTTCCCGGCGATCTATCACAAGGACCGCGTGGTGTACGAGGGGATCCGCGCGGCCCGGTTCGGCGAGACCCCGCAGCAGACCCAGGAGCGGGTGGCCCGCGAGTTCGGCGCCCTGCAGCAGTCGCCCTTCTTCCGCGTCTGGGCCTGCGCGGGGATCGACGAGATGCTGAGCGCATTGCACGAGCGACTGGTGATGGGCTCGCTCGCCTGAGCGGGTCGAGGCGGTGGGGATCGGCCGCGCGGCGCTCGGGCGCGCGGTCCACTCCTCCAAGGAGCGCGTCGTCGTCGGCCGCCCCATCGGGCAACCATCACCCGCCTCGCCGACCGCGGGCTGGGGCTTCCGCGCTCCTACGGCACGCGCGCCGACGGCGTGATCTGCAGGAGTGAGGAGCTGTCCGTCTCCACCTGGATCGTGGTGTGGTCGATGCCGAAGCGGGCGTGCAGGAGCAGGTGGAGGGCCTGCAGGATGCGATCGCTCGCGGCGCCGGCGTCCACCACCACATGCGCGCTCATGGCCTCGCGCCCCGACGTGAGCGTCCAGATGTGGAGGTCGTGGACGCGGAGCACCCCCGGGGCCTCGGCCAGCGCGAGCCCGATCTCGGTGACGTCGAGGTGCGGGGGCACGCCCTCCAGCAGCACGTTCACGGCCTGCCAGAGGAGCGCGCCGGTGCGGGGCAGGATCAGCAGCCCGATGACGGCGCCGGCCAGCGGGTCGGCCACGTGCCAGCCCGTGAGGGCGATGACGGCCCCGGCGACCAGCACCGCCCCCGAGCTCAGCGCGTCCCCCAGCACCTCGAGGTAGGCGCCCCGCACGTTCAGGCTCTCGGCGGCGCCGCCGTGGAGGAGGCGCATGCTGGCGAGGTTCGCCGCCAGCCCGAGGGCCGCTGCCACGACGATCGGGACACCGGCCACCTCGGGCGGCGCCCAGAGGCGCCCCCAGGCGTGCCAGAGGATGAGCAGCGCCAGCACGCAGAGGAGGACCCCGTTGACCAGCGTGGCCAGGATTTCCACCCGGTAGTAGCCATAGGTCTTGGTCGCGGTGGCGGGCCGCTCGGCCACCCAGATCGCCCCGAGGCTCA
The DNA here is from genome assembly GCA_001788395.1 of Candidatus Rokubacteria bacterium GWA2_70_23. Taxonomy (GTDB): domain Bacteria; phylum Methylomirabilota; class Methylomirabilia; order Rokubacteriales; family CSP1-6; genus UBA12499. The sequence continues at coordinate 28,001 of MGBT01000074.1, forward strand.
GCAGGATGGCGCCCGCGTCGGTGAACATGTGGGCGGCGTCGGCCAGGAGCGAGAGGCTTCCGGTCCACAGGGCGACGGCCAGCTCCACCACGAGCACCGTTGCGGTGAGGGCCAGCGCGCCCAGGAGCCGGGACTTGTGCCGCGAGCCGTGGGTGTGGCGCTGGTGCACGGGGAGGCTCAGCGGGTCGGCGGGGCCACCAGCCGCACCTCGCCCTGCCGCAGGCCCTGGCTCTCGAAGAAGCCCTTCCGTGCCTCGAGGACGTAGCGGAAGCGGCCCATGGGCCCGTACAGCGCGGTGGGGCTCGGGTCCATGCGCAGGATGGAGAAGACGCTGCCGTCGGCCTTGGCGAAGGCGATGTCGAGCGGAGCGGGCACGTTCTGCATGTGGAACTGGGTGACGATCTCCTCGCCGAAGTCGAAGAGGATCAGGTGTCGCTCGATCTCCTCGCGGGTGGCGCACTGGAACCCCGCCGCCTGCTGCTCCCCCGTCCGCGCGACACGCACCCGGAGCGCCATGGTCCGGCCCTTGCTCTCCACCGTGACCATGTGGATGGGCATGGAGGCGAAGGCCTGGCGCCAGCGGGGGCATAGGCTGCTGTCCTCGGCCGCCGCGCCCGCCCCGGCCAGCACCGCCACGCCGAGGAGCGCGGCGGTCGCGCCCCACAGAATCCTGCCGCTCACGCGCGGAGCCCGAGTGGACGGCGGAGGCCCGCCCGGCTGGCGAGGGAGGCCGCGGCGAAGATGAGGAGCGCCGTGAGCACGATGGCGCCCCCCGCGGCGAGCCTCAGGTAGTAGGCGGCGATGAGCCCCGCGGTGACGGACAGGAGCGCCATGCCGATGGCGATGCCGAGGGCCTGGCGGAAGCTCCGGCCCAGCGAGAAGCCCGTGAGGGTGGGGATGACGATCATGGCGCTGACGAGGAGCACGCCCACCATCCGCATGGCGACGACGGTGGTCAGCGCGGTGAGCACCGTCAGCATCAGGTTCAGCGCGGCCACCGGCACCCCACTGGTGCGCGCGAGATCCTCGTTGAGCGTGATGGCGAAGAGCTGCCGGTAGAAGAGGCCGATGGCGGCGCCGACCAGAGCCCCCAGGCCCACGATGAGCCACACGTCGGTGGGGCTCACCGTGAGGATGCTGCCGAACAGGATGGCGAAGAGGTCGGCGTTGAAGCCGCGGGCCAGGCTGATCAGCACCACCGCGAGCGCGAAGCCGCCCGAGAGGAACACCGCCAGCGCTGCGTCGCCCTGGAGCGCGCCCCGGGACCGGAGCCGCTCCATGCCTACCGCGCCCGCCACCGTCACCACGAGCGCTCCCAGCACGGGGGAGATGCCCAGGAAGAGCCCGAGGGCCACGCCGGCCAGCGCCACGTGCGCCAGCGTGTCAGCGATGAGCGAGAGCCGGCGCGGGACCAGGAAGACGCCGATGGAGGGGCAGATGATGGCCGTCATGGCGCCGGCCACGAAGGCGCGGTGCATGAAGCCGTACTCGAGGAACTCGGGCATCGCGACAGTCCTAGCCAGTCCTCAGCGAGTCTCGTCTGGTCCCCCTGTGCGAGCGCACCGTGCCGGCCCAAGGAACGAGCCAGACGAGGCCCCGCAGTGCGAGCCGCAGCCGCAGGCCAGGCGAGCGGAGACGGGCACGCGGGCGAGCGGAGCGAGCCGGCGCGGGCGCGAGGCGTACTGGCTGTACGTTGAGCGCCCGCGCCGACCGAGAACGACGTATGGCGAAGTTCATTGGGCCGGCACTAGTGGTGGTGGGCGACGACGCGCACGGCCGGCCCATAGAGCGCGGCCAGCGCGGCGTCATTCAGGAAGTCCCCGGGTCGGCCGTGGAAGATGAGGCGCCGATTCAGGCAGGCCAGCTTGGTGACCTCTTTTGCCACCACGCCGATGTCGTGGCTGACCAGGATCAGGGTGACCTCCCGCTCCCGGTGGAGATGCTGCAGCAGGGCGTAGAAGCTCGTCTGCGCTTCCGGGTCCACGCCGCCCGTGGGCTCGTCGAGGATCAGCAGCTCGGGGTTGGAGACGAGCGCGCGCGCGATGAGGACGCGCTGTTGCTGGCCCGGAGAGAGGGTGCCGATGCGCGCCGCCGCCAGCGCGTCCATGCCCACGTGGGCGAGGACCTCGCCGACGCGGCGGCGCTCGACGGCGCCCGCGCGCCCGAGAAGCCCGAGCGCGGCCACGAGCCCGCTCGCCACGACTTCCTGGACCGTGGCCGGCAGCCCGGGATCGAGTGTCGCCTTCTGCGGCACGTAGCCCACGCGCCCCCACTGGCGGAAGCTTTCCGGCGCATGCCCGAAGAGGCGCACCTTGCCGCTCGACGGTTGCAGCAGCCCGAGTGCGAGGCGGAGGAGCGTGGTCTTGCCGGATCCGTTGGGTCCGATGATGCCCAGGAAGTCTCCGGCCTCCACGGTGAGGTTGATGCCCTCGAGCACCCGCACCTCGCCGTAGCTGAAGCCCACGTCCTCGATCTCGACGAAAGGCCTCACGAGCAGTCCAGGGCAACGCGCAGGTTCTTCAGGTTCTCCTCCATCAAGGCCACGTAGCCCTGGCCCGCTCTCGCCTGCTCCGGCGTGATCCCTTCCACCGGGTTCAGGACCAGCGTCCGGGCTCCGATCTCCCGGGCCAGCGTCTCGGCCAGCCGCGGGCTCACGAGCGTCTCGAAGAAAATGTACTTCACTTTCTTCTGGCGCGCGAACCGGACGATGGCGGCGAGCTGGGCCGGGCTCGGCTCCGCCTCGGGCGCGAGCCCCATGACCGGCACCACCGACAGCCGGTAGCGGGCGGCCAGATAGCCGAAGGCCGCGTGGGAGACGACGATCTCCCGGCGGGCGCAGCGGGCGAGGCCCGCCGCGTAGGTCTGGTCCAGGAGCGCGAGCATCGCCTGGAATGCGCGGGCACGCTCGGCATAGGCGCTTGTCCCCCCGGGGTCGCTCGTGGCCAGCGCCTCCCGGATGCGCTCCACCATGGCCTGGGCCAGCACGGGGTCGAGCCAGACATGGGGGTCGGGGGGCCCGCCGCCGGTCCCCGTCATGAGCGGGAGCCCCTGCGTGATGTTCACGGCCGTGGCTTTCGTCGCCGCGTCCCCGAGGAGCTTGCCCACCCAGGGCTCGAGGCCGGCGCCGTTGTAGACCAGGAGGCGCGCCCGCTGCAGCAGCGCCACGTCCTGCGGCGAGGGCTCCCAGTCATGGGGCTCCACGCCGGTCGGGACGAGCGAGATGACCTCGGCGCGATCGCCCGCGACCTGCCGCGAGAACTCGTAAAGCGGATAGAAGGTGGCGACCACCAGCGGCTTCGACGACGGCGCTGGGGGCTCGGTGCAGCCGGCCGCGCCGAGCGCTAGGAGCGCGACCGCCGCGCGCCATCCCCGGCGCCAGCGCCGGCTCAGGAGTCGCCTCGCAGCGCGGCGAGTCGCGCGCTCTCCCACCACGCCCCGCCTGCGGCGCAGGCCGTGCCGAGCGCCCAGCCCCCGAGGACGTCGGTGGGCCAGTGGGCGTTGAGCATGATGCGGGCCCAGCCGACTCCCAGGACGAGGATCACGGCCAGCGCCACGAGGGCCACGCGCCGGCGACGGCTCGCGCGCTCGCGGCTCAGCACGTAGATGAGGATCACGGCGAACGTCGCGACGGCGGTCGAGTGACCGCTGGGGAAGCCGAAGGACTCGCCGGCCGGCCGCGGCCTTCCCACGAGGAACTTCGCGGCGGTCTCCGCGAGGCCCGAGACGGCGAAGACGGCGCCCCACAGCCACCAGTGCCGTCGGGCCACCGGGGACAGCGCGAAGAGCAGGAGCATGGCCGGGACGAGCACCCGGACGGTGCCCCCGGAGTTCACCCACCGGGCGACCTCGAGCATCCTCGACGTCTGGCCGTCGATGAGGCCCTGGCGGACCGTGACGTCGCCGGGAGCGATTCCGGCGAGGAGGGCGGCGAGTCCCAGCGCGGCGAAGGCGGCAAGGCCCGCCAGGCATGCCGCCCGCCAGCGCGCCTCGGCCGTGGAGGTCATGAGGGACATTGTATTCGAAGAGGTGGAGACGGGCGGGCGAGATAGGTGGTTTCGCCGACGGTCACCAGGGGATACGTCGAGACGAAATCCGAGAAGCCGGGCGGACCCTGGCCCGTGCGCGGGTCGAACTGATACCCGTGCCACGGGCACTCGAGATAGCCGTCGCGGACGCGCCCCTCGCCCAGCGGGCCGTTCTGATGCGGACACACGTTGGAGACGGCGTGGAGCCGGCCCTCCAGCCTCACGATGGCGATCCGCTCGCCACTCGCGCAGACGGCTCTGGCCTCGCCCTCGGCGAGATCGGCGAAGCACCCCAGCGGGACGAGGCCGTCGGGCCCCGGGGGCGCCGCGTGATCGGCGGCGGCCTCCTTGACCCCGGCGGCGATGTGGAGCGCCGCCGGGGTGCCGACCACGGCGAAGAACCCCCCGGCCAGCGCCCAGGGGATCGGCCCCTCCTCGGAAGCGAGCCGAGTCAGCACGTGAATGGCCAGCAGGCCGTACGCCGCGTACACGGCCATGTGGAGGCGCTTCCAGCTCGCGGGCCCCCAGGCGTGGAGAAAGTGGTCCCACGAGGTGAGCGCCATGGCGGTGAGGATGACGAGGGCCGCGGCGCCGAGGACAGGGTACGGGATACCGAGGAAGCGCTCGCCCTGGGCGGCATCGAGGAGCCCTCTCGGGTCCCAGCCGGCGGCGTAGTGCAGGACGAGGCCGGCATGGAGGGCTCCCAGCGCCCAGGTGGTGACGCCCAGATGGCGCCGGTGATAGATGAGGCGCGTGGCGGGACGCCAGAGCCTGGCCAGAGGGCCGAGGCTCAGCACGGTGCTCAGCAGGAGGAACGCGAGCGTCGCGCTGGCGCGCACCAGGAAGACGTCGCGGTCGGGGCCGGGGAAGAGAGCGCGGCCGCCGGCGAACCAGACGAGGATCAGGAGCGCGAGGGTCGCGTCGAGCTTCCACTTGGCGGTGACGCTCACGGCTGCACTGCCAGGATCACCGCCGCGGCGGCGGCGATGAGGACGATCCAGACGATCCAGATCCGCCGATGCGCTTTGCGAAGGGGCGCGATCATGCCGGGCGTCGGCGCCGGGGCGAGAGCGCCTGCGCCATCCGGCGGAGGTCGTGGGTGCGGAAGATGACGAACCAGCGCTGGTCGGGGCTGAAGCCGATCTGATAGGGATCGCTCACATCTTCCCCTGCGTCGTCATCTCGGTGATCGTCATTCTCGGCGGGATGCCCCTGAGCGTGAACCGCACGAGGTCGCCGATCCCTGTCGCAGCGAGCAGCTGCGGGTCCTGAATCTGGAAGCCCATGGTCATGGAGGGCATGAAGCCGGCGATGTCATCGTGGGTGAGGATGACGACGTTCAGCTCGGGGAGCAGCCCGCGCACCACGCCCTGGCCCGTGAAGACCTGCTCCACCCCCGGAAAGGCGCCGCGCTGGCGGGAGAGCGCCAGCGCTTCCTCGAGGCGCGGGATCTGCCGGCCCCAGGCGAGGTAGCCGAGAAAGAGCCCGGCGGCGAGCGCCAGGTTCACGAGGAGCACAACCCGCCAGAGCCTCATCGAGTGTCCGGCCTCAGTGGACATGCTCGGCCGGCGGCGGCGCCGGCCTCTCGAGGGTGAGCCGCCCGAGCTCGGCGAGGATGGCGGCGGGATCCGACCAGCCGGGGGCCGCCCCTCCGGGGATCCAGCGCGCGCGGAGATACCCCTGGCGGTCGATCAGGAGCTCCATGTGCTCGGGCATCGGCGGGTCGGGGCGGAGACCATCGGGCAACAGGGTAACCCGGAAGAGGCCATAGGTCCGCGCGATCTCCTCGCTGCCCTCGGTCACCACGGGAAGGAGGATCGGGGGGGGTCCTCCGAGGCGTCTGATGATCCTGGCGCCGCCGTCCAGCGGGACCGCGAGGATCTCGCCGCCCAGCGCCCGCAGCGTCTCGTAGGTCCGCCCCAGCCGCGCGAGCCGGTCTCGAGAGCTCGGAAGGCTGAAGAATACGAGGAGTACGGCCCGCTGCCCTCGAAACTCCTTGAGGGCCCGACCCGGCCCTGGACCAGCGGAGTAGCTGAAGTCGGGAGCGACGATCCGGGGCCGGTCGGGCTCCACCGCCGAGCCGAGCCCGCGCGCCTGCGCGGATGAGGCGAGGGAGCGCAGGAAGTTGACCACATCCCAGCGTTCCTCGGCGCCGAGCTTTTCGGCGAAGCCCGGCATGCCGCCCCGGGGGATGCCGTGGGTGAGCCACCAGAAGATGTCGCCCGCCGTGTGCTCGGCCGTGTGAGGCCCAGTGAGGTCGGCCGGCTTCCTGGGGAGCCCCGATCCACGCGGACCGTCGCCCAGCCCGGCCGCCCCGTGGCATTCCGCGCAATGCTCTCTGTAGAGCGCCATGCCCCTGGTCACCGAGCCCGCGTGGTAGGTCGCGGCCGGACGGCGGTACGTGGATGGATAGGCGTCCACGGTCATGGGCGGCAGGGCGAGGAGGAGCCCTGCAGCTATGGCCGCTGCGCCTGCGCCGAGCACCAGGCCCCGGCGCCTCCTGAGCAGCGCACCCGTGACCACTGCCAGCAGGCCCACCACGGCGACCTGGCTGCCGACGAGCACGCGTGGCTGAAGGCCGGCGGGGCCGACGGCGACGTTGTACGAGAAGCGGAACGACAGCGGCCACGACGGGCTCTCGTGTCGCGCCGGCGGGGTGACGGTGAGGACGCTGACGACCACCAGGGCCAGCGCACCGAGCACCCACTCGATGGCCACCAGCCTGCCGAGCCGCGCCATGGCGGGGCGGCCCACCTCGGCGGCATCGCCGGAAAGGGCCGGAAGCAGCCGCCGGCTCCGGCTCGCCACGATGAGAACGGCGAGCACGAGGACGATCTTGAGGAGCAGCAGCCGGCCATAGCGGGTGCCCACGAGGGCCGGCACGCCGCCCACCTGGCTCCACGAGTTTCCGATGCCGGTGGCGCCGAGCAGCAGCATCGCGGCCAGCGCGATGCCGGAGAAGCGACGGACAGCGACGACGGCCTCGGGCCGGCTGTCGGCCCCAGCCTCGCGCGAGGCGGAGCGGAGCAGGAGGCTCAGGGGCAGAAGGGTGCCGAGCCAGGCGCCCGCGGCGATCAGGTGGGTCGCGTCCGCCAGCGCGGCCCAGAGCGCTCCGGGCTCCACCGCGGCGGCATGGCCCGCCCAGCCGAGCGCCGCCAGCGCCGCCGCGCCCAGCAGCCACGACTCGATCCGGAGCGCGGCCCAGTCGGCAGTCGACTCCTCGCGCTCGCGCAGGAGCGCGAGAGCCGCGAGCAGGAGGAGCAGCACGTGGCGGAAGAGCCAGACCGCGCCCCAGCGGGTCTCGAGCAGCACGCCGAGCCACGCGGCGAGCTCGAGGGCGGCAGCGGGCCGTCCGGCGAGGTGAGCCGACTGATGCGCCACGAGCAGCAGGCCCGAGAGGAGCGCGAGCCCGGCCAGCCGCCGCGCCCAGCGGCCGAGGCCCTCGTCCCAGGCGCGCGCCATGGGACGCAGGCGCGGCCCCGCGAGCAGGGAGGCCGTGAAGAGCCCGATGAGGAGGATGCCCGCGAGGAGATTGATCCAGCGCAGGCCAGCGCCCAGGGCGGTCATGGCGTTCCATTATAATGGAGCGCCATGCGACGCTCACGGCCGCTCCGGGCCATCATCTTCGACGCGGGCAACACGCTCGTGCGGATGAACTATGGCGCCATCGCGGAGCAGCTGCGGGCGCGGGGACACCGTGTGAGCTTCGCGGCCGTGGAAGAGGCGGAGCTGCGCGCGCGCGTGCGGCTCGACGTGCACCTGGGGCCGGGGGCGCGCACCGACAGCGGCACGATGGAGCGCGCCTCCACCGAGAGCCGGACCACTCACGGCCGCTATCTCCGCTACATCCTCGAGCCCCTCGGGATCACCGGCGAGCCGGAGATCGAGGAGATCGCGCGGTGGCGGCGGGGCTACAACCTGCCGGTGGGGCTCTGGAACGTGGCCGATCCGGGCGCCGAGGCTGCGCTCCGGCGCGTCAAGGGGGCGGGGCTCGTGGCGGGCGTCATCTCCAACTCCAACGGGTCGGTGCGCTCGATCCTCGAGGCCACGGGGCTTGCCGCGCACCTCGACTTCATCATCGACTCGGCCGTGGTGGGGGTGGAGAAGCCCGATCCGCGCATCTTCCGCATCGCTCTCGCCGAGGCCGGCGTCGCGCCGGACGAGGCCGTCTATGTGGGCGACCTCTACTCCGTGGACGTGCTGGGAGCGCGCAGCGCGGAGATGGCGGCCGTGCTTCTCGATCCGCGCGGCTTCTGGGGCGAGCGCGACTGTCCGCTGGCCCCGGACCTGGCGGCGGCCGTCCGGCTCGGTCTCGACGCGCGCCGCCCGGCCGGGCGCACGTCAGGATTGTGAGATGACCTCACCCGACGCGGACAGCCGGCGCCGCTGACCGCCGCTCTCAGAAGTCCTCGAACCGGCCGCTGAGCTTGCAGCATCGCAGCGCGGTGATCGCGTCGGTGCCCGGCGTTAGAGCGGAGCTATGGCGTCGAGGCTGCGGTTTGACTTCTCCCACGCGCTCTGGCAGGATCGGCGCGCGATGCCCCGCGCTTCATCCGCGCTGTCACACGGCTGGCAGCCGCCCGCCATGCCGGAGAAGGCGCTTTATGGCGCTTGCGCGCTGGCCGGCGAGCTGGGTGCCGTGGCGCGCGACGATCTGCTCGAGCTTCTCGGGCGTCAGGTCGAGCTGGGCGAGATGCCGGCGGCAGAACGGGCAGTGGAGCCCGCGGTAGAGCCCGAGGAACACGGGCGTCCGCCCGCGGTAGTCCGCAAGCCCGACGACGCCGTCGCGATTGACCGAGGGAAGACTGAAGTCCGGCGCGGGGTCTCCGACGTCGACGGCGGGTGTTCGGGTGACCATGAGCCATGCTCCGGTCTGCCGGCGTCCGTGTCCATCCGAGGGCATGCTACGATGAGCGGCCCATGAAGCTCACGGACCGCGAGCAGCGGATCCGCGGCGGCGAGGCCGGCGAGCCCGCCCGCGTCGCCATCGAGCAGCAGATCGCTGTCGGCGACTTCTTCGGCGCCGAGGCGTTCGTCCCCGTCACCAACGTCCACATGATGGGCGACATGGAAGTGATGGGCGACGCGGGCTTCGCTTTCATCGAGACGCTCGTGGCCCAGGGCGGTCGCTTCGTCGTGCCCGTCACCACCAACGCCCGCTGCGTCGACTTCGAGCGGGCGGCCAGCGTGCGCCAGGACCCCGCGCTCGTCGCGCGCGAGCGGGCGCTCGTCGCCCATCTGCGGGCGCTGGGCGCGCTCCAGGTCGATACCTGCATCAACTATCAAACCGTCTACCAGCCGCACTTCGGCGAGCATCTCGCCTGGGGCGACACGGGCACCGTCATCTGGGCGAACTCCGTCACGGGCGCGCGCACCAACTACGAGGCGGGGCCGGCGGCCGTGGCCGCGGGCCTCACCGGCGTGACGCCGGCCTACGGCTATCACCTGGACGACCAGCGCGCCGGCGGCCCGCGCTTCGAGGTGCGCTGTGCACTGAGCGACTACGCCGACTGGGGCGCGCTCGGCGGGATCGTCGGACGGCGGACGCTCGATTACTGGACGGTCCCGGTGCTCACCGGCATGCCCGCGACGCCCACGGGCGACGACCTGAAGCATTTCGGCGCGGCACTGGCCTCCTACGGCTCCTGCGCGATGTATCACATGGTCGGGGTGACGCCGGAGGCGCGCACCGACGCCGACGCGTTCCGCGCCCGGGAGCCGGCGACGTCGCACGTCGTCGATGACGCGGCGCTCGCCGCCTTCTACCGGACGTATCCCGAGAACCGCCCGGAGATCGACGTCGTCGTGTTCTCGGGACCGCAGCTCTCGGTGCTCGAGCTGCGTCGGGTGGTCGAGCTGCTGCGCGGCCGTCGGGCGCACGGCAACACCGCGCTCATCGTGACGACGGACTTCGCGAACCGCGAGGTCGCGCGGCACCTCGGCTACGTGAAGGCCATCGAGGACGCCGGGGGCCAGGTGCTGTCCGGTGCCTGCTGGTACATCATGGAGCCCGCGAAGATGGCGGCGGCGTTCGGGTGGGCGAACGTGCTGACGAACTCGGCGAAGGTCGCCAACATCATCGGCGGCTACCGCCTCCACCCGATCCTGCGGCGGACCGACATCTGCATCGAGGCGGCCGTGACGGGCCGGCTCCCCGCCGAGGGACGCCTGGCGTGACGCCGGACGCCGTCATCACCGCGCCGCCAGGCTTCGGCGCCGACGTCGAGGCCGAGATCGTGCTCTCCCGCGACAGCTTCTCGATCCGCTACGACATGGACCGCGAGACCGGCGTCATCTCGCGCAAGGGCCACGCCCTCGAGGGGCGCTCGCTCGCCGGCAAGATCGTCTACTTCCCGGCGGTGCAGGGAGGCGTGGCGGCGGGCTGGGCCTTCCTCGCGCTCGTCGGCCGGGGCGTCGCCCCGGCCGGCGTCCTCTTCGGCCGCACGAACCCCGTGATGATCCAGGGGCTGGTGCTCGCCGGCATCCCGGTGATGCACCGCGTCCGTCCCGATCCCTTCAGCGTGCTCCAGACCGGCGACCGCGTCCGGATGTCCCCGGCGCGGGGCATCGTGGAGCGCCTCGCTCCCCGATGAGCTGTCCCATCCAGCTTCCCGGCAACTGATGCCGATCAACACCGATCCCCGCTACATCGGTCGCGCCTGGATCACGCCCGACGGTCCGGTGGTGGCGGGGCAGTACGGGACGTGGACGCTCGCGTACGAGGTCGGGGCGTACGGCTACGACGAGCGCGCGCGGCTCAAGATCGCGTGGCGGTTCGCCTCCGATTGGGGCACGCCGCAGTTCACCAACGCGAAGGCGGCGAACTACACCACCGTCCGGCTCGAGACGAAGTGCTCCACCGCCGTCGCCCAGATCGGTTTCGAGCCGCGCGGTCAGGTGCGCCCGTGGTTCAAGACGCTCGTCGTGTCGGTCGCCGACGGCTCGCTCTACCCCGGTGACCGCATCTGGATCACCGTGGGCGACACGAGTGGGGGCGGGCCGGGCTCGCGCGCCCAGACCTTCCGCGAGCGCGGCTGCGAGTGGCGCTTCTTCGTCGACCCCTTCGGCACGGAGCTGTACGCGGTCCTCGAGGACTCGCCGAGGGTCGACGTCGTGGGCGGGGCCTGCCACCGGGTGGTGGCCGTGGGGCCGACCACCGTCCGGCCCGGAGAGGCGTTCGACGCCCTCGTGAAGGCGGAAGACGTGTGGGGCAACCCGTGCGAGCGCTTCGAGGGCACGCTCGCGCTCGAGGCGACGGGCGCGGCCGTCGACGGCTTGCCGCCCGCGGTCGCCTTCCGGAGCGGGGAAGTGGCGGTCGCGCGGCTGGCCGGCCTCCGCCTGCGCGGCGCCGAGACGCGGATCGCCGCCGTTCACGGCGGGCATCGCGCGGAATCGAACCTGATCCGCGGGCTGCGGGCGGGGGAGCCCAAGACCTTCTGGGGCGATCTGCACGGGCAGACGCGGGCGACGGTCGGCACGGGGACGATCGAGGAGTACTTCGCGTTCGGGCGGGATATCGCGCTGCTCGACATGATGTGCCACCAGGCCAACGACTTCCAGGTGACCGAGGACGAGTGGCAGCGCCTGCGCCGCGAGATCGACCGCTTCCACGAGGACGGCCGGTGCGTCATCTTCGTCGGCTACGAGTGGTCGGGCATGACGCCCGGCGGCGGCGACCGCAACGTCATGTACAAGGGGGACGTCGCGTCACTCCATCGGTCGTCGCACGCCGAGGTCGGCGACATGGGCGACGCCGCGACCGACTGCTTCCCGGTCACCGAGCTGTTCCGGGAGTTCGACGGGCGGGACGACGTCATGCTGATCCCGCACATCGGCGGCCGCTACGCGGACATCGTCGGCTTCCACGACCCGCGGCTCGAGCGCGTCGTCGAGATCTACTCGGACTGGGGGCGGTTCGAGTGGCTGCTGGAGGACGCGCTGCGGAGCGGCTATCGCGTCGGCTTCGTCGCCAACTCCGACGGCCACAAGGGCCGGCCGGGGGCGAGCCACCCGGGCGCCTCGACGTTCGGCGCGTACGGCGGCCTCACGTGCGTGCTCGTCGAGTCGCTCACGCGCGAGGCCGTCTTCGAGGCGATCCGCCAGCGCCGCTGCTACGGCGTGACGGCGGCGCAGCGGATCCACGTAGAGCTGGCCGTCAACGGACTCGCGATGGGTGCCGAGGCGCGGGCACGCGGGCCGGTCACGATCACGGGCCGCGTGGCCGGCACCGGCGCCCTCGAGCGGATCGACGTCTTCCGAGGTCTCGAGATCATCCGCGCGATTGCGCCGTACGCTCCCGCGGACTTCGAGGGCTCGGCGCGCTACCGGATCGCCTGGGCGGGGTCGCGCGTGCGCGGGCGCGACCGGCTCACGCGCTGGGACGGGTCGCTCGAGCTGTCGGCCGGCCGCATCCTCGACGCCGTGCCCTTCGCGATGGAGAACCCCGAGAAGGGGATCGCCGAGCAGACGGCGACGCGGATCGCCTGGATCTCCACCACGACGGGCGACGACGACGGCGTCGACATCACCCTCGACGCCCCGGCCGACGCGGTGCTCCGGTTCCGCACGCCCGTGATCGACCTCGACATGCGCCTGGGTGACCTCGCCGGCGGCGCCACGCGGACGTTCCCCGCCGGCGGCATCGACCTCCGCGTGTTCATGCGCCGCCTGCCCGCCCGCGGCTTCACGCGCGAGCTGGCGATTGACCACACCGACCCGGCGCCGCCCCCCGGCGCCTGCGCCGCCTACTGGATCCGCGCAACGCAAGAGGACGGCGCCCAGGCGTGGACCAGCCCCGTCTACCTCGACATCGACTGACGCCGTCCGAGCGCCGGCTCTGCCGGCGCAACCCTGTTCTGAGGGGAGTTAGCGCCGGATGCCGATGCCGGTGGCCATCTCGGTGTAGCCCGCGACCTCCTTCTCCACGAAGGCCCGCGTCTCGGCCGCGTTCAGGTAGTCGATGTTCATGTTGATCCGCTGCGCGCCGGCGAGGAACTGCGGGTCCTTCGCCATCTCCGCGAGCGCGCTCTCCCACTTCTTGACGATCGCGTCCGGCGTGGCGGCGGGGAAGGCGGCGGCGGCCCACCACTGCACGCGCACCCCCTTCATCACGCCCTGCTCCTCCGCCGTCGGCACCTCGGGGAGCGCCTTGAGCCGCGAAGGAGACAGCACGGCCAGGAGCTTGATCTTCCCGCCCTCGCGCATCGCGTTGGCCTCGGCCACCGAGTGGATGGCGAGCTGGACGTGTCCGCCGGCGAGCTTTGTCATCGAGTCGGCCGCGCCCTGGGTGATCACCATCTTCGTCTTCGTGGGATCCACGCCGATCTGGGTCATCCAGTCGTAGGCGGTGTAGCGCGACGGCCCGGCGGGGCCCACCGAGGACCAGATCAGCTCGTCCGGGTGCGCCTTGACCCACTCGGAGAACTCCTTGAACGTCTTCCACGGCGCGTCGGCCTTCACCGCGAACACCATCGGGTCGCGGACGATCCGGGCGGCGTACTTGCGGTCGGCCAGCGTCAGGGGCGGCGTCTTCTGGGCGCCGATGAGCATCGAGGAGGTCGTGTGGATGTCCATGAGGACGGTGTAGCCGTCGGGCCGGGCGTCCTTCAGCGCCGCGCGCGCCCCCGGCACGCCGCCTCCGCCCGGCTTGTTCACGACCAGGAACGGCTGGCGCCACTTCTTGCCGAGATAGTCGGCGACGAGCCGGGCAATGAGATCCGTGCCGCCGCCGGGGACGAACGGCACCACGATCTCGACCGGCTTCTCGGGATACTCGGCCCGCGCTGGCGCCGCCGAGAGCACGAGCGACAGCGCGAGGACCAGGATCATCAGGGACGTCGCGATGCGCGAGGGCATCATGCATGACCTCCTTGTCGGGTTGGTGTTCACAGCGCCATCTCTTCCGCGGTGGTTTCCCGCAGCCGCCGGCTCGTGTAGCGGATGAGCGCCAGCGAGATGAACAGGAGGAGGACGGCGGCGACGATGAGGGCGAGCGACAGCCCGCGCTGGACGAAGATCAGCGGGCTGCCGCCGCTCATCGACAGGGACTGGATCAGGTTGTTCTCGAGGAGTGGACCGAGGATGTACGCCAGGAGCATCGGCGCGAGCGGCCACCGGCACTTCCGGAGAACATAGCCGAGGAAGCCGAAGACCAGGCTGACCGCCACGTCGAACATGCTGTTGCGGACGCTGTACGCCCCCACGAAGGACAGCAGGAGGATGGCGGGGCCCAGGATCCCGAAGGGCACGCGGGTGAGCCAGACCCACATCCCCACGAGGGGCAGGTTCAGGATGAGCAGGATCGCGTTGCCGACGTAGAGGCTGGCGATGATCGTCCACACGAACTCCGCGTTCTTCTGGAAGAGCAGGGGACCGGGCTGCAGGCCGTAGACCATGAGCCCGCCGAGCAGGATCGCCAGGGGCGCCGAGGCGGGGATGCCGAGCGCGAGGAGCGGGATGAACCCGGCCGAGGACGTGGCGTTGTTGGCCGCCTCCGGTGCCGCGACGCCCTCGATGGCGCCCTTGCCGAAGCGCTCGGGCTCCCGGGCGAGCTTCTTCTCCGCGTCGTAGGCCAGGAACACGGTCACGCCGGGCGCGCAGCCCGGCAGGAGCCCGAGGAAGAAGCCGATGCCGGTGCCGCGCAGGATCGCGGGCATCGACTGCTTGAGGTCGGCCCAGCGCGGGAAGACGTTGGTGATCCTGGTCGCGATGGTGACCCGCGCCTCCTCGAGGCCCAGGAACACCTCCGAGATGGCGAAGAGGCCCACCACGAGGGGGATGAGGTCGACGCCGCTCATCAGCGGCTCGAAGCCGAACGTGAAGCGCGCTTCTCCGGTGGCCATCCCGAGGCCGATCAGCGAGAGCAGGTATCCGAGCATCGCCATTGCGAGGCCGCGGGCCAGCGAGATCCCGGACAGCGACACCACGACCGTGAACGCCAGCACCATGAGGCCGAAGTACTCGGGCGGCCCGAACCGCAGCGCCTGGTCGGCGAGCAGCGGGGCGAAGAACGTGAGGATCACCACGCCGAACGTCCCCGCGAAGAACGAGCCGATGGCGGCGATGCCGAGCGCGACCCCTCCGCGGCCCTGCTGGGCCATCGGGTAGCCGTCGAGGCAGGTGGGCACCGACGCGACCTCGCCCGGGATATTGAGCAGGATCGCCGTCGTCGAGCCTCCGTACATGGCCCCGTAATAGATACTCGACAGCATGATGATCGCCGGCACGGGGCCCAGCACCGACGTGAGCGGAAAGAGGATCGCGATCGCGGCCGTCGGCCCGAGCCCGGGCAGCACGCCGACCAGGGTCCCGAGCAGCGAGCCCACGAACGCCATCAGGAGGTTGCCCGGCGTCAGCGCAGCCGCGAAGCCGCTCGCCAGGTGGCCGAGGACGTCCATCCCTCAGCCGCCGAGGATGCCGGTGGGCAGCGGCTGGAGGAGCCACACGCGGAAGAAGAGGTAGAGGACACCGGTGGTGACGGCGCCGAGCAGGACGGCCACCGGCCAGCGGTAGCCACCCATGCCGCGGTAGAGCAGGACCGAGACGATGGCGGTGCTCGACGTGTAGCCCAGCCACGGGACCATGACCCAGTACGCGACCAGGACGGCGGCGCCCGCGAGCATCTGGGCGCGGGTCGCGCCCGAGGGCAGCTCGACGCGCGCGGCGGGGGGCGCGGCCGCGACCACGAGGTAGGCGCCGAGGGCGAGGAGCGCGGCCCCGACGATCATCGGAAACGTGTCGTCCCCGACGACGGCGCCGGCGACGAGCGTCTCACGCAGCACGTACAGCCGGCGTCCCTCCCGCAGGGCGACGATGCCCAGCAGGACGAGGAGCGCGCCGACGATCTTCCCGTCGATCGGGCGTGCGCGGTTGGCGTTCACGTCGTGGTCCGGTGGCTCGGTGTGCGTGCGACGGCCGAAGCCCCGCGATTCTCCCGCATCGAGGCGGGGAAGGCAAGAGCCGAGGGTGGGGCGGGTGCACGTGACCTGAGGCGAGTCATCCTCAGGGACGGGGCTCCCTGGATCTGGAACCTGGCAACGGAGCACCTTTCGCCCACGACCACCGCGCTCGTGAACTGCTCGGCGCGGGGGGATGGCCCGGAGCCAGGCCACGTACGCGGGCAGCGGCAGCGGTTTCAACACCTCCGAGATCGCTTCGGTATCGAAGAGGAAGGCCACTCAGCCGAGCGGGGCCGGGCGGCGCGGCCGCGTGCGTCGGAGCTTGCCCAGCGCCTTGACGAGGTCTTCGAAGCCCTTCCAGCCGCCGGCGAGCCCCGCGAGACCGGCGCCGCCGCGCATGTCCTTCCGCCTCGGAAGCGCCACGCGATCGACGGCGACGAGCGCGGCTACCGCCTTGCCGTGCCGCGTGATGATCACGGACTCGCCCCCCTCCGCCTTCCGGAGACAGTCGGTGAGCTGGGACTTCGCCTGAGCCGCCAAGAGCCTGCGCGCGATCGCCCTCCTCGAAAAGGTCATTTTGACCATACCTGAGCGAGGGGCGTCCAGCGAGGCAAAGCTGCGTTACGGAAGCAGATCGTCGACGGCGACGCGGCTGCCCGGCGCTGCCAGTGGCATGACGGCCTCGCCCCGGCGCAGCACCTGCGTCTCGGCGTAGGCCCAGCCGAAGCGCGACAGCTTCGAGGCGGTGGGGCGACGGTACACCTCCAGCACCGCGTCCAGCAGGTTCACAATATGATCCTAACCATCGCGTCTTGACTCGTCAACGTCTCCTGGCGGAGACAGGCCCACGCGGCCCGGCGTCTCCTCGTGGGAGCTCCGCCTGCCAGGCGGTGTATCCATCTCGCGGCATTGACGCCGGCGGGGGCGGCGGCATACGGTGGGGGCGATGAGACAGGCCCCGCTGACGCTGCGGCGCTGGACGCGAGCCGAGTACGACCGGCTCGTGGACCTCGGGGTGCTCCACGGGGAGCCGGTGGAGCTGATCGGGGGCCAGCTTGTCGTCGCCGAGCCCCAGGGCAGCTACCACGCCACGGCCATCGGCGCCGTCGACGACGCGCTGCGAGCCGCCCTGCCGCCAGGCTGGGTGGTGAGGGCCCAGATGCCGGTGGCCCTCGACGACGAGTCCGAACCGGAGCCGGACCTGGCCGTGGTGCCGGGCGAGCGCGCCGACTACCGCGCAGACCACCCGGCCCGCCCCGCCCTCGTGGTCGAGGTGGCGGAGTCGAGCCTCGCCTTCGACCGCCAGGACAAGGGCAGTCTCTACGCGCGCGGGGGTGTCCACGACTACTGGATCGTCAACCTCGTCGAGCGGGTCTTGGAGGTGTACCGCGACCCCGGGCCGGACCCGACGGCGCCCTATGGGTGGCGGTACCGGGCGGTGGAGCGGCTGGGCCCGGCGGCGGTCGTCTCGCCGCTCGCGCTGCCGTCCGTGCGCCTTGCCGTGAGCGATCTCCTGCCGTAGCTCTCCTCAGCGGATCGCCCGCAGCCGCCGGGAGGTGAGCAGGGCCAGCGCGTTGGCGGCCACCAGGGCGCCGCCCACCAGCACAGCGAAGCGGGCGTCCACGGCCGCGGCCAGGACGCCGCCGAAGAGGCCCCCCAGCGGCAGCAGGTTCCAGCAGAGCGAGTAGATGCTCATCACCCGGCCGCGAAGCTGGTCGGGCACGTGCGTCTGGAGGAACGTGGTGACCTGGGTCAGGTAGAAGGTGTTGCAGAAGCCCACCAGCAGCAGCATGGCCAGCGCCGGCCCCATCGCGGGCGATCGGGAGAAGAGCATCAGCGCCAGCCCCATGCCCACCGCCGTGACCAGGAGCGTCGTGCCCGGGCGCGGGATGCGATGGGCGATCGTGGCCACGGTGAGCGTGCCGACCAGCGCCCCCGCCCCGTGTGCGGCGTTGAGCAGGCCGAAGCCGGTGGAGCCGGCGTGGAAGTACGAGTCGGCGTAGATCGGCAGCAGCGTGACGTAGGACAGGCCGAAGAGAGCATTGAACAGGGCCAGGCAGATCAGTCCCGCGAAGACGAAGTTGTGGCCGACGAAGCTCAGGCCCTCGACGAGCTGCCGGCGCATGCCCTGCCCATCGGGCGACGGCGCGGCCCGCTGGACCCGGAGTCGGCTGTACAGCACGAGCGCGGTGCAGGAGGCGACGGCCGCCAGCCCGAGTCCCACCGCCCCGCCGAAGGCCGCGATCAGGATGCCGGTGATGGACGGGCCAATCATGCGGCCGGCTTGCCAGGGGATGGAGCCCAGCGCGATCGCGTTCGCCAGCCGCTCGCGCTCGACCAGCTGGGGCACCAGCGACAGCCGGGTCGGCTCGTCGAAGGCCCGGAAGGTGTTGCTCAGCGCCGCCAGCGCCAGCAGGTGCTGGACGCGGACCAGCCCGAGGACGGTGAGGGCGAAGGCGATCGTCAGCGTCGCGGCGGTGAGGATCTGGGTGCCGAGCAGGAGGCGCAGCCGGTTGACGCGGTCGGCGAGGACGCCGCCGAAGAGCTGGAAGACGACCAGGGGCACGCCCTGCGCCAGGCCGAGATAGCCCAGATACATCGGGTCGTGGGTCACCTCCCACGTGAGCCAGGCGAAAGTGACGTACTCCGCCCGGTGGCCGAGGACGTAGAAGACCAGTCCGAGCCAGTAGAGGCGGTAGTTCCGCCCCTTGAGGGCGGCGAACGTCGACGGCCGCGCGGTCCCAGCGGACGCGGGCACGGGGTCGGCGACGACGGCACGATTCGGGCTCACGAGTCTCCTCCGCCCGCAGAGTAGCGGCCTGCGCGCCGGGAGGTCAATCCGCGAGCCGGCGCCGGGATGACGGGCGGAAGCGGACCTCGTCCAGGAACGCCGAGGGCCGGAGGATCCTCCTCGCCGGGGCCACAGTCGGCGAGCGGGATCGTCGGCGCAGCGCGGCCCCAGCCGAGTTCCCCCATGGCGAAGCGCCGGAGCGTGGGGGAACTGATCATCACGCCTTGGCGCCGGAGCAGCTTGCGGATCTTGGACAGCCGCACGTCGGCGCGCAGGTACCGCTCGATGACGCCCCGTTGGGCCGCGCACGCGGCCCAACGGTCACCATGGGGGCGCCCCGTGCCCGGCTGGACGGTGCTGACGACCGCGGCGAGCAGGCCGTCGTCCAACTGGTCGGGACTGCCCGCGGTGATCAGCCCGTGCTCCTGCGCGGCGCGCAGGTACCGCCGGACCGTCTTGACGTTCAGGCCCAGCTGGGTGGCGATCCGCTTCTTGCGGACGCCGGTCAGCCAGAGCCGCAGGACCTCTTTGACCTCGAGCATCGTGACCTCGCGATAGGCCATGCACTCCTCCTGGCCCAGCGGGGGCCGAGAGGGTCATAGCCCGAGGTCACGCAAGGGGGGAAAGGTTTTGAAAACCTCTCAGGTCCCGGGGTCCCATGCTTCTGAACAACTCAGGCCGAAAGGGTCCCTACCTTCTGAAAACCGACAACCCGGGCGGCCACCGCAAGAACCCTGCCGCCGGATCAGGGCCCCAACTCCGTGCTTGACTCCGCCTTCATCCGCCCTGTATAGGGAGGAGATGGATGGATGGGATGGAGGCTCACTCTGGGCGTCGCGCGACATGTAAAAGCGCGTGATTCTCGACCGGCAGGACGCAACGAGTTTGGACTTGCCGGCCGGATGGGTTCAGGTGGCCAGTGCAGATCACGGTCAGCCAGCGGCCCATTTCGCCCTTCAGGAGCGCGAGGTTTGGGGACAAGGCGCGGGGCCTGGAGGTTGGTGCCCAAGGCCCTGTACGCAATATGCGGGCCAGCTTTCGGGCCCCGTTCGAAAAACCGCGCTTCTGGGTGATCGTCGACACTCTGGGCGCTCACTCCCGGCCGCTTCCGGCAGGGGCGCAGGCGGCGGGCCGGGCTCGCCGCGTCCGTCCGAGAAGGGCCGTCCGAGAAGGGGCTGTATGTTTCCTTCGCCCCCGGGACACATAATAGGCTAGCGACTTGCGCGGCGCGCCCGCCGAGAAAAGCCAAACTCCAAGCCGACGAGGAGGAACAGGGATGAGCGATCTGAATCGAAGAGACGTCCTGAAACTGGGAGCGGTCGGAGCCGCCGGGGCCGTGGCGGGCCTCGGCTTTCCCGCGGTGATCCGGGCCCAGGCCAAAGAGGTCGTCATGCTGGGCATCTGGCCCTTCACCGGGGCCTTCTCCGACGTGGGGCCCATCCTCGACCGCGGCATGAAGATGGCGCTCGAGGAGCGCGGGATGAAGATCCTCGGGCGGCCTATCAAGTACATCACCCGCGATTCCGCGACCCAGGCCGGCGCGTCTACCCGACGGGTCGAGGAGGCGGTGGACGGCGAGGGGGCCAAGTTCGTCATCGGCCCCTGGTCGTCGGGCGTCGCGCTGGCCGTCTCCGAGGTGGCGAAGCGGAAGAAGGTCCTCCACTACTTCAGCGGCGGCACCGAGGACATCTCCGGGGCCCGCTGCCACCGCTACTCCTTCCAGTGGGCGGCGAGCCCCTACACCGCGGCCAAGACCGTCGTGGACACCTTCATGAAGGCGAACCCGCGGGCCAAGCGCTGGCACCTGCTCGTGGCCGACTACGCCTTCGGCTGGTCGGTGGAGAAGTACATCAAGGAGGTCGGGAAGACCCACGGCCTCGAGTTCGTGGGCGCCGACCGTCACCCGCTCGGCGAGCGCGAGTTCTCGAACTACGTCACCAAGGCGGCCGGGAACAAGCCCGACGTGGTGGCGATGATCAACTTCGGCCTGGACGCCGTCACGGCCGCCCGGGAGATCTTCAACTTCGGCCTCACCCCGAAGCTCCCGCTGATCATGTCGTGGTCCTCGGGGGTGGAGGAGTTGGTGCAGCTCGCGCCGGAGATCCGGGAGAACCTCTGGGTCGGCTCCAACTTCTACTACACGACCGACACGCCGGTGGCCAAGGAGTTCGTCAAGAGCTACCAGGCCAAGTTCGGCGGCCCTCCGGGCTACGCCCCGGCGGCGGCCTACGGCATGACGCGGATGCTGCTGCACGGCTTCGACCGGGCCAAGTCCGTCGAGGTCCAGGACGTCGTGAAGGGCCTGGAGGGGATCGAGGTCAACGACCTCGTGGGGCGGATGAGGGTGGACGCGCAGACGCACCAAACGCTCCGGCCGTTCTTCTTCATGCGCTCCAAGCCGAAGTCGGCCATGAAGAACCCGATGGACTTCGCCGACATCATCGCCACCGGCGACACGCCGCTGCCGGCCCAGTACGCGGCGTGCAAGGACATCGGTAGCTTCTGAGCCAGCTCCTCGGCTCGGTCCTGAACGGGATCGCGACGGGCATGCTCTATGCCCTCATGGGGCTCGGCCTGTCGCTGATCACGGGGGTGCTGAACATCCCCAACTTTGCCCACGGCGCGCTCTTCGCCGTGGGCGCCTATTTTCTCTTCAGCGCGATCCACGCCGTCGGGAACTTCTGGCTGGCCCTCGTTCTGGCCCCCGTCGGCGTGGCGCTGCTGGGGCTCGCCATCGAATACGCGGGGATCCGGCCGCTCTACGCCGCCGGTCACGACTACCAGCTGCTCTTCACCTTCGGGCTGTCGCTCATCCTGAGCGAGGGGATCATCGTCGTCTGGGGCCCCATCGGCTTCAGCCAGCTCCCGCCGCCGCTCCTCCGCGGCGGCTTCGACCTGGGCTTCATCTTCTACCCCAAGTACCGTCTCTTCGTGATGGTGATGGCGGGGCTCCTCGTCCTCGCCACGTGGCTCTTCCTCGAGAAGACCCGCTACGGCGCCATCATGCGCGCCGGCATCGAGAGCAAGGAGATGGTCTCGCTTCTCGGGATCGACGTCCACCGGCTCTTCACCGCGGCCTTTGCCCTCGGCGCGTACCTGGCCGGGATCGCCGGGGCCCTGACCGCCCCCATCCGCGGGCTCTCGCCCTCGATGGGCGTGGACATGCTCGGCATCGCCTTCGTGGTGGTCGCCCTCGGCGGCCTCGGCAACCTGCTCGGCGCCATCGCCGCGGGGCTCATCATCGGAGTGGCACAGGCCGTCGTCGCCCTCTACTGGACCGAGGCCTCGGTGGCGGTGATCTTCGCCATCATGGCCGCGATCCTCCTCGTCCGCCCCCAGGGCCTCTTCGGCATCCGGTGAGCCGCGCCTGGCTGGCCGTCCTCGCCGCGGCCGTCCTGCTCCCGATGGCGGTCCGGCACGCCCTCGCCACCGAGATCTGGATCTTCGCGATCTTCGGGCTGGGGCTGAACCTCCTCCTGGGCTACACGGGGCTCCTTTCCTTCGGTCAGTCCACCTTCTTCGGCGCGGCGGCCTACGTGGCCGGCTACCTCCTCAAGCACTACGAGACCAACGTCTTCGCGGCGCTCGGCGTCGGCATCGTGGTGGGCGCCGTGTCGGCGGCGCTGGTGGGCTACCTCTGCGTCCGGCGCTCCGGCCTCTACTTCATCATGCTGACGTTCGCGCTGAACCAGATGTTCTACTTCATCGCCTACCAGTGGACCACCGTGACGGGCGGCGAGGACGGCATGCCCGGGATCGGGCGGCCCGCCCTGCTCGGAGTGGACTTCCGCAACCCCCTCGCCTACTACGTCTTCGTCGCGGCGCTCTTCCTGCTCTCGCTCTGGATCATGCAGCGCATCGTGGAATCGCCCCTCGGGAAAATCCTCCAGGCCATCCGCGAAAACGACGTGCGGGCGGAGGCGGTGGGCTACGACGTGCCGCGCTTCAAGCTGCTCGCCTTCGTCATCGGCGGGGCCTTCTCCGGCCTGGCCGGCGTGCTCTACTCCATGCTGTTCGGCATCGTCCCCCTGGAGGCGATCGGGTTCGTCTTCTCGGGGAACGTGCTCTTCGCCACCCTTATCGGGGGCAGCGGCTCGTTTTACGGGCCGATCATCGGCTCCTTCGTCTTCATCTGGCTCTCCGAGTCCGTGAGCGTCGTGTGGGAGCGCTGGCCGCTCCTGCTCGGCGTGGCGTTCGTGATCGTGGTCCTCTTCTTCCGCGGCGGCTGCGTGGAGGCCTGGGCCCGCTTCTGGTCGTGGCGGGAGCGGCGTCGCGCTCTGGCGGGGATCGCGCAATAGCATGGCGCTCCTCCGGACCGAGAGTCTCACCAAGGCCTTCGGCGCCCTGACGGCGGTCAACGGCGTCACGCTGGAGGTCCAGGCCGGCACCCTCCACTCGATCATCGGCCCCAACGGCGCCGGGAAGACGACGCTGTTCAATCTCCTGACGGGGCAGTTCCCGCCGACGTCAGGCCGGATCGTCTTCGACGGGCGCGACATCACCGGGACGCCGGCCCACCGGATCGCCCATCTGGGGCTCGCGCGCTCCTTCCAGCGCACGAACGTCTTCCCCGCCCTCTCGATCCTGGACAACGTCTGGATCGCGGCCTTCGCGCGGGGCCGGTCCTGGCGGGGGCTCGTGTGGCGGCGGAGCGACGGCTACGCCGAGGTCACCGAGCGCGCGCGGGTGGCGCTGGCGGACGTCGGGCTCGCGGACAAGGCCGACCAGCCGGCGCGCGAGATCTCCCACGGCGAGCAGCGCCAGCTCGAGCTGGCCATCGCGCTGGCCGCGGCGCCCCGGGTGCTGCTGCTGGACGAGCCGGCCGCCGGCCTCTCGCCCGACGAGACCCAGAAGATGGTGGCGCTGGTGCGGGGGCTCAAGGGGCGCTACACGATCGTCCTCATCGAGCACAAGATGGACATCATCATGGGGGTCTCGGACCGCGTCTCGGTCATGCACTTCGGGAGCCTCATCGCCGAGGGGACGCCGGCCGAGATCCAGCGGAACCCCGAGGTGCGCCGCGCCTACCTGGGCGGGATGGTCGCGGAATGATCCTCGACATCCGGGGCATCAACACCTACTACGGGCTGGGCCACATCCTGCACGGCCTCTCCCTCGGCGTGGCCGAGGGTGAGGTGGTGGCGCTCCTCGGGCGGAACGGCGCCGGCAAGACCACGACACTCCGCTCCATCACGGGGCTCACGCCTCCCCGCACGGGGGAGATCCGCTACAAGGGACGCGACATCGTCGGCCTCGGCACCCACCGGATCTCCCGGATGGGGATCGCCCTCGTCCCCGAGACGCGCGGCGTCTTCTCCTACCTGACGGCGCGGGAGAACCTCTCGATCGCAAGGCGGCCGGGCTCGCGCTGGCAGGTAGAGGCCGTGCTGGAGCGCTTCCCGAAGCTCCGGGAGGTGCTGGACCGCAAGGGGCGGCTGCTGTCGGGCGGCGAGCAGCAGATGCTGGCCATCGCCCGGGCCCTCGTGACCGGCCCCGACCTGCTCCTCCTGGACGAGCCCTCCCAGGGGCTGGCGCCGCTGGTGGTGGAGGCGGTGGTGGGGACCATCCGTGAGCTCAAGAAGGAGCGCGTGAGCATGCTCCTCGTCGAGCAAAACGCCGAGATGGCGCTCCAGCTGGCCGACCGCGTCTATGTCATCGACCACGGGGCCATCGTCTTCGAGGGCACGCCCGCCCATCTCCGCGCCGACCGGCAGGTCACGATGACGTACCTGGGCGTCGGCGGCTAATCGTCGGCCCCGGTTCGAGCAGCTCTGCCGCTACCTCCTTCGCCCCCCGGTGGCCCAGGACCGCCTCCGGCTCACCGGCGACGGCCGCATCCGGCTGGCGCTCAAGACCCCCTGGGCCGACGGCACCAGCCACCTGGTTTTCGTGCCCCTGGAATTCCTCGAAAAACTCGCCGCCCTGATCCCGCGGCCGGAAACCAACCTGCTCATCTGCCACGGATTGTTGTCCCCGCACGGTGTAGTGACATTGTGCATCCTTTCGTCAAATACCTGGAATCTCGAGGGTGTGTACATCGCTGATGCGACTCCCTGGGCGACGGTGGCGACCCTGCATCACCTCCTTTGCGGCGGTGCGAATGGCGGCTGTGTCGAGCACCGAAGGATCGATCTGCCACGGGGCACACGGCACCACCTGTGTCGCCTCGAGGAGGCCACACGTGATGAGCCCTCGAACCACC
>MGBT01000075.1 GCA_001788395.1 Candidatus Rokubacteria bacterium GWA2_70_23
TCAGGTGACCTCACTTCCCTATTGACAGGTTCCGCGGGGATCGCCCATGATCCGCGCGTGACCGTCCCCGGGGGACAGGCGAGGCCGATCGCCAACCACGCCGACCGCGCACTGCTGGAAATACCACTACGTGCACACACAGGCGGGAGGACATCCATGAACGCAGCCGGAACAGATCGAGGGAGAGGTGTCCGGGCACTCGCGATCGCGCTGGCCGTGCTGCTGGCGGCGCCGACGCTGCTGGCGCCGGCGCTGGCGCACGCGGAGGATCTCAAGATCACGCTGGTGGCCCCGCTGTCGGGGCGCTGGGCCCGCCAGGGCCAGCTCAAGAAGATGGGCGCCGAGATGGCAATCGCCGAGGTCGAGGCGCAGGGCGGCATCAAGGCGCTCGGGGGCGGCAAGATCGTCCTCCGCGAGGCCGACGCCGGTGACAGCGTGGAGAAGGCGGTGAGCGCCGCCCAGCGCGCCCTCAGCCGGGAGAAGATCAGCGCCGGCATCGGCTCCTGGCTCAGCTCGTTCACCCTGGGCGTCACCGAGGTGGCCGAGCGGCTGCAGGTGCCGTGGTTCACGCTCTCCTACGCCGACTCCATCACCGAGCGCGGCTTCAAGTACACGTTCCAGTCGAGCCCGGTCTCCTCGCTCCAGGCCGACCAGGCGCTCGACCTCATCCTCGACCTCGCCAAGCGCAACAACCAGCAGCTCAAGAAGGCGGCCCTCGTCGGCGACAACACCGCCGCCATCGTCTTCTTCTTCAAGCCGCTCCGCGAGAAGCTCCTCAAGGCCAAGGGCATCGACATTGTGGTGGACGAGGTGTGGACGCCTCCGCTCGCCGACGCCACCGCCATCGTCCAGAAGCTCCGCTCCAGCCAGCCCGACATCGTCTTCTACGGCGCCACCAACTTCCCCGACTCCGTCCAGGTGCTCCAGAAGGTCAAAGAGTTCGGGCTCAAGACGCCGTTCATGGGCGTCGGCGCCTGGCTGGTCACGCCGGAGTACGTGAAGACCGTCGGCAAGGAGCTCCTGGACAACGTGATGTCGGTCACGGCCGCCCACCCGCTCAAGGGGCAGGAGGACCTCGTCAAGCGCTTCACCCAGCGGACCGGGGAGCCGTTCATGACCCAGGACCCGCTCATGTCCTACGCCCACGTCTGGATCATCAAGGAAGCGGCGGAGCTGGCGAAGTCGACGGACCCCAAGGCCATCCGCGACGCGGTGGCCAGGCTCGATCTCAGATCAGGGCCGGCGGCGAGCACCCTCATCCCGGGCTACATCAAGTACGACGACCGCGGCCGCCGGGTGGGAGCGACGCCGATCATCGTCCAGTGGCAGGGCGGTGAGCCCTTCACGGTCGTCCCCGCGGAGCTGGCCACCCGCAAGCCCGTCTGGCACGGCGGGAAGTAAGGAGGCGCGCGCAGGCCGGCCCGTGCCCCTGGGCGACCTCGTCCAGTACGTCGTGACGGGGCTCCTCGTGGGGGGCGTCTACGCCCTCATGTCGATCGGCCTCGCCCTGATCTTCGGCGTCATGAAGGTCGTCAACTTCGCCCAGGGCGACTTCATGATGCTGGGGATGTACCTCACCTACTTCCTGGCGGTGGGGTACGGCGTCGATCCCCTGCTCGGCGCCCTCCTCACCATTCCGCCCTTCTTCGTGCTGGGCCTCCTGGTCCATCGGACGCTGCTCGTCCGCGTCACCGGCGGGGGCAACCCGCAACGCCTGATGGACGCCCAGCTCATCCTCACCCTCGGCCTCTCCCTCATCATCACGAACGCGACGACGATGATCCTCACGCCCATGCCCCGCGGCATCCAGACGGCCTACGCCACCCAGGCCTTCGCCGTCGGCCCCATCCTCATGAACCAGGCCCGCTCCTACGCCTTCCTCATGGCCCTCGTGCTGGCCGGCCTCGTGTACGTCTTCCTCACCCGGACCGACGTCGGCAAGGCGCTCCGGGCGGCGGCCGACGAGCCGGAGGCCGCCGGCTACCAGGGCATCGACGTCCGCGCCATGCACGGCCTCGCGTTCGGCGTCGGCATCGCGCTGGTGGCGGCGGCCGGCGGGCTGCTCGCCACCTACCACCCGATCGAGCCCACCGTCGCCGTGAACTTCATCGTCCTCATGTTCGTGGCCGTCGTGCTCGGCGGGCTCGGCAGCATCCCGGGCGCCTTCGCCGGCGGCCTCGTCATCGGGCTCGTCCAGTCGCTCACGCTGCTCGTCCTGCCCTTCCAGCTCCAGAACGCCGGCGTCTTCATCGCCTTCCTGCTCGTGCTCTACCTGCGGCCCCAGGGCCTCTTCGGCCAGCGGCTCCGCGCCGTCTGATGGCGGCCGTTCCCGCCTCCCGCCTGCGCGGGCTCGCCCCCATCGGGCTCGTCGTCCTCCTGGGGCTCGTCCTCACTTTCGCCCTCGGGGAGCGCTACCACCACCGCGTCCTCACCCTCGTCTTCGTGTGGGCGACGATGGGGCTGTCCTGGAACATCATCAGCGGCTACGCGGGGCAGACCTCCTTCGGCCACCAGGCCTTCTTCGGGGTGGGCGCCTACGTCACGGTCCTCCTCATCGTCGGCTTCCGCCTGACGCCGTGGCTCGGCCTCATGGTGGGCACGGTGGCCGCAGTCGTCGCCGCCGCCCTCATCGGCTTCCCCACCTTCCGCCTGGCCGGGATCTACTTCGCGCTGGCCACGCTCGCCTACCCGCTCATCCTCCGCATCTTCATGGACTTCCTGGGCTATCAGGAAGTCGCCATCCCCATGGTGCGCGACCGTCCCGCCCTCTACATGCAGTTCACCGATCCCCGCGCCTACGACCTCCTGGCCCTGGCCGCGCTGGCGGGGACGCTGCTGCTCTCGCACTGGATCGAAACCTCCCGGCTCGGCTACGCGCTCCGCGCGCTGAAGGAGAACGAGCAGGCGGCGGAGGCGAGCGGGGTCGACACCTTCCGGGCGAAGATGATCGCCTTGATGCTGAGCGCCGCCCCCGCCGCGGTGATCGGGGCGATCTACGCCCACGCGATCCTCTACGTCGTCACCCCCGACGCCGTCTTCGGCGTCCTCGTGATCGTGCAGACGCTCGTCGTCTGCCTCGTGGGCGGGGTTGGCACGAAGTGGGGCCCGGTGCTCGGGGCGGCGATCATGGTCCCGATGAGCGAGACGCTCGACGCCACCATCGGGGACCGGCTGCCGGGGATCCAGGGCGTGGTGTACGGCGCCGCCCTCGTGCTCGTCATGCTCTTCGCGCCCGAGGGGATCTACTGGCGGCTGCGGGCGCTGCTGCCGGCCCGGCGGGCCGCGCCCGCGGGCGCCGCGGCGGCGACGGAAGGCCCGATCGCCGCGGACCTCGCGGGACGCGCCCCGGTGGTCCGCGGCGCCACCCTCATGGACGTGCGCGGCGTCTCCAAGGCGTTCCTGGGGCTCCACGCCCTCGAGGAGGTGAGCTTCACCGTCCGGGCCGGCGAGATCCTCGGCGTCATCGGCCCCAACGGAGCCGGCAAGACCACGCTCTTCAACGTGCTCAACGGCTTCCTCTCGCCCGACCAGGGGGAGGTCCGCTACCGAGACGCGCGGATCACCGGGCTCCGCCCCAGCGCCATCTGCCGCAGCGGGGTCGGCCGCACCTTCCAGGTCGTCCGCTCGTTCCCTCAAATGACGGTGCTGGAGAACGTCATGGTGGGAGCGTTCGTGCACGAGACCACGCCGCACCGGGCGCGGCAGCGCGCCCTGGCCGCCCTCGCCTCGGTGGGGCTCGAGGCGCGCGCCGACGTCGTCCCGAGCGGCCTCACCACCCCCGACCTCCGGCTGATGGAGCTGGCCCGCTGCCTCGCCACCGCGCCCGACCTCATCCTGCTCGACGAGCCGCTGGCCGGGCTCGCGCGCGACGGCGTGGAGACGGTGATGGCTTTGGTCCGCCGCGTGCGCGACGGGGGCGTGACGGTCGTGATCATCGAGCACACCATGTACGCGGTCGTCCAGCTCGTCGACCGCCTCGTCGTCCTCGACCACGGGCGCCGGGTGGCCGAAGGGCTGCCGGGCGAGGTGGTGCGGGATCCGGCCGTCATCGAGGCGTACCTCGGAAAGCGCTGGCTCCGTCATGTTGAAGGTCTCCGGACTTAGCGTCGCCTACGGCGGACTCCAGGCCCTGGCCGGGGTCTCTCTCGAGGTCGCCGAGGGCGAGTTCGTGGCCATCGTGGGCCCGAACGGCGCCGGCAAGAGCACGCTCATGAAGGCCGTCGCCGGCGGCGTGTCGCTGGCGGCCGGCAGCATCGAGTACCGCGGGCAGGACATCGGCGGGCTGCCGTCGCACGCGCGGGCCCGGCTCGGGATCGCCCACGTGCCCGAGGGACGGAAGGTCTTCCCCTCGCTCACCGTGCTCGAGAACCTCGAGATGGGTTCCTACCGGCCCGCCGCCCGGCGCCGGCGGGCAGACGGCCTCGACACCGTGTTCGGGCTCTTCCCCGTCCTCCGCGAGCGGCGCGATCAGCTTGCCGGCTCGCTCTCCGGCGGCGAGCAGCAGATGCTGGCCCTCGGCCGCGGTCTCATGGCCCAGCCCGATCTGCTCCTGCTCGACGAGCCCTCCCAGGGCCTCGGTCCCCGCATCGTGGAGGGGATCTTCGAGGCCATCGCCGCCATCCGGAAGAGCCACCGCGTCACCATCCTGCTCGTCGAGCAGCGCGTGGTGGAGGCGCTCGAGCTGTGCGACCGCGGCTACGTCCTGGAGACCGGCCGGGTCGTGCTGGGCGGCGACCGGGAGACGCTGCTCGCCGACCCGCGCGTGCAGCACGCCTACCTCGGGACCTGAGGGAACGATGGAGCCGCCCCGGAGCCGCACCCTCGGCGATCTCCTCGACGAGATGGCCCTCCGCCATCCCGACGGCGAGGCGGTCGTCTTCGGGGGCGACCGGCTCACCTACGGGGAGTACCGCGCCCGCGTGCGCGCGCTCGCCCGGGGACTCCACCGGCTGGGCGTCCGCCGCGGCGACAAGGTCGCCCTCCTCATGGGCAATCGCACCGAGTGGCTGCTCGTGAACTTCGCCGTGACCCTGCTCGGCGCCACCCTCGTGCCCGTCAGTACCTGGTCGGCGGCGCGCGAGCTCGAGTACGTGCTCGCCCACGCGGAGGCAACCACCCTCGTGACCGTGGACCGCTTCCGCGGCCAGGACTACCTGGCCATGCTGGCCGCCATCGGCCCCGGCAGCGAGCGGCTGCCGCTCCTGCGACACGTTGTGTGCCTCGGCGGCGGGAGCGTTCCCGGCGTCACCCCCTTCGCCGACCTCTGGGAACTCGGGGCCGGCGTCCCGGAATCCGTCGTGGACGAGGCCCAGCGGGCGGTCCGGCCCACCGACATCGCGTACATCCTCTACACCTCCGGCACCACCTCGACGCCGAAGGGCGTCCAGCTCGAGCACGCGGGCCTCGTCGAGAACATGTTCAGCATCGGGGAGCGCCAGCACCTCGGCCCCGCCGACCGCCTGTGGCTCGGCATCTCGCTCTTCTGGGGCTTTGGCTGCGAGAACGCGCTCCTGGCCGTCATGACCCACGGCGGGTGCGTGGTGTTGCAGGAGCACTTCGACCCGGGGGAGGCGTTGCGCCTCATCGAGAGCGAGCGGTGCACGGTCTATTACGGCACCCCGAACGTCGCGCTGGCGCTCTGGGAGCACCCCGACCGTCCCCGCCGCGATCTCCGCTCTCTCAGGACGGGCGCGGCCATCGGGCACCCGCCGGCGATCCAGATGGTGATGGACCTCGGCGCCCGGGAGATCTGCAACGTGTACGGGCTCACCGAGTGCTACGGCAACTGCACGCTCACCGACGCCCACGACCCCGTGGACGCCCGCCTCCACACGGTGGGCCGGCCGCTGCCGGGGATGGAAATCAAGATCGCCGACCCCGCCACCCACCGCCCGCTCCCGCCCGGCGAGATCGGCGAGATCGCGCTCCGGGGCTACATCACCCCCGGCTACTACAGGGACCCCGAGAAGAACGCGGCCGCCTTCGACCCCGACGGCTTCTTCCTCACCGGCGACCTCGGCTGGTTCGACGCCGACGGCCGTCTCCGCTTCCACGGTCGCATCAAGGACGTGGTGAAGACGGGCGGCCTCAACGTCTCCCCCCTCGAGGTCGAGCAGATCCTCCTCGGCCACCCCGCCGTCGAGCAGGCCCACGTGGTCGGCGTGCCCGACCCGCGCAAGGAGGAGGCGCTGGCCGCGGTGGTGGTGCTGAAGGAGGGGGCGACCGCTTCCGCCGGCGAGCTGCGCGCCTTCTGCCGCGAGGCCCTGGCCGCCTTCAAGGTCCCCCAGCACGTCCGGTTCCTCCCCCGCCAGGCCCTGCCCCTCACCGCCTCCGGCAAGGTCCAGAAGCACCGGCTGCGCGAGCGCCTGGTCGCCGAGCTGGACGCCGTCCCCGCCGACCGCCATGGCTGAGGGCGTGACCCGTGCCTGAGACGATGACCATGCGCGACACGACGGCGATCGTCGGCGTGGGCGTGAGCCGGTTCGGCCGCTTCCCCGACGAGAGCCCCCTCAAGCTCGCCGTCGAGGCGTTCAAGGCCGCCCTCGCCGACGCCGGGCTCGGCCGGGACGAGGTCGACGGGGTGGCCATCAACATCGGCTGGCCGCTCGGCGTGGACTACGACCGCTTCGCGGAGGCCCTCGGCCTCGATCTCCGCTTCGCCGACCAGACGTGGACCCACGGCCGCTTCGTGGGCCCCACCCTCCAGCACGCGGCGATGGCGGTGGCGGCCGGTCTCGCCCGCTGCGTGGCCTGCGTGTGCGGCGTGAGCTTCCACCAGCAGCGCGGCCTCCTCGGCGGCCCCGCCGACGTCGAGGGGACGCGCGAGGAGGGCGGCACCCACGAGGAGAACCCCGTGTACGGGATGACAGCGCCGGCCGCCGGCGCCGCGCTTTCCGCCCAGCGCTACTTCGCCCTCTACGGGGCGACCAGTCGCCAACTCGCCGCGGTTCCCCTGGCCTTTCGCAAGCACGCCGCGCTCAACCCTCAGGCCATCATGCGGACGCCCCTCACGCTGGAGGAGCACCAGGCCTCCCGCTACATCGTGGAGCCCCTGCACCTTTACGACTGCTGCCTGGTCTCGGACGGCGCCGCCTGCGTCCTCGTGACCACCGCCGAGCGGGCCCGCGACGGCCGGAAGCCCCCCGTCCTCGTCGCCGGCATGCAGGGCATGCGGGCCGGCCGCGACGAGTTCCTCTTCGCCCCCCGGGGCCTCGGCATCCACCAGCAACGGCATGTCCGCCACACGCCGTCGGCCGAGGACCTTCTCGTCTACCGCATGGCGGGCATCTCGCGGGACGACGTGGACGGCCTCTACACCTACGACGCGTTCTCGCCGCTCGTGCTCTTCACGCTCGAGCGCTTCGGCTTCTGCGGGCCGGGCGAGGCCGCCGCGTGGGTGCAGGACGGGCGGATCGAGCTGGGGGGCGAGCTGCCCATGAACACCTCCGGCGGGCTCCTCTCCGAGGCCCACGTCTCGGGCTGGAACTCAGTCGTGGAGATCGTCCGCCAGCTCCGGGGCGAGGCGGGCCCGCGCCAGATCGCCGACGCCCGCGTGCTCCAGTGGGGGACGTGCTGGGGCGACTCCCTGGTGTTCCGCCGGTGAGCGCGTACCCGCGGCCGCTCCCGCGCGTCACCCCCGACAACCTGCCCTTCTGGGAGGCCGCGCGCCGCCACGAGCTGCGCCTCCAGCGCTGCGGGGCGTGCGGGCGGATCTGGTGGCCGCCGGGCCCCGTGTGCCCCGACTGTCTCTCGGAGCGGTTCGAGTGGGCGCCGGTGAGCGGGCGGGGGAGGGTCTCGAGCTTCGTCGTCTTCCACAAGGCCTACTTCCCGGCGTTCGCCGACGCAATCCCCTACGCCGTCGTCCAGGTCGAGCTGGAAGAGGGCCCGCGCCTCACGGCGAACCTGGTGGAGGTCCCGCCCGCGGAGATCCGGATCGGCATGCCCGTCAGCGTCGTCTTCGACGACGTGACGCCGGAGATCAGCATCCCGCGCTTCCGCCGGGCCCCGTGAGCGGGGGCCTCCGCTTCGGGGTCACGCTCGCCGCCTACCCCGACGGCGTGCCGCCCGCCGCGTGGTGGTGGCGGTTCGCCGAGCGGGCCGAGGCCCTCGGCTTCGACTCCCTGTGGGCCGGCGAGCATGTCCTCTTCCACACGGAGACGGTCAGCGCCACCGTCCTCCTCGCCGGCCTCGCCGCCCGTACGGGCCGGATCCGCCTCGGCACCGCCATCTACCTCCTGCCGCTCCGCCATCCCGTCCTCGCCGCCAAGGACCTGGCCACGCTCGACCACGTCGCGGGCGGCCGGCTCGTCGTCGGCGTCGGAGTCGGCGGAGAGTACCCCCGGGAGTTCGCCGGTTGCGCCGTGCCGCTCGGCGAGCGCGGCGCGCGGACGGACGAGGCGCTCGCTCTCTTGCGCCGTCTCTGGCGGGAGGAACGGGTGACGGCGGCCGGGGCCCACTTCCCCCTGGAGGATGTGAGCCTCACGCCCCGGCCCGTGCAGCCCGGCGGCCCGCCGCTCTGGATCGGCGGCCGCTCCGACCCGGCCCTCCGCCGCACCGCGCGCGCGGGCGACGGCTACTTCCCTTATCTGGTGACGCCGTCACGCTACCGCGCGAACCTCGAGCGGCTCGACGCCCTCTGCGCCGAGGCCGGTCGTGACCCCGCCCGCCTCGAGCGCGCGCTCCTCGTCTTCGTGGCTCTCGGCCCCGACCGGGAGACGGCGGTCCGCCGCGCAGGCGGAGAGCTCACGCGGATCTACAACCAGCCGTTCGACCAGGTCGTCGAGCGCTACTGCGTGGTCGGCACGCCTGACGACTGCGCGGCCCGGATCGCGGAGTTCCAGGCGGCCGGCGTGCGCCACTTCGTCTTCAACTGGGCGTGCCCGCAGGGCGAGATCCTCGAGCAGATGGAGCGGCTCGCGACCGAGGTGCTGCCGCGGGTCGGGGCGGCGCGGCCCTAGGGTCGCGCGTTGTTGAGGCGCGCCGCGAGGTCCTCCAGCACCGGCACGAGGTGGCGGACGGTCTCGAAGTCCAGGAGGACGTCGCAGGTGAAGAAGCCGCCGACCAGGCGGAGCTCCGGGTCGCCGTTCACGACCGCCGCGTAGCGGGCCATCCAGTCGCTCGCCGGAAAGTTCACGCCGGGCACTCCCCCTCGCGGCGGCCTCCGTGACCGCCGGTCATTCGTAGCGCTCCCGGTCCAGCACCCGCGCGTCGTGGCTCGGGAGAATCTCGCCGCCCACGCGGGCAAGCCGGTTCCAGCTCCGGTAGTAGTCCTCGAGGTTCACGTGGATACCGTTCGGCGTGAAGTGGGGCTTGAAGCGCCCGGGCAGGTTCTCGTACGTGGGCACGTTGTCGCCGGCGAGGACCCAGGTCCTCCGCCCCTGCACGACCACGGACTGGCTCCCTGCCGTGTGCCCCGGCGTCAGGAGAATGGAGACGCCGGGCGCGATCTCCACGTCGCCCTCCACGAGGGTCAGGCGCGCGCGCAGGAAGGGCGGCAGCACCACCCGAGCCGGCTCGTACTCGATGGTGTCGTAGGCCCAGGTGTGCAGCGGCAGCGGCGCGATCGCGTACTGGAGCTCCGCGCGCTGGGCGTAGATCGTCGCCCGGGGGAAGAGGTGGTTGTTGTAGCAGTGGTCCCAGTGCAGGTGCGTGTTGATGACGATGTCGATATCCTCGGGGCGGATGCCCAGGCGGGCCAGCGCGGCCAGGGGTCGCTGCTCGGGGGTCTGGCCCATCGGATGGTGGTGGGCGAGCGTCTCCTCGGGCGCCCCCACGCCCGTGTCCACCAGGATGCGGCGGTCTCCGGCTTCGACGTAGAACATCAGGAACGGCACCGTGATCGGCTCGGACTTGGCGCCCATGAGGAAGGTGGCGCGGTCGCGACCGCCCGTCCCGGCGAGGAGGGGGTGGATGACGGGGCCCGCCACGCTCACCGCCCCCCGCCTTTCTCCTGGATCACCACTTGCTCCTTGAAGGGCGCGACCGCGGCGTCGTTCACGTCGCGAATCACCACCTCGTAGCCGTGAGCGAGGAGGCGGCGGACCATCGGCGCGCCCATCCGCCCCACCCCGACGAACCCGACACGTTCAGCCATCGTCCCCTCCCCTGCGATATGGGTTTTCAGCCCGTGTTCCCGGCCCGCGGTGTTCAGTCACCCTTCACCGGCGGCGCCCCGGGCACGATGGCCACGTGGATGGCGCCGGTGATCGCGGCCTTCCCGGCGAGCGTCCGGATGGCCAGCTCCGCCTGCTCGACCGGGAACGAGTGCGTGTGGAGCTTCTCGAAGGGGTACTTCCGCGACTCGATGAGCCGGACGGCCCGCTCGAAGTCGTCGTAGGGCATGCTCAGCACGCCCCGGATCGTCAGCTCCTTGTAGATCACGTCGTCGGAGAAGAAGTCGGGCGTCGGCCGCCGCCCCTTCAGCCCGGCGAGGATGATCCGCCCCCGGCGGGCGGTCATGGCCACGGCGTGGGCGGGGGAGGCCGGGGCGAATGGGGTGGTGTCGACGACGACGGTGGCGCCGCCGCTCGTCGCCTCGAGGACGCGCGCGACCACGTCCTCCTGCTCGGCATCGATCACGACGTCGGCGCCCAGCTCGCGCGCGAGGGCCAGCTTGTGCCGGTCCCGGCCGAGCCCGGTGACGATCACCTGCGCGGCTCCCGCCTCGCGAGCGGCCACCACGCAGCAGAGCCCCCGCTGGCCCGGGCCCAGGATGACGACGCGATCCCCCGGCTTCGTCCCGGGCACGGAGACGGCCCAGGAGAACCCGGCGGCCAGCGGGTTGAACATCACGGCGACCGCGGCCGGGAGATCACGATCCATCCTGCGGACGACGGAGAGCGGCGAGAGGTACATGTACTCGGCGTAGCCGCCCCAGAGGAACGGCGGCTTCCCGACGTCGGTGAAGCCGTAGGTGCCGCCGCGCGTCGCGCACCGGAGCGGCTCGAAGCGCGCGCACGCCTCGCAGCGCCCGCAGCCGTAGCCGGAGCGGACCGCCACCCGGTCGCCCACGTCCACGCCCCAGCGCTCACGGGCGCGGGCGCCGATCTCGGCGATCACGCCGAGAGGCTCGTGGCCGGGGACCACGGGGAACGGCGTGTAGTACTCGTGCGGCGGGACGTCGCCTTCGTACTGCTCGTAGTCGGTGCCGCAGATGCCGCAGGCCTCGAGCCGGAGGAGCGCCTCGTCGGGCCCGATGGCGGGCAGCGGGAAGTCGCGCACCTCGAGGGTCTGGGGCCGGAGCAGCACCGCCGCCTTCGCCGACGAGCCCGGCCGGGGAGCGGCGGCCATCACGGCATCAGCAGGACGCGGCCGGACAGCTTCCGCTCCA
>MGBT01000076.1 GCA_001788395.1 Candidatus Rokubacteria bacterium GWA2_70_23
CGCAGACGCAGATCGACGCGCTGAAGGGGCTCGCGGGCGTGGACTGGATCACCGCCCTCAGGACCGGCGCGCTGCGCGGGCTGGTCGCCGACGGCGCCCTGCAGTTGGGTCTCTTCGACGAGCGCAACCTTTTCGAGTTGACGCACCCCGACTTCCCCGGCGAGCGGCTGGTGGCCTGCCGCAACCCGGAGTTGGCCAAGCTGCGCGCCCACAAGCGGCAAGCGCTCCTGGCGGCCACCCTCAAAGAACTCGAGAAGGTGCGGGCCATGGTGGCGCGCGGCAGGCTCAAGGGCCAGGACGCCATCGGGGTCCGGGTCGGCAAGGTCGTCAACACGTACAAGGTGGCCAAGCACATCCGGCTGGAGATCGACGACGCCCGCCTGGACGTCCACATTGACGAGGAGCAGGTCGCCGCGGAAGCGGCGCTCGATGGCCTCTACGTCGTCCGGACGAGCGTGCCGCCGGCGCGCCTCAGCGCCGAGGACACCGTGCGCAGTTACAAGCGCCTCAGCGCCGTGGAGCGCGCCTTCCGCTCGCTCAAGACGCTCGACCTCAAAGTGCGGCCGATCCATCACCGGCGCGAGCCGCGAGTGCGCGCGCACATCTTCCTCTGCATGCTGGCGTACTACGTCGAGTGGCACCTGCGCGAGGCGTGGCGCCCGCTGCTGTTTGCCGACGAGGACCAGCAGGCGAAAACGACCCGCGACCCGGTCGCGCCCGCGAAGCGCTCCGCGGCGGCCCTGCGCAAAGTGCACGCGAAGGTGCTCGACGATGGCACGGTGGTCCACAGTTTCCAGACCCTGCTCAAGGCCCTGAGCACCATCGTCCACAACGTGTGTCGCCGCCGGGGCGCCGGCCCTGACGAGCCGACCTTCCAGATCGTCACCACCCCGACGCCCCAACAGCAACGCGCCTATGACCTGCTGAAGACGATCCCCGTGTAGACAGAAAGCCGCAGCGCGTTCTTGATCTATCCTCACGAATCAACAGAGAAATTCGACCCCGAGGCAGGGGAACTTCAGGCTAAGCCTTGGAAAGAATGGTGGGCTGGGACGGGATTGAACCGCCGACACCAGGATTTTCAGTCCTGTGCTCTACCAACTGAGCTACCAGCCCACCACAGGAGGCAGAGGTTACCAGAGAGGGTGGGACGTGTCCACCCAGACACGGGGCCGGACTAGTTCTGGCCGGGCAGGTCGGCACCGGTGTCCGACTCGAAGACGATGCGGTCCTCGTCGTCGACGATGAAGGACTCGTGGAGCACGAAGGGCACCTCGTGCTGGACGAGAAAGCGCGTGAGCCGCGCCACCGCCAGCGGGTGGGCGTCGAGGTGGAAGGACAGCGCCAGATCGCCGATGTCATCCACGGCGAAGATGGCCCAGTCGCCCACGATGAGCGCCTCCGTCTCCTCCTCGAAGGTGACGCCGCCCTCGAACTCCTCCGAGCCCTGGGCCAGCTCGCGCAGCTCCTGGAGCTTGGCCCGCCGCGCCGCCTGCTCCATCGCTACATGCCCTGGAAGGCGCCGTCCGCCGCCATGGCCGCGAACGCCTTCTCGTAGCCCGCCACGGTGCGCGCGAGGTCCTCGGCGGTGTGCACCGCCGAGATCCAGCCGTGATAGTTGGACCAGTCGATCCCGTTGTTGAGCAGGGCGCAGCGCAGGAGATGGTAGAGATCGCCTCGCCGGGGGCGGTCGAAGCCGGCGAGCCCCGGCCGGCCCTCGAAGGAGACGTGGTAGATGGAGGCCTCGCCGAAGACGGCTCCGGGGACGCCGGCGCGCTTCATCGCCTCGCCGAGCCCCGCGCGCAGGTCGTCGCCCGCCTTGTTGGCGCGGGCGTGGAGGGAGCCGTCCGACACCGCCTCCAGGGTGGCGATGGCAGCCGCCGCGCAGAGCGGGTTGGAGTTGAAGGTGCCGTTCTGCGCGACCCGCTGGGCGCGGTCCCACACCGGGTCGCCGCGGTGGGCCATCATGCTCATGAGCGGCTTCTTTCCCACGACGGCGCCGCCCGGCAGCCCCCCCGCCACGATCTTGGCCAGCGTGGTGAGGTCGGGAGTCACGCCGAAATAGGCCTGGGCGCCGCCGGGCGCGTAGCGGAAGCCCGTGATGACCTCGTCGAAGATGAGGACGACGCCGTTCCGCTCGGTGAGGCCGCGGAGCTCCTGCAGATACCCGGGGATCGTGGGGGTGGTGCCGGCCTGGCCGCCGGCGGGCTCGAGGATGACGGCCGCCACATCCCCGCGCTGGAGCAGACCCTCCACCGCCTTGATGTCGTTGGGGGGACAGAGCAGCACCTGCTCCAGCACGCCCGCGGGCACGCCCGCCGACATCGGGACGTCGAAGGGCGGGTTGACGCCGGCCACCACGCCGTCGGCCCAGCCGTGGAAGTGGCCGTGGAACTTCACCACCTTGGAGCGGCCCGTGTAGGCGCGCGCGATGCGCATGGCCAGGTGAGTGGCCTCGGTGCCGGACATCGTGAAGCGCACCATCTCGGCCGAGGGGATGAGCCTCGAGATCAGCTCGGCCCAGCGCACCTCCAGCTCGTGGCAGGCGCCCAGATGCGTGCCGCGGGCGGCCTGGGCCTGGATGGCCGTCACCACCGCGGGGTGACAGTGGCCGAGGAAGAGCGCGCCGTGCCCCATCCAGTAGTCCACGTACTCGTGGCCGTCCACGTCCCACTTGCGCGAGCCCTGCGCCCGCTCGACGTAGATGGGGAAAGGCGTGAGGTGGCGGCCGTCGTGGGTGACGCCGCCGGGGATCACGGCGCGCGCGCGCTCCCAGAGCGCGGCCGACCTGGGGTGGAGAGCGCGATAGGTCTCATGCACCTTCGATGGCTTCGCCGTCTGCGTCATCTGGATCGTCCTCCGGGCGTGACTGATTGGGCGGCCGTGGCCGGCCTGGCTGGGCTCACGGCTCTCTGGGTCTTCGCGACTGTCGCGCGCCCGGGGGAGCGCGCGCTGCGCCGGCTCCGGGCGGCCACTCTCAACAGCTCCAGCATGCCTACGTGCGCCTCCAAGGGCAAGCCGTCCACGGTGGGCTCGCGATGGCGGGTGATCCCGTCCACGGCGCCGGCCTGGGCGCAGGCGGCGACCATCCGGCGCTCCTCCGCCGCCGAGTGCAGGAGGTCGCGTCCGCGGAGATACGACAGCGCCGCCACGACGCCATAGGCGCCCCAGTTGGAGGTGCCGGCCACCACCAGGTGGCTCACCGTGACGACGGAGGCCATGCGCCGCGCCTTCGCCCCGCCGCGCGCGATCCGGCCGAGGACGTTGCCCATGCCGATCTCGTTGCCGCCGTCCCCCACGCCGATGGTCACCAGCCGGCGGGGCGCCGCGATGAACAGGGCATCGAGCGGCGCGTTCCACGCGCGGATGGACTCCCCGCGGGCGCTCAGATAATCGCCCGTGCGCGTCCGGCCCGGGCGCTCGATGGCGACGAGATGGGTCGGCGCGTGCTCGGCGAGGAGCCGGCGCGCCACCGCGGGCGCGGTGGCATCCGTCGCGTGGAAGGTGACGATGGCCGCAGGCTCCCCGAGCGAGCGCAGCGCGGCCTCGAGCGGCGGCACCGTCACCGGGTCGGTCACGTAGGTGACCTCCTTGCCCAGGAGACGCAGTGCCCGGCCGAGCGAGGCCGCCCCGGGAGGCCCATCGGTTTCGGGCAGCCCGGGACCAAACGCGAAGCCGGTGGTGATCAGGACCCGGCGGCCTCGCAGGAGCGCCCGCGCGGCGCGCTCCGCCCCGCCCTCGACGAAGAACCCGGCGATGCCGCGGCCGCCCGGATCCAGGGCCAGGAGATGGTCGATCATATCCTCGGCGCGGAACCGCAACGGGACGCCCGGGCTACCGGCGCACCGGCGGCGTGGCCGGCCGCGGCGTCGCGGGGGCGGGCGGGCCCGGCGGCGGCGTGGCTGGCGGCACGGGGGCCGCGGCCGGCTGGTCCGGCTGCTTCACGCTGAAGTACAGGCTCGTCGCGAGGCCGCCGCTCTGGTCGAAGATCACGACGAGCCCCGCGCGGTACACGAACAGCTCCCGCTCGTCCTTGACGCCGATCTGATCGGGGACGCCCCAGCCGTCGACGATCGTGTCCCGTCCGAAGATGAAGGGCTTGGGCTCGAGCCTCAGCACGCGCACCACCGACGAGCTGTAGCCCGCAGGCGTGAGGAGGCCGAAGTCCACCGTCATGCGGATGAAGCCTACCGGCGCCTGGCGACTCTCGTAGAGCCATTCGAACGTGTCGTACCCCTCGACCTTGCGCTTGGTCTCCTTCGTCGGGGGGCCGTACCGCTCGCGGACCTGCTCGGCCGTGGTGACGCCCGGCTCGATGCCCCCCCACTCCAGGGCGCCCGCGACCCGCGGCCCGAGGACGACGCCCACGGCCAGGAGCAGCGTGACCGCGAGCAGACGCCGCAGCCTGTCCACCCTCAGAATCCCAGCGCCGCGCCGTCGCCGCGCGGATCGGCGCCGCCGGCCAGGGTGCCGTCGGTCAGGGTGATGCCCTGGGCGTGTCCCATCTGGGAGAACCAGTCGGACACGGCACGGACGCTGTGGCCGCGGCGAGCCAGCTCCTCGCGCACCGGCGCGGACACGCGCCCCTCGACCCTGAGGACGTCCGCCGGTTCTCCCGGGGTCAGCGGCCCGTACATGAAGCGCGGCCGCTCGATGGCTTCCTGGATCTCCATGCCGTAGTCGAGCACGTTGGTGAGCCCCTGGGCGTGGAACATGGCCTGCCCGTCGCCGCCCATGGTGGAGTAGCCCAGCACCGGGCGCTCCTCCCGCGTGACCACGCAGGCCAGCAGCGTGTGGAAGGGGCGCTTGCGCGGCGCGAAGCAGTTGGGATGCGCGGGATCGGTGTTGAAGTAGGCGCCGCGGTTGTGGAGCACCACGCCCGTGCCCGGCGGGATCACGCCCGAGCCGAAGGACTTGTAGAGGCTCTGGATCACGCTGATCAGGTTGCCCCGGCCGTCGGCGACCACGAAGCCCGTGGTGCCCCCGTCCGGATCGCCCCAGGCGTGGCTCTGGGCCTTCTCCGGATCGAAGTCCGCGCGGCGCCGCGCGGCGTAGGCCTTGTCGAGGAGTGACGCCACGGGGACGCGGGCCTGCTCGGGATCGGCCACCCAGCGGTCGCGGTCGGCGTAGGCGAGCTTCGTCATCTCCAGCAGGAGATGCAGGTGCTCGGCGGAGTGGATGGGATGCGCCGCGAGGTCAAAACCCTCCAGCAGGTTGAGCGTGAGCAACGCCGCCACCCCCTGTGTCGGCGGCGGGGTCTCGTACACCGTGTAGCCGCGATAGCTCGTCTGGATCGGCTCGCCCCACTGGCCCGAGTGCTCGGCGAGGTCCGCGGGGTTGAGGAACCCCTGGTCCTCGAGGCGCCGGGCGATGGCCCGGGCGACCCGTCCACGGTAGAAGAGATCGGGCTCCTCGCCGAGCTCGGCGAGCGTGCGGGCGAGATCGGGCTGCCGGAAGCAGTCGCCCCGCGTCGGGAAGACACCCCCCGGCACGAAGACGCGCCGCCACTCGGCGTCGTCGATCACCTCGATGCGCTCGCGAACGGCCTGGCAGACGATGTCGGAGATCGGAAAGCCCTCGCGCGCGTAGTGGATGGCCGGCGCGAGCAGGCTCGGGAGCGGACGCGTCCCGAAGCGCTCGAGCAGCATGCGCCAGGCGCGGGTGACGCCGGGCACGGACACGGAGCCCGGTCCCAGGAACGGCACGGCCGGGAGTCCGCGGCGCGCGAGCTCGGCAAGCGCGGCCCGCGAACCCGACCGGCCCGCGCCGTTCAGGAAGTGGACGCGGCGGGTGGCGGCATCGTAGTAGAGGCAGAACAGATCGCCGCCCACTCCGCAGAAATTGGGCTGGGTGACGGCGAGCACGGCGTTGGTGGCGACGGCGGCGTCGGCCACGGTGCCGCCCGCCTCGAGCACCTGGACCCCGGCGAAGGAGGCCGAGGGGTGGCATGAGGCCACCATGCCCCGGCGCCCCATGGGCGCCTGGCGCTGCGCGTAGCCGATCTGTGGCAACTCACGCCTCCGTGAACAGTCTCGAGATCTCGTCCTGACGGAAGCTCGGCATCGCCGCGGCGCGGCCGCCCGAGGCGAGCGTGACGCCCTCGCGGACGTCCGTCACCTCGCCGATCACCGTGCAGGCGACGCCGCTGGCCTGGCACGCGGCCGCCACGAGTTCCGCCGCGGCCGCGTCCACCGCCAGCAGCAGCGACCCGGAGGCGATGGTGCCCAGCGGATCGAGCCCGAAGGCGCGGCAGAGCCGCTCCCCCTCGACCAGCACCGGAATCCGCTCGCGGTCGATCCGCAACCCCACGGCCCCCGCCTGCGCCAGCTCCCAGCACGCGGTGGCGAGCCCCCCCTCGGTCGGATCGTGCATGGCGTGGACCCCGGCGGCGCCACACGCGGCTCGCGCCTCCGGCAGCACGCTGATCCCCGGCCGGCGCAGGAACTCCCGCGCGCGCGCCACCACCTCCCGCGGGACGCCGCGGCGCTCGGCCTCGTCCCCGCGCTCGCGCGCGATGATGGCCGCGCCTTCGAGCGGCACGCCCTTGGTGAGGAGCACGCGATCGCCGGGGCGCGCCCCGGCCGTCGTCACCAGCCGATCCTTCGCGACCTCGCCGAGCATGGCCCCGACCACGATGGGACGGTCGAGCC
Source organism: Candidatus Rokubacteria bacterium GWA2_70_23 (assembly GCA_001788395.1). GTDB lineage: Bacteria > Methylomirabilota > Methylomirabilia > Rokubacteriales > CSP1-6 > UBA12499. Next base: position 6,651 of record MGBT01000076.1, read on the forward strand.
CCGCCGTGATCTCCGTGTGCCCGCCGACCAGCGCGACGCCGATCTCCCCGCACGCCTCCGCGATCTCGGCGAAGAGCCCCTCCACACTCGACTCCGTCGTCCGTCCCTCGGGCAAGAGCAGCGTGGCGAGGAACCACCGGGGGAGGGCGCCGCGCACCGCCAGGTCATTGGCGTTGACGTGGACCGCGTACCGTCCCATCTCGCCGGTCGCGAACGTGATGGGATCCGTCGTCGCGACCAGGTAGCGGTCTCCCATGTCGAGGACGGCGGCGTCCTCTCCGACCCGCGGCCCGACCACCACCCGCTCGCCCTTCGGCACGTACCTCGCGAATAGCCTCCGGAGCGTCTCGGCCCGCACTTTGCCCACCGGCAGCGGCGGCATGGCCCACGTAGTATAGGCAGCGCCCCCGGGGGGGTCAAGGCGCGGGCGCCGTCGAAGTTGCTATGATACGGGCCTCTCAGAGGTCTCCTCGATCGACGGCGCCTGCCGCCAGGGCAGCCGTCTGCGCCGCTCACGCCGCCCTTGACGACGCCTCTATCCCGGGGCAGGATCGCCGCAGGATCCGGATCAGAGCCGGGCGGGCTCGGCTCCAGGGAGGGCTCCGGGGCCGGCGGCTTGACGACGCTGGGGTCTTTCCGGGGGCCCTGGAGGCCCGCTGCACGGGGCCGCGTGATGGGAACTGGCGTTGACGTTTCCCATGGGTGGCGCCGAGCGCGCCCGGAGACGGGCACCCGGTCAGCGGCCCTTCCAGTTCGGCTTGCGCTTCTCGGCGAACGCGCGCGGGCCCTCGACG
>MGBT01000077.1 GCA_001788395.1 Candidatus Rokubacteria bacterium GWA2_70_23
CCGCCGTCCGGAGCCCGGCGGACCGGATGCTCCCGTGAGGACCCGGAGGTCCACTGCCGCCGGGCCGGAATTACGCTGGGCGGCCCAACGCCCGGGCGGCGGGGCGGCACCCACCCCGAGCCGGACGCAAGAACACGCACTGACACGACGAAGCGCCGCCGCCGGCCCCGCCGATAGGCTGACGGGGCCCGCAGCGTTTGGGGTATTCGGCAGTTCTGCCGAATGATAGTTCGGCAGTCTGACGCGACCTCGATGGAGGGTCGATGCCGAAGCGTCCGATGAAACTGTCGATCCGGATTCCGGAGTACGCCCCTCCGCGCAACACGTGGCGGAAGGCGATTCATCGGGCCGTCGTGGAGCGCCAGAGTACGTCGCCGGTCCGATACGAGCCGACTGACCGACTGGAGTTATCTCTGCGGCTGTACTTCACCGGTGGGCGGGCAGCCGAGATCCATGACGTCGACAACCGATTGAAGGACTGCCTCGACGCTCTGCAAGGTCGGGTCGGAGGAACGAAGACGAAGGCCGGCCGAACACTGAAGGCGATCGTGCCGAACGACCGTCAGATCTGGCGGGTCGTGGTTCAGAAGAGCCGTGCGCCGAAAAACTCGCACGGCCGTGGGCATCTCACGATCCGCAAGTTGAGCTCAGATTGAACAGGGCTGCCGAACAACCCGCTGGAGCGGACCGCTGGCTCGCTTTCGCTCGCCGCGGCCGCTCAGCGGTACGTTCGGCGCAGAAGCCAGCAGTGGGCGTGGCATCTTGCGGTGAAGGGTTGGTATCATCCAGGTTGGAGGTTCAGCCATGACGAAGGCGTTGAAGAAGGCGTTTGAGGCCGCGTTGCGCCTCCCCGACCGTGCGCAGGACGAGCTTGCCGCGGCCATTCTCGAGGAACTGGACGCTGATGGGTGCTGGGAGGCCGCCTTCGCTCGGTCTCAGGACGTGCTCGCGCGCCTGGCCGACGAGGCGCTGGAAGAGCATCGAGCGGGCCGGACTGAGCCCCTTGATCCCGATGCCCTTTGATTTCGAAGACGACCAACCGGTTCCGCGAAGCCTACCGACGGCTACCCGATCATGTCCAACGCCGGGCCCGTGAAGCCTACCGCCGTTTCAGGGACAACCCGCATCACCCAAGTCTCCACTTCAAACACGTCCACGCCACCCGGGCCATCTACGCCGCACGGGTGGGCCTCGGCCATCGCGCGCTGGGCATCATCGACGGCGATGTCATCGTCTGGTTCTGGATCGGCACGCACGCCGAGTACGATCGCCTTCTGAGCACGCTGTGAGCCATCGTGCCGAACCACGGCATCCAGGCGACGGCCGCCCGGCGGCCGCGCCTTATGCCGGGCGTTCGGCGGACAGAGAGAGCCAGAGAGCCTCATGAGCCCGGACCTGGCGCTTGGAGGGCGACGAGCCCGTGGAGGGACGACTACGTGAAGAACGGAGAACAGGGGTGGGAGGCCGACTTCCCGATCCGGGAAGAGGTCGAGGACCACGCGGGCCGGCGGCGCTCCTTCGTGATCAACTGCCATGAGGGGGGCCTCGGCTTCACCGTGCGCGCAGAGGAGGAAGGTAGTCCGGTCGCTGGCTACCAGTTCGCGGCCTACAGCGAGACGAGCCCCTACAGCGCCCTCGGCCGCCTGAGGCGGAAGATGTATCGGGGCGTGGCAACGCGTCACATCACCGGCTCACCCGGCGCGTATCAAATGCTACACGACAAGCTGAGCGGTCGGATCACATCGGACGGCAAAGGCGGCGTAGTACTGGTCGTTGACGGGATGGGGTTTGGGATCGAGAACCTTGCGTCCATGCTGCTGACCCATGAAGGCTGGGAATTTGAACTGCAGATCGTGGACGCGCTCGAGTGACGCGCGTGCTGCCACGGCGGCCGCCGAACCCAAACCCATAAGGATTGAGACGACCGCCGCGGTCGTTTCAATCCGATGTTCAAGAAGCCCGGTGTGCGCATCGGGTGTCAGCGGGATATGGGGAATGCCTCGGGAGGGCTGGGACGGCGGCGAGCGCTACGACGACGGCGGGGACCCCGAAGGGCCCTCAGGCATCCCGTGGCCCGGGTCGAACAGGCTGTTCACGCGCGGCGCCGAGCGCGATGGAGCCAGGGTGAGCGTCACGCCGTCGATGGCGCGTGATGCCGGGCACACCGAGGCCGTGCCGGTCCGTGAGCGTCGCGGGACCGGGTCAGCCATAGGGCCCGGGGCGCCTCGCGGCCTGGGGAGCGCTGGCGATGTGCGGAGGCCGCAGGCACGCGGCGCGGATCAGGGCCCTGCCGGCACGGCACTGAGGGCGGACGACTCGCCAGGCCGCGGGCCAAGCGCGGCGAGGGGGCCGGTCGCGGAGTCTCCGGGCAGGAGCAGGCGGGAGAACCGCAGGGCACCCCCGCAGTGCCGGCAGCGCAGGGCTGCTGGAGGCTCGCTGGTGGTCTCGGGGGCTGTCAGCGCAAACCCGCTGGCCATCTCGATCCGGGCTTTGACGTCCTCCAGGGGCACCGAGGCGCTGGGCGAGAGGAAGCCGTAGTAGCGCACCTTCATGAACCCGCGGGGCAACACGTGCTGGAGGAAGCGGCGCATGAACTCCACGATCGGCAGGGTCATGGTACGCACCCGGTTGCTGTGCGGTTTCTGATACCGGAAGCGGACGTGGTCCGCATCGACGGCCAGGATGCGGCGCTCCCCGATCGCCACCTTGAATACGTAGGGGGCCAGGTACTGCAGCGCCCCACTGCCGTCGCCCGCAGGCTGGCAATTGACGTTCCACTCCACCGCCCAGACCTCGGGAGGAATGTCCCCGAGCAGGCCGTGCTTGGCGATCTGGTCGCGAAACTTGGCCCGAACGATCCGCGACAAGGCCCGCACCGGCAGATAGAACCCGGGCCGCGCCGGATGCCAGCGCCCGTCCTCGCTGCTCAGCGCGCCACCCACGACCACATAGTGAATGTGGGGGTGGTACTGCAAGGTGCGGCCCCAGGTGTGCAGGACCCCGAAGAACCCCGGCACATCCCCACCGATGTGTCGGGGGTCGACGGCCAGGGCCTTGATCGCCCCCGCGGAGGCCGCGAACAGCGTCCCGTAGCCGATTGTCTGATGCCGACGCAGGAAGGGGCGCAGCGGCTCGGGCACGGTGAAGGTGAGCATGAAGTGCTCGCCGGGCAGCTGCCGGGCTCGGTGCCGTTCCAGCCACTCATGGCCCTTCCCCTGCTGGCAGCACGGACAGTGCCGGTTGCCGCAGGAGCGATAGACCACGTGCCGCTGGCCGCACCCGTCGCACACATACAGGGCCGAGCCCGCGGCCTCGGTATGGCAGTCGGCAATGGCCGCGATCACCTTCTTGTGGGCCTTGGGCATGGCTGACCCGAACCGGTCGAGGTAGGCCGGGCCATGGATCCGAAAGAGCTCTTGGAGGAGGCCCATGGCTACAGGCCCTCCATTACCCGGTCGATCAGGGCATAGGCGTCCTCCGTGCCCTTGTGGGTGAGGTGCAGATACAGCATGGTGCTCTCCAGGCTGGCGTGGCCCATGTGCCGCTGGATCACGCGGGGATTGACCCCGGCCTCGAGCAGATGCGTGGCATAGCAATGCCGCAGGGTGTGCACCGACACCCCGCGCTTGCCGACGCCCGCGTCGCGCTTGGCGTGGCGGAAGGCCCCCTGCACACTGCTCTTGGCCATCGGGGTCGTGGCGGTCGCGGCCGAGCGACCGTCGCGGCCGCACGCGGGAAAGAGCAGGCGGGGATTGCGGTGGCTGCGCCAATGCGCACGGAGGATGGTGAGCGTTGCGCGAGGCAGCGGGACAAACCGGTCCTTGGCCCCCTTGCCCCGGTGCACGTGGATCATCATGCGCTGGCTGTCGATGTCGGAGACCTCCAGAGACTGCGCTTCCTGCAGGCGGAGGCCACACGCGTAGACCGTGCTCAGGAAGGCGTGGTTACGGGGTGTCCGCAGGCACCGCAGGATCGCCCGCACCTCCTCGCTGCTCAGGATCGCCGGCAGGGGCGACTCGCTCTTTGCGCGCAGGATGTCGAAGAGATGCCAGCTGCGCTGCAGCACGTGCACGAAGAAGAACCGAATGCCGCAGTAGCAGATGCGCATCGTGTTCGGCGACCAGTGGTCGACGTTGCGCCGGCGCAGGAAGTACGCTTCGAGCTCCGCCTCCGTGATCTCGTCGGGGGGCTTGGTGTAGAAGGTGCTGAGCATCCGCACCGCTCGGGTGTAGGCTTCCTGCGTGGATTCGCCTTTGCCGTTGAGCTGCAGGGCGTTGATGGAGCGCTGGTACCAGTCGGTCATCATGGGTCTCTCCTCCGCGGTACGAGTGGGCACCGCGCCGTGCGAATGCACGGCGCTCCCCGAGGAGAGCAGAGACAGGCTGGCGTGGCTAGACCCGCGGTCGGGACACCCGGCTGGACGGAGAACTACTCTGCCGGAAGATGAAACCTGCCGCGAAGCGGCTTACTTGAACAACATGGTCGAGCGGCCCGGCCCAGAGCGGCCGGCCGCTCACCATGACCGTTGGGCCCACGCCCGGTAGAATCATCAAAACCCAGAGGAGGGCGCCAATGGGCTATGTCGAGCAGAACCTGATGCCCGGAGAGAAGGTCACCTACCGAGCGACGCTCCACTGGATCATATACGTCGTCCCTGTCCTGCTTGGAGTGCTGGGCCTGATTCTCCTCTTGTCGCCGCCGTTCGTGGGCTTCGGCGTGGGGGTTTTGGTCGTCTCGGGCTTTCTTGCCCTTTCCCGGTGGATCACCGCCAGGACCTCCGAATTCGCCGTCACAAACAAGCGCGTCATCATCAAGGTTGGTTTGATCCGACGGCATACACTTGAACTCCTCCTCAGCAAGGTCGAGATTATCGGGGTCGACCAGGGCATGACGGGTCGCATCGTCGGCTATGGCAGTATCGTTGTCATCGGCACGGGTGGTACCAAGGAACCATTCAAGAACATTGCCGCCCCTCTGGAGTTTCGTAAGCAAGTACAGGCCCACGCAGTCGCCTGAGACGGCCAGCGTGGCTCGGGGAAGGCGGGGCCCAACAAACGCGCTTCAGCCGACGGCGGGCGCGGACCCTCTGTGCTGGTCCAGGGCGCTCGCGGGACCCGCCGCGGCTGACCGCGAGCGTTGGAGGTCATGAGGTGACTCACTGAGAGATATGAGCAGTCTGGATCCGCGCTGGCTCGAGCGCCTGCAGGTGGTTGGCAAGGCCCAAGCCCGATACCTCTGGGTCTTGCTGGTCACCATGATCTTCTACGCCGCGTTGCAGCAGCGGGCTCGCGCGGGATTTGGCGAGACCTCGCTGAAGGTGCCGATCGTGGACCTCGAAGTCAGCGGAACTGTCGTGCTCGGCTTCGGCCCAGCGCTGATTTCGTTTCTCGTACTGGTGATACTCGGTACGATGCGCGCCTACACGAGGGCGCGCGAGCAACTAGGGCTCGGCCGTGCCGATTGGAGCGGCGAGGAGCTCGACACCTCACCGAATGCTATGGACTTCGCCTTCTACACCACTCGTGCAACGCCCAAGGTAGTCGCCACAGTTCTCCACTTCCCCTACACTGCCTTCTTGTTGGCGGGCGTCGTAGAGGCGGCTTGGATTGCGAAGCGGCTCGTCGATGCCTGCGCGCCAGCGCGGTGGATGTTCGTGGTGGCCGGTGCAGCACTCTGGCTTCCGGCCGCGTGGCTGGTAGGCCGCTTGGTGTACCGTCGCGTGCGTGACGTTCCGACGCTGTGGAGAACCAGGTGACGTCCAACAACACGTTCGACCGGACCGCTGGCTCGCATTCGCTCGCCGCGGCCGGTCAACGTGAGCGTTGAACTAAACCGCTGACGCGGTAGGGTCGATCTCGCTCGTCGTGCTCCGTCCACGCTTGCCCGATTGGGGTGTTGTCTCGAGCGCTGTTGGCTCCTGACTTCGCTCCTGAGCCGGGCCACAATCCCCTCCATCCCAATCTTTCGATGGAGGTGTGCCATGAGCGCGCTCCGTGACCGCATGATCCGCGACATGACGGTGCGGGGGTTCTCCCCACGCACGCACGGGGCGTACATCCGGCAGGTGGTGGGCCTGGCCCGCCACTACCGCCGGCCGCCCGACCAGCTGTCCGCCGACGAGGTCCAGGCGTACCTCGCGCATCTCGTCCAGGCGCGGAAGCGATCGTGGAGCACGTGCGCCCAGGCCGCCCACGCCTTCCGCTTCCTGTACCACGTCACCCTCGGCTGTGCCATCCGCCCTGGGGGAGGCAGCGCCCGTCGGAGTACGGCGCGTCATGTTGACCCGAGTCCCACCCGAGACCGCCGCGTGGGCCCGGGCCCCGGCAGACGCCGTTTCTGCCGGCTACGCCCCCCGCTGCTTCTGAGCCGCTGCTGGCCGGTGGAGGCCTGGGGCGGCTTCCCGAGGCAGCCGGCGCCCGGTGGGGCAGGTGACGCAGGAGATGGAGGACACCGTGTGGGTGTCCGAGCAGGGGCCGGTGCCCCTCACGCGGCATCCGAAGCTGCTGCGGGCAT
>MGBT01000078.1 GCA_001788395.1 Candidatus Rokubacteria bacterium GWA2_70_23
TCACCCGCGTCGAGGACGCCTTCCGCGCCATGAAGAGTCCGCTCCTGGAGCGGCCGATCTTCCATCACGTGGAGCCTCGGGTCCAGACCCACATCTTCCTCTGCGTGCTCGCCTACCATCTGCTCGTCGCGATCGAGAAGCCCTTCCTGGACCAGGGCGTGCACCCGTCGTGGGCGACCCTGCGCGAGCAGCTCTCCACGCACCAAGTCGTCACGGTGGTGCTGCCGGCGACGAACGGCCAGACCTTGCGGATCCGGAAGGGATCGACGCCGGAGGCGATCCATCGGGAGATCTACCGCACGCTGAAGATCCCGCCGGAGGTCATGAAGCCGGTGAAGACCTGGGCCCCCACCCCGTTGCCATAGTCACTCACAAGCGGCGTAACCTGCTGACATATCAGTACTCCGGTCTCGGGACCGTGGAAGTTGGGCTAGGCGCGCGCCGCCTGCGACCGCCGTCGCGGGACGGCCCCTCCCGCATCGGCGGATCCGGCCGGGGGAATCAACGCCACCAGGGTGCCGAGCGCCATGATGGCGCCGCCAAGCCAGAGCCAGCCGACCAGCGGGGTGACGAGCACCTTCACGGTCACCCACCGCTGCTGGGCGTCGAAGCTTCCCAGGATCACGTACAGGTCCTCGCGCACGCCAACCCAGTAGTCGACCTCGGCGATGGGCGTCTGCTGGGTGGGGTAATAGCGCAGCGCGGGTGACATGGTCCCCGCCGCCCGCCCGTCCCTGGACACGTCCATCCGCGCATAGACCTTCTCGTGGGTGGGCCCCTGCGCGACGTCCAGCCCCGCGAACGTCAGCCGGTACCGCCCGATCTCCAGGGCCTCCCCCACGCGCAGCATGCCCTCGCGCTGGAGCTGGTAGCTCGAGGATCCGACCAGCCCCACGACGATCACCGCCACGCCCAGGTGGACGACATAGCCCCCGTAGCGTCGCCGGTTGAGCCGAAAGAGCCCGACCAGCGCCCGCCCGGGAGACTCCCCCGTGGCACGCCGTCGCGCCACCATCGCGCGGGCGACCTCGCTGACCACGGAGCTCGTCACCAGCACCGCCAGCGCCAGGCTCACGATGGGGATGAGGTCCCGGACTCCCGCCGCCGCCAGCGCCATCGCCGATGCGGCTGCGGCCGCCAGCGGCCAGCGAAGCCTGCGCCCCACGACCTCCCAGGAGCTGCGGCGCCACGGGATCAGCGGGCCCACCGCCATCAGCACCAGCAGCGCGAGCCCCACGGGCACCACGACGCGGTTGAAGTACGGCGCGCCGACGCTGACCTTCGCTCCGGTCACGGCCTCGGCCAGGAGGGGGAAGATCGTGCCGAAGAACACGGTGAAGCAGATCGCGACCAGGGCCAGGTTGTTGAAGAGGAAGGCGCTCTCCCGGGAGAACACCCCCGGGACCTCCTCCGCGTCACTGCGGAGGCGGTCGAGCCGGGCGGCGACCAGGCCGAGGGACACCAGCAGCACCAGGGCCAGGTATCCGAGGAAGAAGAAGCCCACCGGCGACTGAGAGAAGCTGTGGACCGACGCGATGACCCCGCTCCGCGTGAGGAACGTGCCGAACACGATCAGCCCGTAGGTCAGGACCAGGAGCGTCAGGTTCCAGATCTTCAGCATCCGGCGGCGCTCCTGGACGATGATCGAGTGGATGTAGGCCGTCGCCGTCAGCCAGGGCAGGAAGGAGGCGTTCTCCACCGGGTCCCACGCCCAGTACCCGCCCCAGCCGAGCACGTGGTAGGACCACCACCCGCCGTACACGATTCCCGCGGTCATGCCGAGCCACGCCCCGACCGCCCACCGCCGCGTCAAGAGGATCCACTCCTCGCTCAGCCGTCCCGTGATCAGCGCCGCCATGGCGAAGGCGTAGGGCACCGTGAAGCCGACCCACCCGGCGTAGAGCAGGAGGGGATGCACCAGCATGCTCGTGTCTTCCAGAAGCGGGTTCATCCCGCGCCCGTCCACGGGCACCGGCGAGAGCGGCGCGAACGGGTCCGCCGCGAAGGCCAGCACCGTCAGGAAGAAGGCCGAGATCCCCATCAGCACGGCCCCCACGTACGGGAAGAACACGGGGTGGCGCCGCCGGTAGTAGACGAGGACCATCACGGCCAGCGCCGCCTGCATCCATTCCCAGAGCATCAGCGAGCCCTCGAGGGCCGCCCAGAGCCCCGCGATCCGGTACCAGAGCGTGTAGGCGCGGCTGGAGTTCTCGGCCACGTAGCGGATGCTGAAGTCGCTCCTGACCAGCGCTACCTCGAGCGCGAAGAACGCGACGGTGACCAGGGCGAAGTGGACCAGGATCGCGCGGCTCGCGCTCTCCTCGAGCCGCGGGAGCCCGCGTCGCGCCGCGTGCACCAGCGCGGCGCCGGCAAACAGGGCGAGCCCCAGCGCGACCAGGATGGCGGCGTGCCCGATCAGCGCCGTCACGGCGCCTCTCCTGCGGTCTCGCGGCCGCCCCGCGGAGCCGGCAACGCTCCGAGCAGCGCAGGCCGCCCCCGAGGGCCCGCGGGTCCCGGCGGCCTCCGGCGCCTCATGAGTGGCCTGCCTCACGGGGCCGCGCCGGGCCGGCGCCGCCACCTCTGCGTGGAGGGGATGTGCTCGAAGCATTACGCCGGGAGTGGGCCACCTTCCGCATCCCTCCTTGCCGCGTGATCGCCCGCGCACTTGCGTGCCTCGGGGAGCGCGACGCCCTGAACCCCACATGACCGCCCGGGCTCAGCCGAGAGCCAGGCCGAGCCCGGACGGCGTTCCTTGCGCGTGAAGCGTGACTGACAACGATGCGCCGCTGACAATCTCTCTGGAGGGAGACGCCAGCGACCCGGGGGACGACGGGACGCTACTCGGGAGGCTGGAAGAGGAGGGCCGCCAGCCCCGGCGGCCGCTGCGGACCGGCAGGAGACCAGAGGCGGCCGGTCAGTGACAGCAACGGCAGGGTTGCCATCAGACCGAGGAGCGTGAAGGCCACATTGCATCCGGCCCCATGGACGGAGGCCGCGGCCGGAGCCTCGGCAAAGAGCCGATCTCCGTGGACGGCGCAAGCCCCCCACACCGCCACCAGGGCCACCACCAGGAGCAACACGGCCAGGCGCCTCATCAAACCATTCCGCCTGGCTTTCCGATACCACGTGCCGAGATCCCTGTCAAACCCGGGCCTCCACCCCTGCGAGCGGCGCCGCACCCATGTCGCCGGGACGCCTCCCTCACTCGAACGCGCCGCGGTCCCGGTGGGGGGGGCGCGGCAGCCGCCCGGCCGAGATCTCGCCGCACCCGCCCGGCCAGGGCCTCGGCCGCGGCCCGGGCAACGCGCTCTCCCGGGAGCCGCCTGTCGTGCCCGACGATCATGCCGCGCTCCGCGAGCCCCTCCCCCGAGCGCGTGAGAGGCATGCTGGGGGAGCGGCCGGCGGCGGAGGCCCGATGGCCCCTCCCCCGAGCGCGTGAGAGGCCTACGCGGATGAGGGACCTCGCGAGACGATGGGCCTGCGCCCCGGCATCGATTGACAGCCCGGCATCCGCCTGTTACACCGTGGAACGATGAGGCTGCCGAAGGCGGCGATCGTGGCGTGCTTGCTCCTGGTCGGGGTCGCGGCGTGCGCCCTGCATCTCGAAGGGGGACTGGCGTCCGGAAGCCCTCCCGCGGGATTCCAGAGCGCCGGGTGCGGGCTCCACGAGAAGCTGGTGCTCTCGCCTGTCGTCCCCGGCGCCTTCCCGGCCGACCCGCGGCTTGTCTCTTTCCCCGTGACGCCCGGGAAGCCCGCGGCCTTCCAGGCACCGGTCTTCCGTCCTCCCCAGGTTCCTGCCTGACGTCATTCGTCGGCGCTTGCACTCCCGCTGCCTTTCGCGTGCCAGTCCTCGAACAGGAGAACGCCATATGACCGCTTGGAGATTCGCGGTGCGGAGCGTCCCGTCGCTCCTCGCCCTCGTCATCCTCATGTCCCTGCCCGGGTGGCCGCAGGCCCAGGTGAGGCCCGCCCCGGAAGCCGACCCGTACTCCTACCTCACGGCGGGAGCCCTCAAGGCGATCCGCCCCTTGCCCGAAACGGTGAGGATCCGCCCCACGGGCCGCATCCGGGAGTTCACCCTGGACATCCGTCCCGGCAGCTGGGAGCCCGTCGCGGGCGTGAGGGCCGAGGCCATCACGGTGAACGGCACGGTCCCGGGCCCGCTGATCCGGGTCACGGAGGGCGACACGGTGCGCATCACGGTGAAGAACAACCTGCCCGAGCCCACCGCGATCCACTGGCACGGGCTCCATGTGCCCAACGCCATGGACGGCGTCACCGCGGTCACGCAGGACCCGATCCCGCCCCAGGGCAGCTTCACCTACGAGTTCCTGGCGAGTCACGCGGGAACGTTCATGTACCATTCCCACTTCCTGGAGCGGGAGATCGAGCAGATCGATCGGGGGCTCTACGGCCTCTTCATCGTCGACCCGCAGGATCCGAAGGGGCAGCCGAAGTTCGACCGGGAGTTCACCATGCTCCTCTCCGCGTGGATCATCCCGGGAGCCGGCAGTCAGGGCGCCCCCGCCGAGAAGAAGGAGGAGCACGGGGGGATGGCGATGGCGCCAGGCCCGGCCATGGAGGCCTACAATTTCTGGACGATCAACGGCAAGGCTTTCCCCGACCTCCCCGAGTGGAGGGTCAAGCGCGGCGAGGTCGTGCGGGCGCGGATCGCCAACGTCTCGAACTTCACCCACCCGATGCACCTGCACGGCCACGACTTCGTGGTGCTGGCCAAGGATGGCGAGCCGCTCCGGAGCCCGCAGGCGATGAACACGCTCAGCGTGAACGCGGGCGAGACCTACGACATCGCCTTCGTGGCGAACAACCCGGGGGCCTGGGTGTTCCACTGCCACGAGCTACACCACACGATGAACGGCATGACCGCGCCGGGCGGCCTGATCCAGCTGATCCGCTACGAGGGCACGCCGGCGCTCCCGGCCGGGGCGCCCCGGCCTTCGGGGGCGGGGCCCGGCAAGGGGCACTGAGGGCTCGAGGCGGCAATCCCCGACGGCGAGAGGGCAAGGGGGGGCGCGATGGTCTGGAAAGGCGTCCGGCTCGCGGTTGTCGTCATCGTGATCGCGGGGGGCGTGTGGGTCCTTCTGCGAACGCTCCTCCATGGGCCGGAGCCGGGCTCGATCCCGTTCCGCAGCTGGTACGGCAACTGGCGGGGCGGGCTGGTGGCGACGGCGGTGTTCACGCTTTTCGTCCTGGGGTTCGCGCGCCCGCGCCGGCGGCCCGAGTGGCGGAACGCGGGGCTCTACACGGCCTTCCTCCTCTCTCTCTTCACGGAGATGTTCGGGCTCCCGCTGACGATCTTCCTGATCTCCCCGCTCCTCGGGTTGTCCCCCGGCGCGTTCGGCCACAGCGAGAGCCATCTCTGGGCGTACCTCCTCGACCGCGTCGGTGTCATGTCCCTCCCCGTGGGAGTCTATCTGGTGATGGGGGTGAGCGTCGGCCTGATCGTGGTGGGCGTGAGCCTGGTGGCCACGGGCTGGCATGGGGTCTTTCGAGGCCAGGGTGAGCTGGTGACCGGTGGCATCTACCGGCGCCTCCGGCACCCTCAGTACCTGGGGCTGATCCTGATCGTGCTCGCCTTCAACATCCAGTGGCCCACTCTGCCGACGCTGGTGATGGCGCCGATCCTCGTCGTCATGTACGTGCGGCTGGCCCGCCGGGAGGACGGGGAGCTGGGGGCGCTCTTCGGGGAGGCATTCCTGGATTACGCGGCCCGGACGCCGGCTTTCATTCCCTGGCGGCGGGGTCGAGCTCCTCAGGAAGTCCGGGCGCAGCGCGGTGGAGGCCAGGCGACATGACGGTTCTCGCTCGATCGTGCGGGGCGGCTCTGCTCCTCGTGGCACTCGGCGGTTGGCCGGTCGGATTCCAAGGCTCGGCGGGGGCCGCCGAGCACTATGCTCGGGCCCTGGGCGCCGTGACGGCGGAGCAAGGACGGCAAGCCCCCGACTTCAGCCTCGAGGACCTTGCCGGGAAGGTCCATCGCCTCCGGGAGTACCGGGGCAAGGTCGTCCTCCTGGGCTTCGGCGCCACGTGGTGACCCAACTGCCGGCGGGAGTTTCCCGCCCAGCAGCGCCTCTCGGACGAGCTCGGCCCCAGGGGGCTCGTGGTCGTCAAGGTGTTCATCGGGGAGGACCGAGACACGGTCAAGCGGTTCAACGAGGGGGCGAAGCTGTCCTTCCCGCTGCTGCCGGACCCGGATGGGCGGGTCGCCGCTCGCTACAGAGTGTCCCGCCACCCCCACACCGTCATCATCGACCGGCGGGGCCTGATCGTCGCGCGCGTCGAGGGGGAGCGGGACTGGGCCAGCCCCCTGGCGCGGGAGTGGACCGTGAAGCTGTTGCAGGGACCGTCGTAGACGACGCAGTCGGATGTGCTGCGGCTCGCTGGGCATCTCGCGCAAGTCGGGCTGCTGCTCGGGTCGCGGGAATCACGCGACGCTGCTCCGCTGGCTGTCATCCTGCGCCACGTCCCTGGTCCGGACTGGAGTCCGGCGCCGATCACCGAGCGAGACGGCGGGACCAATCGGTATTTGACGCCTCGCGCGCCCCATTTCTTCACGGCGAAGGACAGTGAGGTTGTTCCCGCGGCTTCCGGTCTCCTGACAGATTGTCCGCGGGCGAATGTCCCCTCTAGCTGGCTTCGCCAAAATGTCGGCAGCGAAGTCGCGCCGGGGGTGGCGAGGGCCAAGGCCCTCCGGCTAACTGGCGAGGTCGGTGGCGTTTTCGGCCGGCCCGAGCACGAAGTCGCGCGGCACATTCCCTGCATCTCTCGGTGCATCGTGAACACCGGTGAGGCGATCGGCTTGGGGCGCAGGTCCGGCGCAGTGCGAAATCCGGCGACAGGTACACCCGCTCGGCTGTCGCGTGCGGGTCGGATTGATCTGGTCGGCCACGGGCGTCGCCTTCGCATCGCTGGCAGCGCCGCGCGCCATCCCTCGTCCCCAAGCCGGCGCCGGCGCTGGTGTGGCAACGAAGGGCAAGCCCAACAGACGGTCTCCTTCACGGAAGTCGACGGGAAGCTTGTCGCCGGGAGCGTGACCGTCAAGGCGAAGGCAGCGAAGTGATCAGGTCCGAACAGGACAAGGAGGAGCTCCCATGACCAAGGATCCGGTCTGCGGCATGAGTGTTGACGAGAAGAAGACGTCGGCGAGCGTCCAGCACAAGGGAAAGACGTACCACTTCTGCTCGCCGGCGTGCCGGGACACCTTCGGGAAGAATCCGGACAAGTTCACCGGGGAGAAGGCCGGGACGCACCACGGCTGCTAGCGAGCAGATGACCTCGTCGAACGGCGGCGTGTGGGGTGTCGTCTTGGCGGGCGGGGAAGGCACTCGACTGCTGCCCCTGACCCGGCACATTGCCAGCGACAGCTGCCCCAAGCAGTTTTGCGCCCTGACGGGATCCCGCACGCTCCTCCGCCAGACGCTGGACCGCATCTTCCCGCTGGTGCCGCCGGAGCGGACGGTCGTCGTCGGCACCCGGGCGCACTGGGGCTACCTGCATCGCGAGCTTCCGGGGCCGGTCCCGCACAGGCTCGTCCAGCCGGCCGACAGGGGAACCGCCCCCGGAATCCTGTGGCCCGCTCATTGGGTGAGCTGGCGTGATCCCGAGGCCGTCGTGGCGATCTTCCCCTCGGATCACTTCGTCCTCCAGGAACGGGCGTTCCTGGCGTACGTGCGCCGCGCCATGCGCGTCGTGCGAGAGCGGCCGGAGCTGGTCGTCGTGCTCGGGCTGCAGCCGGACGGTCCGGAGGAGGAGTACGGCTGGATCGAGCCGGGGGAGCCGGTGCCCGAGGCCCCCGAGTGCTTCCGGGTGCGAGCCTTCTGGGAGAAGCCGACGGCCGAGCGCGCGCGGGGTTTGTTCCGGGCGGGCTTCCTGTGGAACAGCCTGGTCCTGGTCGCCCGGGTGAACGCCCTGGTGGCCCTGGGCCGCGCGCATCTGCCGGACGTGACCGCCCGCCTTTGGAGGATCGGGGCATTCGCGGGAAGCGAGCAGGAAGCCTGGGCGGTTCACCAGGCCTACGCCCTGATGCCCTCGGCAAACTTCACCCGGGACGTGCTCACCTGCGGCGATCGGTCGTTGGTCGTGTTACCCGTGTGCGGGATCCTCTGGAGCGACCTGGGAACGCCGGATCGGGTGGTGCGGACGCTCCGCCGCGTCGGCGTCTCACCGCCCTGGCTTGAGGCGTGGTCGCTGCGCTCTGCGTGACGGCCTGGGGGCTGGCGCCGGCCGAGGAGCAGCCGTGAGCCTTTGATCGTCTCGCCGACGGCGGACGGGCTGCGCCCACGGTGGAGATGCGGAGGGTCGAGCCATGAGATGGTGGAAACGGCTGGTCCCGGGTGCCGCGTTCGCCTTCTATTTGCTGATCGCCCTCGAGGCGATCATCATGATCACGCCGTTCACGGTGTATTTCTACGCCGTCTACGCCCCCGTGCTGGCCCGCCTCGAGGCCCACCCGTGGACCGCGTGGCTCACGGCGTTCTTCCTGCCCCACATCACGTATACGGGGGAGCCGGTGCTGACGGCCCTCGCCTGGCTCGGGCCGATCCTCCTGACGCTGGGGCTCGCGATCTTTCTGGTCTGCGCGGGCCAAGTCTATTCGGCCAAGCTCCTCAGGCGCGGCGTCGTGTCGGGGGGTTTCTATCGCGTGATCCGCCACCCCCAGTATCTGGGGCTCGGCGTGGCCGGCCTGGGGCTCCTGCTGTACTGGCCCCGCTTCCTCATCCTGCTGCTGTACCTCAGCATGCTCTTCGTCTATTCTCTCCTGGCTCGCCACGAGGAGGAGCGAATGGAGGCGCGATTCGGAGAAGCGTACCGGCGCTATCGGGACGGGACCTGGATGTTCTTGCCCGGCGAGCCCGGGGGGCGGCTCCTCTCCTGGCTCGTCGGCCCCACGCGCCGGCGGGGCTGGGCGTTGGCCGCGGGGTATGTCCTCGTCCTCGCGCTCGCGACCGGCGCCGCCTTCGGCTTGCGGGCCTACTCTCTCTCCCGTATCCCGATGTTGCGCTACTCGGACACGCTCACCGTCGTCTCCCTTTCTCCGGCCGGCGGGGCGGCCATGGAGCGCCTCTTCGCGCGCGTCGTCGGGAATCCCGAGGTGAGAACCCTTCTCGCCAAGTTCCACGGGCAGCAGGAACACCCCCTCGTCGCCTACATCGTTCCGACGGCCTACGGAATGCAGCATCTCATTGCCGACCTCGGGGAGCACGAGGCCCACCACAGCAAGGACGGGCAGGCGGGGGTCGGAGCGGTGGTGCGCCACCTGGGCGAGATGTACGCGCTCGCCCCTCTCCGCCAGCTCCGCGACGGGGCACGGTCGCCCGAGAAGCGGGTTATCTTCACCGAGGCCCTGACGCCCGCGGGGGCGGGGGTCCCGGCCTCCCGGGCGCTGGACGCCGGCGTCCTCCGCTTTCCCCTTTTCTTCGCCGAGCTGGACGGCGAGGTGGTCAGTATGGCCATGGAGACGCCGCGCCGGCACGCCTGGGGGACGATCCCCGTGCCGGCCTTCTAGCGCGATGCGCAAGAAACTCCGCAGGCCGCTCAAAAAGGTCCAGATGCAAGGCGGCGAGGGATGCGACGAGCGAGGCGTACTCGCTGTACGTTGAGCGAGGAGCGACCGAGCCAACGAAGCAGATGGGCCTTTTTCAGCGGCCTGCGAGGGGGCCGGGCGTGCAGCCGACGGACAAGCCCGACCAGAGGACGCGACTGATGGCGCCGCGGGTGCCAGCGGGGGCGCGTAGCGGAACGACACAGTCCGAGCAAGAGTCCGAGCAGCTGAGGGCCTCCGGGACAATCCCGGCGGACAGGGAGGCGAGTTCAATGAGAGGTGGACACCGTCCCCAAGGCGGCCGGCGGCGCTGGGCGTCTGCTGCTGGCCTCGCAGCGCTTTTCTCCGTGTTGAGCCTGGCGTCGACAGTTCAACCGGCCGAGCTCAAGGACAAGCCCGACCGTCTGGAGCGCGGGATCTCCGTTTGGACGGAGTACTCTGAGCTCCGGGTCCCTGCGGGCGAGGCCGTTCGCATGGACCTCACCGTCGAGAACAAAGGTCGCCGGGACGAGAGCGTCACGTTGACGCTCACGCGCGTCCCCACGGGGTGGAAGGCCGCCATCAAGGGCGGCCCGTTCGCCGTGATCGGCGTGCCAGTGGCGAGCGAGAAGACCCGGGTCCTCACCTTCACCGCTGAGCCGGACAAGGACCTCCGGCCGGGCAGCTACACCTTCGAGCTCCTGGGTGCCACGGCTGACACGGCGCTCACCGTCTCGCAGAAGATCGTGATCACCACGGAGGAGCGGAAAGGGCCGGCCGCCGGCGAGCTTCAGCTCGCCACCTCGTACCCGGTCCTCCGCGGCCCCACCGACTCGAGCTTCGAGTTTTCCGTGGAGGTCAGCAACAAGAGCGACAGCGAGCGCATCGTGAACCTGGCCGCGGAGACCCCGCGGGGGTGGGACGTGACCATCAAGCCCGCCTATGAGTCCAAGCAGATCACGAGCTTGCGGATCCGCCCCGGGTCCAGCCAGACCGTGGCGCTCGAGCTCCGGCCGCCCCGGGACGCCCAGGCAGGCGAGTACCCCGTTCTCTTCCGGGCCTCCACCGAGCGGGCGCGGGCCGAGGCGCGGCTCACAGCGGTCCTCACGGGCATCTACAAGCTCGACGCGGTGACGCCCACTGGCCGCCTCTCGCTGGACGCGGTGGTCGGTCAGCCCGCGACGACGACCGTCGTGGTCCGCAACACCGGGTCGGCGGTCAACCGCAACATCAAGCTCAGCGCCTTCGCGCCGGAGAATTGGAAGGTCGAGTTCAGCCCCGAGACCATCGGGGCTCTTGAGCCCGGTGCCTTCAAGCAGGTGGAGGCCAAGATCGCCACCGCCGCCCAGGCGCTCGTGGGCGACTACTCGGTGGCGGTGACGGCGGACGGCGAGAAATCCAGCAAAACCCTCGAGCTGCGCGTCACAGTCTACGCGCCCGCGACCTGGGGCTGGATCGGGGTCGGCATCATCGCCGCGGTCATCGGCGGGCTCGGCGGCCTCTTCGCCTGGCTCGGGCGGCGCTGAGGTGGCCATGGAGCCGGTCATCGAGATGCGGGATCTGACGAAGCGATACGGCGACCAGGTGGCGGTGGACCGCGTGACGCTCCACGTGCCTCCGGGCGAGATCTTCGGCTTCCTCGGGCCCAACGGGGCCGGCAAGACGACCACTATCCTGATGCTGCTCGGGCTGTCTGAGCCCACCTCGGGCTGGGCCCGGATCTGTGGCCTCGACCCGACGCGGGCGCCCGTCAAGGTGAAGCGGATCAGCGGCTACCTGCCCGAGGCCGTCGGGTTCTACGAGGACATGACGGCGATCGACAACCTCCGCTACGTCGCGCGGCTCAACGGCATCCAGGACAGCCAGGCCCGGATGCGGATCGCGGAGCGGCTGGCGCTGGTGGGCCTGGCGGACGAGGGGAAGAAGCGCGTTGGAGCCTACTCGCGCGGCATGCGCCAGCGCCTGGGGATCGCGGAGGTCCTGCTCAAGGATCCCCGCGTCGTCTTCCTGGACGAGCCCACCGTGGGCCTGGACCCCGACGGCACCCAGCGCATGCTCGAGATGATCCAGTCGCTCTCCCGGGAACGCGGGATTACCGTGTTCTTCTCCTCGCACCTCCTGGACCAGGTCCAGCGGATCAGCGCCCGCGTCGGGATCATGCTCAAGGGGCGGCTCGTGGCCGTCGGCTCCATCCAGGAGCTGGGGCAGCAGTCGCTGGGCGTGGGTCAGGAGCGCTACACGCTCGAGGAGGTCTACATGCGGTATTTTCGCCAGGGCCCGATGGCGGCCGCGTGACGGGGGGGCGCAACCGTGCGGGGACTATCGGCCGTCTACCGGAAGGAGCTGGAGGACCACTTCTCCAGCGCCCGCTTCACGCTCCTGCTGACCCTGATCCTCATGGTGAGCCTCATCATGGCGTACACGACGGGGAACGGGCTGCGGAAGGAGCTGGAGGGGTTCGCCAAGCCCGCACTCGTCTTCCTCCTGCTCTTCACCTCCACCGGGGCCCTCTTCTCCCTGGCCCAGTTCGTGGCCTTCTTTGGCCCCCTCATCGGCCTCGTCCTGGGCTTCGACGCCATCAACCGGGAGCGGGCCCAGCGGACCCTGGCCAAGCTGGTCGCCCAGCCCATCTACCGGGACTCGATCATCAACGGCAAGTTCCTCGCCGGCCTGACAACGGTGACCGTGCTCCTGGCAGGGATCGTGCTCCTGATCTCGGGGCTCGGCCTCCGGGAGCTCGGGGTCGTGCCAGGGTGGGAGGAGGTCGGCCGGCTGGCCGTGTACCTCGTGATCAGCGTCTTGTACGTCGGCTTCTGGCTCGGGCTGGCGATCCTCGCGTCGGTCCTCTTCCGGGGCATGGCGACCTCGGCCCTGGCTGTGCTCGCGCTCTGGATCTTCCTGGCGTTCTTCGTCCCGCTGGGGGCCACCCTGGTCGCCGACAGCGTGGTCCCGGTCCCGACCACGGGCCAGGCGGAGATCGACACCGTGCTCCGCCACGAGACGATCAAGCGGGCCGTGTCCTACGTGTCCCCCATCGCGCTGTACACCGACGCCACCTCCGTGATCCTGGACCCGATGCGGAAGACCACGCGTGCCCTGGTCCTCGTGGGTCCGCTCGAGCGGCTCTCGCTCTCCAGGTTCCAGAACCCCCTCCCCCTCGGCCAGAGCGCCCTGGTGGTGGCGCCGCACCTGATCCTCCTGGTGGCCCTCACCTTCGTCTGCTTCGCGATCTCCTACGCCGCGTTCATGCGCCAGGAGGTCCGGACGACTTGAATGCCGGGGCGGGGGCGTCCGCTGGCCTGTCGGGAGGGAAGAGCAAAGCCGGCGGGCTCGACGCCGCGCGGAGCGGATTGCCGTGACCCGGGCGATGGCGCGCACGTCTCGGACGCGGAGAAAGCGCCGGCGCGCCCGCGGCGGCTGACAAGGAGCGCTCGGCTCGTGGGGGGATGTTCTGACAGAGTGTCAGCGGCCCTCGCCCCTCGCTCCTCGTTCTGACGAGAAGTCGAGCCCTCCTCCCCACGGCCCGCCCGCAGCGGCCTCGAGGTCCGCTAACTTCCTGTCAACGCGTTGATCTGCTTCGATCCGAAGTTGGTATGGGCATTGCTGACCCAAGTGATTGGCGCGAAGGGGAGCCAGAGGAAAGGCTAGGAATGGGAGGGATGCGCCATGTATGAGTGGATCGTGTCGAACTGGATCTGGATCCTCCTCGGGCTCGGCGTGGTATGGTTCCTGTTCCGCCGGGGAGGATTCGGCTGCGGGACGGGTGGCAGCCACGGGAGCCGCGGCGAAGCCGACTCGGCCGGGAGAGGGCTCGGGACCGGGATCGAGGGCGGCAACCGCGACGAGCACGCTGGGCGGCATGCCGGGTCCGATCGCGGAGCCCGCCGCCACGGAGGCTGCTAGGGTGCCAGGGGGCGTGGCAGGGATCGCGTCTGCGGGCGTGAGAGGAGCACTGATGGCACATCGAAGCATCACGTTGCCGATCAGCGGGATGCACTGCGCCTCGTGCCAGGCGGCGATCGAGACCGCTCTCGGCGCCGTGAGCTGGGCGCCACCCCTCTCCCGCTTCCGGGCTGTGTATGCCGAGCGAGCGGCATCGGGCGCAAGGGGCCTGTAGACCATGCGCATCATCCTCTACACCGGGAAGGGCGGGGTGGGGAAGACCACGGTGGCCGCCGCGACCGCGCTCCGCTGTGCGCAGGGCGGGCGCCGGACCCTGGTGATCAGCACGGATCCGGCGCACAGCCTGGCCGACGCCTTCGATCATCCCCTGGGGGGCGCGCCCACGCCGATCTGTCGGAATCTGTGGGGCCAGGAGGTCAATGTGCTCGAGGAGATCCGGGCACACTGGGGGGAGGTGGCCCAGTACCTCACCGCGCTGTTCGCCAGCCGGGGGATCGACGAGGTGGTTGCCGAGGAGATGGCCGTGCTGCCCGGGACAGAGGAGCTGTGCGGGTTGCTCCAGATCCGGCGGCACGCGACGGAGGGGCGGCTCGATTGCCTCATCGTCGACTGCGCCCCCACGGGGGAGACCCTCCGCCTGTTGTCCTTTCCCGATGCGGCGCGGTGGTACATGGAGAAGCTCTTCCCGTGGGAGCGCCGGCTGATGCGCACCGTCCGACCGGCCATCCAGCCGTTGGTGGATATCCCGCTCCCCCGCGATCAGGTCTTCGCCGGCATCGAGCAGCTGTTCCGGCACGTCGAAGAAGTCAAGCGCCTGCTCGAGGACGGGAGCCGGTCGACGGTGCGGCTCGTGCTGAACCCCGAGAAGATGGTGATCAACGAGGCCCAGCGGGGGCTGACCTACCTGAACCTGTACGGGTACGTCGCCGACGCGGTCGTCAACAACCGCGTGTTCCCCGCTGCGCTCGGGGAACGCTCGCTGGAGCGCTGGCGGAAGATCCAGGCCCGCTACGGTGAGATCATCCGCCAGGCGTTCGCGCCACTGCCGGTGTGGGAGGTGCCGCTGTTCGATCGGGAGATCGTGGGCCTGCCGATGCTGAACAGGATGGCCGAGACACTCTTCCGCGAACGGGATCCCATGGCGGTCTACGTCTCGGAACCGGTCCAGACCCTGCGGAAGGATCGACAGCGGTACACGCTGTCCCTGCAGGTCCCGTTTGTTCAGGAGAAGGAGGTCATCCTGCACAAGCTGGGGGACGAGCTGGTTGTCTCGCTGGGGAATTTTCGACGGACGCTGTTCCTGCCGCGGGCGCTCGCGGCAGCCGAGGCGGAAGGCGCGACCGTCGAAGCGGGGTGGCTCCGCATCACGTTCAGGCGCGAGAGCGGGGATGCGGAGGCGGAGGGAGCCCCCGCCAGGAGTGGGCGGGAGCCCAAGCAGCCGCGGGGGGCATGAGGAACGGGAGGATTCGTCATGGCAAAGACGGTGGCGACAGAGCGTGCGCGGCTGGGAGCCGCAGGCGTGGTCAGGAGACTGACCCGGGCGTGGGGACCCGCGGGAGGGAGGGGCGGCCCGAGGGAGTTCCAGGCGCACGCGCGCATGGCGGTTCGAGAAGGCCTTTTGGCGGTCGCGAGCCTCTGCGAAGACATTCTGCAAGGGATGGAAGAGCAAGCCCGCCGGGCTCGACGCCGCGTGGAGCGGATTCCCGTGACCCGGACGGTGGCGCGGACGCCTCGAACGCAGAGAACGCGCCGGCGCCCCCGCGACGGTTGACACGGAGCTGCCGGAGCGCCCCGGCGCTGAGGCGCGGCACCGATGGGGGAGCTCCTAGCGGTCGCTCATGTCGCAGTGATCGGCGTGATGATCCGCCGCGCCGTGCTCGAGGCCGCGCCGCGCGCGTGGGAACCCGCGCGGGACCGCCTGTACTGCCGGCGGGAAGGGCAAGGGACGGCGATCCTCTTCCTGCACGGGCTCGCGGGATCGTGGCGCTACTGGCGCCGCGGACTGCCGGAACTCGCGCGGGACCACGCGCTCTACGTGCCCGACCTCCTCGGCTTCGGCCGGTCGCCGAAGCCGCGCGGCGACTACTCGGCGGCGATGCACGCGGAGGCGGTGGGCGGGCTCCTCCAGGAGATCGGGACGGTCGAGGTCGTCGTGGGACACTCGATGGGCGCGATCATCTTACCCCGATTGCCTTTGACGGGACGCCGCGGAGCGTCAGTGGTGCGCAAACCCGGGTGCTATCGGCCGCCGCGCCAGGAGCGCGTTCCGAAGGCATTGCGGTCCGGCGCGCCGAGGTTTCTCCTGCGCCCCGGGAGCCGCGACGTCGCTTGGCGGCAGGGGCGGCGATGATCCGCCCCGAGGGTCGCGTGGCCTGCCGGCTCCTGCAAATCTTGCGGTCGGCGTGGGCCGGGCGCCTCCCCGGCTTTCCAGTTGGGCGCGAAGAAGCAGACGTGTCGCTCCCTCGAGCGCGTCAAGAGCCTCATGCGAAACATCCTCCAGAGCATTCCGACCGGAGTCCTGACCCTTGATGCCCGGGAGGCCGTGACCTCCCTGAATGTGGCGGGGGAGCGCCTGCTGGCGCTCCGCGCGTCAGCCATCGTGGGCCGGGCGATCGAGGACGCGCTCCAGGCGATGCGCGGCGGGGACTCGCTTGCGGTGGTGGAAGAATTGCGGGGCCGGTACGCCGAGGTGACCGTGAAGGATACGGGGGACGGCATCGCGGAGGAGATCTTGCCCCACGTCTTCGATCCCTACTTCACGACGCAACCGAACGGAGTGGGCTTGGAGCTCGCCATCGCCCATCGGATCGTGGAAGGTCACGGCGGGACGATCGATGTGGAGAGTGAGAGGGGCAAGGGCACGAAGAAGACGGTCCGCTTGCCGGTCGGGGACTCCAGGCCTGGGCTGGGGGTGGGGGAACCCTGATGGCGGCGCGGGTTCTCGTGGTGGACGATGAGCGCAACATCCGGGAGGCGCTGGCGAAGATACTCGGGAAGCAGGGGGACGAGGTGGCCACCGCGGACAGCGGCGACAGCGCGCTGGCGCTGCTCCAGGAGTCTGTGCCATGGCTTCTGGGGAGGCGGGGCCCGTCCGAGGAGGCCCTTACGTCAAGTTGCGCCCCAGCCGACGGCCCCGCCCCGGCCGCGGCCACGCCGGACACCGTTTATGCCAGCTACGCTCAACGCAGAGGGAGCGGGAGCGAGCTGGCATCTCCGTCGCGTCCGATCAGCGGCGGTCGAGCCCGTGGCGAGGATTCCGCCGTTCTCGGGTCGGCCCGCGGCCCCGGGGTGCAGGACCTGAAGCGTTTCATGAGGCACTACGGACCCGCCCGTACACGGAGACGCTACCACCGGCCTTCCGGATGCTACACTGACGCCGTGAGCTCGTCGCAACTGATCGAGATCCCGGCCGTCGACCGTCTGGTGGCCGAGCTCGCGCGCCACCCGGAGGTCGTCCGGGTGTGGCTCTTCGGGTCGAGAGCCCGAGGTGACCACCGCGCGCGATCCGACATCGATCTCGCCGTGGAGGCGCCAGGGGCGAGCCGCCGCGCGTGGCTCGATCTGTGCCGTCTTGTCGAAGAGGCTGCCACGCTGCTCCGCATCGACCTCGTCTTGATCGAGGACGCGCCGTCGGCGCTGGCGCAGCAGATCCGCCGAGAAGGCCGGGTACTCTACGAGCGCTGAGCTCAGCCGCAGCCTCGATCAGCTCGGACGCGCTCTCGATCGTCTCCGGGAGGCGCTCGCCGAACCACCCACGAATCCGCTCGCCGTCGACGGCACCATCCAGCGTTTCGAATTCACGATTGAGCTGTTCTGGAAGGTCATGAAACGGCTGCTGGCCCGGGAAGGACTCGACGCGCGAACGCCTCGAGAGACCTTGCAGGGCTCCTATCAGGCCGGCTGGATTGCGGACGAAACCGCGTGGCTCGACATGCTGCGCGCCCGCAACGAGACGTCTCACGCCTACGACGAAGCCCTCGCGCGCGCCATCTGCGAGAGGGTCCGCCGCTCCCTTCCGGAGATGGCGACGGCGTTCGAGGTTCTGCGACGCCGGGCCGGAGCCGCGTAGGCCTAACGCCTCAACGTCTTGCGACATCACCGCTTCTGGTACTCGGGGCGCCAGCGGAGCAGGCGGGTCTCGATCTGCCGGATGCCGAGCGCCATCACGATCCCGATCACGCCCAGCACGAACAGCGCCACCATCATGTTGGCGGCGTTCAGCGTCCCCAGCGACTGGATGATGAGATAGCCGAGCCCCCGGCCCGACTCGCCGCCGATGAACTCGCCCACGACCACGCCGATCAGCGCGAACGAGATCGAGGGCGTGAGCGAGGCGAAGGTCCAGGCCAGCGTCGAGGGCACGATCACCGTCCGCATGATCTGGCCCTCGCTCGCCCCGAGGAAGCGCGCGGAATGGATGAGGTCGGCGTCCACGCTGCGCGCGCCCTGAAAGGTGTTGAAAGAGTCCTCCGCTTCACCCGCCCCTGACCATGACCGCCCAGCAACGGCCAGTCATGGGTCATGCGGCCTACGCAAATAAGCCTCTCGTCTCATTGCGAACGTCCCTCGGGGCTTTCATATTCCGGCAGAGGAGCATATCCATGCTGCCAGCGACCGCCTCCATCACGCTGCACTCCGCGCTGCTCGGCCTCCTCGCCCGCCGCCCGCTCACCGGCTACGAGATCCTCAAGCGCTTCACCCGATCCGTGGTGTTTTTCTGGAATGCCAAGCGCAGCCAGATCTACGCCGAGCTCAAGCGCATGGAGCGGCTCGGCTTCGTGACCTCCAGGGTCACCGTCCAGCAGGGCCGTCCCAACAAGCGCCTGTACGCGATCACGCCCGCCGGGAAGGCCGCCCTGCGCCTCTGGCTCGACCGTCCGACCCCGGCTGGGCCCATCAAGGATGAGATGCTGCTCCGGACGTTCTTCTCCCATGTCCTGCCCCCGCCCCGCGCGGTGGCGTACCTGGAGCGTCACGGCGAGGAGCATCGCCGGGTGCTGGAGGAGTTCGAGGGGATCAAGGCGGCGCTCCTGGCGCGCTACGGTTCGCCCGAGACCACCGAGGACCGCGCGCTCTTCTTCGGGTCCCTCGTTCTCGAACAGGGGATCCGCTTCGAGCGCATGTACGCCGAGTGGTGCCGCTGGGCCGCCGCGGAGACTGCGCGCTGGCGTGGCCGCCCGGGCCGCGCCTCCGAGGCTCCCAGCGCGGCAGACTTCATCATGACCTCGTGATGACAACGATCCAGATCGAGTACCACGCGCCGACCACACTGGCTCAGGCCGTGGCCCTGCTCGCTGAGCACGGCGCAGCAGCAGCTCCGCTCGCCGGCGGCACGGACCTCGTCCCCGCGCTCAAGTACGGGGTGCTGCGCGCGCGGCACCTCGTGAGCCTCGCGCGCATCCCGGGCTACCGGGACATCGCGACGACGGCCGAGGGCGGACTCGCCATCGGCGCCTTCGCCACGCTCGCCGACGTCGCCCGCTCCCCGCTTGTCAGAGAGGGCTGCCCGGCGCTGGCCGAGGCGGCGGCGCAGGCCGGCTCTCCGCTGCTGCGGAACCGCGGAACCATCGGCGGCAACGTCTGCCTCGACACGCGGTGCTGGTACTACAACCAGACGGAGGCCTGGCGCGCCAGCCGGGAGCGCTGTCAGAAGGCGAGCGGCGAGCGGTGCTACGTGAACCCGAAGCAGAACGTCTGCGTCGCCCTCTTCTCCGCCGACACGCCGGCGGCGCTCATCGCCGTCGGCGCGCGCGCGACGCTGGCCGGTCCCGCCGGGGAGCGTACCGTTCCGGTGGAGGCGCTGTACTCGGGGGATGGGCTCCGGCCTCTGGCCAAGGGCGAGGCGGAGATCCTGACGGGTCTCGTCCTGCCTGCGCCGCCGGGGCGCTCGGGGGCGGCCTACCTCAAGCACAGCGCGCGCGAGTCCATCGACTTCCCGCTGCTCGGCGTCGCCGCCGCGGTGGTGCTCTCGCCGGGCGGGACGATCGCCTCCGCCCGCCTCGCGGTCACCGGTGTGAGATCGGCGCCCTGCCGCTTGCCCGAGGTCGAGGCGGCGCTCGCGGGACGCCAGATCCCCGCCGAGGGCGATCGGGAGCTGGGGCGCCTGACGGCGCGCTCCCTCGGGGCGCTCTTTCTCACCGAGGCCGTGCCGCATAAGCGACACCTCGCCGGCCTCATGGTGGTGGAGGCGGTGACGCGCGCCGCTCGGCAGGCCCAGGGACGGAGCACCTCGTGAAGCACCTCATCCAGCTCACCGTGAATGGCCAGACTCACGACCTCGTGACCCGTGCGGAGCGGACCCTGCTCGACGTGCTCCGGGAGGATCTCGGGCTCACCGGTTCCAAGCGCGGCTGCGATCTCGGGGCCTGCGGCGCCTGCGCGGTTCTCCTCGACGGCCGGCCGATCAGCTCCTGCCTCACGCTCGCGGTGGAAGCGTCCGGGCGCGAGATCGTCACCGTCGAGGGCCTCGCCCAGGGGGGCGCGTTGCACGTCGTGCAGGAGGCCTTCGTCGAGCACGGGGCCGTCCAGTGCGGCTTCTGCACTCCCGGCATGGTGATCGCCGTCAAGGGACTTCTCGACGAGCGCCCGCATCCCGAGGACGCCGAGATCCTGGAGGCGCTGTCGGGCAATCTCTGCCGCTGCACCGGCTACGTGAAGATCCTGGACGCCGTTCGCACGGCGATCCGCCGCATGAGCGGAGGCAGGGGCTGTGAGGCCCTTGCCGCAGACGGATCCGACCTGCGCCCGTCTCAGGCCACCCGCGATCGCTCCGGCCTCGCGGCGCCCGCTACAACAAGGGAGTCCCGGGCATGAGCGACTACGCCGTCGTCGGCAAGCCGCTGCCCCGCGTCGATGCCCGGGACAAGGTCACCGGCGCGGCCAGCTACTCGGCCGATGTGAGGCTGCCCGGGATGCTGCGCGGCAAGGTCCTCCGGAGCCCATGGCCCCATGCCCGCATCCTGCACGTGGACACGAGCCGGGCGGAGCGTTTGAAGGGCGTCCACGCCGTGGTCACGGGTCGCGACACGGCCGGGCTCCGCGTGGCCTTCGTGGACACGCCCCGCTACCCGGCCGACGAGCCGCCCTTCGCGCTGGACCGCGTGCGCTACATCGGCGACGAGATCGCGGCCGTCGCCGCGGTGGACGGCGAGACGGCCGAGGAGGCCCTCCGGCTCATCCGCGTGGACCACGAGGACCTCCCGGCGGTCTTCACCGCTTCCGGCGCCCTCAACCCGGACGCGCCGCTGGTGCACGAGTTCGACTATCCCGGCAAGACCATCTGGGAGGACTGGGGCGCGCGAGGCCGTCCCGAGTCCGAGCCCGTCCCGCGGACGGACAATATCGCCGCCCGCACCTACGTCGAGTTCGGCGACCTGGATGCCGGGTTCGGGGGCGCGCACCACGTCCGGGAGGACCGCTTCGACGTGGCGCCCGTGGCGCATGCGCCGCTGGAGCCGCACGCCGCGGTGGCCTTCTGGGACCAGGGCGGCAAGCTCAATATGCACGTGTCCAGCATGGGGATCTTCTACAAGCGCTTCGTGCTCTCCAAGGCCCTGGGGCTGCCCATCAGCCACGTGCGCATCCACAAGAGCTACGTGGGGGGCGCTTTCGGCGGGAAGATCGACGTCTTCCCCTACGAGATCGCCGCGGCGCTCCTGAGCCGGAAGTCGGGGCGCCCCGTGCTCGTGGAGCTCTCCCGCGAGGAGTCGCTCACAACGACCAGGATGGACTTCCAGGCCTCGGTGCGGGTCAAGACCGGGGTGGACAGGAACGGGATCATCGCGGCCCAGGATATCCAGGTGGTCGTGGACACCGGGGCCTACCGCGGCACGGGCCCCGTCGTGGTCTTCCTCTGCTACTCGTACAATATCCCCGTCTATCGCGTCCCGGCCCTGCGCTACGAGGGCCTCGCCGTGTACACGAACAATCCGGTGAAGGGCCCCAAGCGCGGCCACGGCGCGCCCTTCATCCGCTTCGCCGTGGACTCGCACATGGACATGCTGGCCGAGG
Source organism: Candidatus Rokubacteria bacterium GWA2_70_23 (assembly GCA_001788395.1). Taxonomy (GTDB): domain Bacteria; phylum Methylomirabilota; class Methylomirabilia; order Rokubacteriales; family CSP1-6; genus UBA12499. Next base: position 21,455 of record MGBT01000078.1, read on the forward strand.
ACCTCGGCATCGACATGGTGGAGCTGATGCGGCGCAATGCCCGGGACCAGGGCGAGGTCATGCCGACGAGCGGCGATGTCCTCAGGAGCTGCGGCCTCAAGGACTCCATCGAGGCCGCCGCGCGCGACGGCGGCTGGGAGGCCAAGCGGCGGCGGAGCGTCTGGACCGGCTCGGAGCGCTTCAAGCGGGGGGTCGGTCTCTCGGCGTGCTCCATGTTCAGCGGGTCGCCGTACTACCCGTTCGCCTCGGCGGCGGTGCTGAAGCTCGCGGACGATGGTGGGGCCACGCTCTTCGCGGGCACCGTGGAGATGGGGCAGGGATCGGAGACGACGCTGTCGCAGATCGCCGCCGAGGAGCTGGGCGTGCCGCTCTCGGACATCCGGATCGTCTCCGGGGACACGGAGCTCACCCCCATCGAGTTCGGCAGCTTCCTGTCAGGCGGCGCCTTCGTGACCGGCAAGGCCGTGCGGCTCGCCGCCGAGGATGCCAGGCGCCAGCTCCTGGAGATGGCCGCGCGCCTCCTCGAGGTGGACGCGCGCGATCTGGAGGCGCGGGACAAGAGGGTCTCGGTCAAGGGGGCGGCGCACCGCTCGCTCTCCTACGGCGAGATCATCGCCGCCAGCGTGAAGCAGGCCAATGGCGATCCCATCATTGGCAAGGGGTATCACAAGAGCGTCCCCGACGCGGGGCTGCACCCGAGCCTCAGCACCGCCAAGGGGCGGTGGACGGAGGCCTATGGCTTCGCCTCCCAGCTGGCGGAGGTCGAGGTGGACACCTGGACCGGCCGGGTGCGCGTGCTCCGCGTCGTCACCTACCACGACTGCGGCTTCCCGCTGAACCCGCAGATCGTCGAGGGTCAGATCGAGGGGTGCGTGTCCATGGCGCTGGGGCAGACGCTCCAGGAGCGCGTGGACCTGCGCGAAGGCCAGGTCTTCAACCCGGACTTCCTCACCTACCGGATGCCCATCACCCACGACACCCCGGCCATGGTGAGCGGCATGATCCACAGCCACGAGCCGCACGGGCCGTTCGGCGCCAAGGAGGTCGGCGAGGGCGCGGTCTCGGGCGTCATGGCCGCGGTGGCCAATGCCGTGTACGACGCGGTCGGTGCCCGCATCACGAGCCTGCCCATCACGCCGGCCAAGATCCTGGCGGCTCTCGCCGCGGCCGGGCGCGATGGGCCCCGGGAGCGCGAGTGACCCCGTTCTACCGCCGCCTGGCCGACTTCGCGCAGGCGGGCGAGCCCGTCGCCACGGCCACGGTCGTCGCGGCGCACGGCTCGACGCCGAGGGAGGTCGGCGCCCGGATGATCGTCCGGAAGGACGGCGCCATCGTGGGCAGCGTGGGGGGCGGCTGCGGGGAGGCGCAGGTGTTCTGGGAGGCCGTGCGGGTGCTGGAGGAGGGCCGGCCCCGGATCTGCGAGGTGGACCTCACCGGCGACATGAACGACCTGAGCCCCACCAACTGCGGCGGCGTGATGGAGGTCTTCGTGGATCGCTGCGGCTGGGATTGTCCGGCAGCGGTGGGCCTCTCGGACCTGGAGGTGGTGCGCCACATCGGCGAGGCGGGCGCCCGGCGCAGGCCCGTCGCCCTCCTGGTGGCCGTGGCGAGCCCGGGGGATGACGCGGGGATCCCGGCCGGGGCCAAATGGCTCGTGGACAGCAGCGGAGCACTTCTCGGCGCGCTGCCGGGTGACCTCGCTCCCGTGTTCCGCGATCTCGCGGGCGCCGCCCTCGCCGCCGGCCAGAGCCGTCTCACCTGGCTCACGCGCTCCGCGTCCGGCTGGGAGCGCGCGGAGGAGGGCGAGGGGCTCGGCGTCTTCGTGGAGGCGATGGCGTCGCCGCCGGAGCTCCTCATCGTGGGCGCCGGGCACATCGCGCTGCCGCTGGCGCAGATGGGCAAGATGCTGGACTTCGAGGTCACGGTGCTCGACGACCGAGGAGTCTTCGCCAGCCGGGAGCGCTTCCCGGAGGCCGACACGATCCTGGTGGGGCCCATCGACTCGGTGCTGGCGAAGCGCCCCATCGGGCCATCCACATATCTCGTCCTGGTCACCCGCGGCCATCAGCACGACGAGGCCGCGCTCAGGACGGTCATCGCCTCCGGGGCGGCCTATCTCGGCATGATCGGCAGCCGCCGCCGCGTGAAGGAGGTCTTCCGGCACCTGGAGGCCGCGGGCGTGCCCGCCGACCTCATCTCACGCGTGCATGCCCCCATCGGGCTCCGCATCGGCGCCCGGACGCCGTCGGAGATCGCCGTGGCCATCGCGGGCGAGCTGGTCCAGGTGCGCCGCAGCGCCGCGGTCCCGGCCGCCCGGAGCTGCGCCGCTCGATGAGCCGCCGCCCCCTCGTGCTGATCAAGGGCGCGGGGGATCTGGCCACCGGCTGCGCCGTGAGACTCGTCCGCAGCGGCTTTGCCGTCGTCATGACCGAGATCGGCGCGCCCACCGCCGTGAGGCGGACCGTGGCCTTCTCCGAGGCGGTGCACGACGGGACGGTGGCGGTGGAGGGTGTCAGGGCGCGGCTGGCGGCAAGCCCGGCAGAGGCGCGCCGCATCGCCCGCTCGGGGGACGCGGCCGTCCTCGTTGATCCGCAAGGCCGGGCCCGGACGGCGCTCGCGCCCGCCGCCGTCGTCGACGCGCGCATGGCCAAGGTGAATCTCGGCACGGCGACTGGGGAGGCGCCGGTGGTCATCGGCCTCGGCCCCGGCTTCACGGCCGGCCGCGACGTGGATGCCGTCATCGAGACGAATCGCGGTCACGGGCTCGGGTCGGTGATTCTCGAGGGGCAGGCCGAGCCCAACACCGGGGTGCCCGGGGAGATCGGGGGGCACGGCGCCGAGCGCCTCCTGCGCGCGCCCGCCGCGGGCCGGCTCCGCGCCCTCAGGGCCATCGGCGATCGCCTCGAGGCCGGCGCCCTCATCGGCGAGGTCGAGGGACAGCCCGTCACGTCGCGCATCGCGGGGGTCCTGCGCGGCCTCCTCCGCGATGGGAGCGTGGTCGGCGCCGGCCAGAAGATCGGCGACGTCGATCCCCGCGCGCGTCCCGAGCACTGCTTCACCGTGTCGGACAAGGCGCGCTCGGTGGCGGGCGGAGTCCTCGAGGCGATCCTCCACTTCCGAGTCCGCGCCGCGGCCGAGGCGCGCGTGTCCAACAGCCGCTCACGCTCCTGAGACGATCCTGAAAGGAGACGCTCGATGCCGAAGGTGCTCTACGAGAAGCGGGGGGCGCTGGCCTACGTCACGCTCAACCGTCCCGAGGTCCACAACTGCATCGACCTGCGCATGTCCCAGGAGATGCTGGCCATCTGGGACGAGGTCAAGCGCGACCGCGAGGTCCGCGTGGCCATCCTCACCGGCGCCGGCGAGAAGGCCTTCTGCAGCGGGGCCGATCTCAAGGAGCTGATCCCGCATATCCGGGAGACGTCCGAGGAGGAGAACCGGAGCCGTGCCTTCCAGGGCCCGGGCTGGGGGGGGCTCTCGGGCGGCTACGAGATCCACACGCCGATCATCGCCGCCATCAACGGCTACTGCATCGCCGGCGGGCACGAGCTGGCGGAGTTCTGCGACATCCGCATCGCCGCCGAGCACGCCACCTTCGGCCACCAGGAGATCAAGTGGGGGCTCATGCCCGGCGACGGCGGCTGCTCCCGGCTCCAGCGCATCGTCGGCCTGGGCCGGGCCATGGAGATCATCCTCACGGGCAAGATCTATGACGCCCAGGAAGCCTACCGGATCGGCTTCGCCAACCACGTGGTGCCACTCGGGAACCTGATCGCCAGGGCCACCGAGATCGCGGAACAGATCGCCGGCAACGGCCCGCTGGCGACCCGCGCCGCCAAGCAGGCCGTGCTCCACAGCATCGGCCGGCCGCTCCAGGACGGCATCGCCTTCGAGACCGACACCTTCAGCTATCTCTGCCGCTCCGAGGACTGGCTGGCCGGCCAGCAGGCCTTCCTCACCCGCTCGAAGCCCGGCTTCAGAGGCCGGTGATGGCGCGCGCGCGGACCGGAGGCGGCGGGAGGCGGTACCGCAACATCCTGTACGAGAAGACGGACCACGTGGTGACCATCACCCTCAACCGTCCGAAGGTGCACAACTGCATCAGCCAGAAGACGTCCGAGGAGCTGCAGACCGCCTGGAAGACCTTCCGCGACGACGATGACGCCTTCGTGGCCATCATCACGGGGGCGGGGGATCGGGCCTTCTCGGCCGGCTGGGATCTCCAGGAGGCCGCCGCGCTCACCACGCTCGGCACCTTCGATCAGTTCCGGGTGAATGTCTACAACTCGGAGGGCTACTGCGGCTACTCGCGGCGGGCCGACATCTTCAAGCCGATCATCGCCGCCGTGAACGGTTTCTGCTTCGCGGCGGGGCTGGAGACAGCGCTCCTCGCCGACATCCGCATCGCCGCCGAACGCGCCGAGTTCGGCTGTCTCGAGCGGCGCTGGAACATCGTGGCCGGCGACGGGCTCACCGCGCGGCTGCCGCTGGTCGTGGGCTTCTCGCGCGCCATGGAGCTCATCATCACCGGGCGCCGCATCGACGCCCAGGAGGCCCTGCGGATCGGCCTCGTCAACGAGGTGGTGCCGGATGCCCGGGTCCTCGAGCGGGCCCGGGAGCTGGCGCGGTCCATCTGCGAGCTGCCCCAGGGGGCGATCCGCTCCGACAAGGAGTGTGTCATCCGCGGGGTGGGGCGCACGCTGGAGGAGCGGCTGCGGATCGAGGGCGAGATGGTCCTGTCGATGTTCCTGCGCCGGGACCGGCACACGCTCGGCGCCGGCTCCTTCGTGGGCAAGAAGCGACCGTCGTGGAAGCACCACGGCCTGTGAGGAGGTGACCACCGTGCTGCTCGAGAACAAGGTGGCCGTGATCACGGGCGCCGCCCGGGGCATCGGCCGGGCCACGGCGCTGGTGCTGGCGCAGGAGGGCGCGCGCGTGGGCCTGGTCGACCTCCTCCCCGAGGTGGAGGAGACCGCCGCGGCCATGGCCCGGTCAGGCCACCGGGCCGCAACGGCCGTCTTCGACATCGCCGATGCCGCGCGGGTGCACGAGGGGATCGAGGCCCTCCGGCAGATGCTGGGGCCCATCGATATCCTCGTGAACAATGCCGGCATCGTCACCAACGTCGCGTCCGTCGCGCGGATGACCCCCGAGGCCTGGCAGCGGGAGATCGCCGTGAATCTCTCGGGCGCCTTCCACATGATCAGGGAAATCATCGGCCCCATGGCCGCCCGCAAGTGGGGGCGCATCGTCAACGTGTCGTCCGTGGCGGCCCTCGGCGGGCTCCACAACCAGGTGGGCTACGCGGCCAGCAAGGCGGGCCTCCTCGGCCTCACCAAGACCGTGACGCTCGAGCACGCGCGGGACGGGATCACGTGCAACGCCGTGCTGCCGGGGCTCATCGCCACGGAGCTCGTGAGCGCCATGCCGGCCGAGATCCGGGACAGCGCCGTGGCGCTGACGCCCGCCCGCCGGCTGGGGCTCACCGACGAGGTGGCGCATCTCATCGCGTTCCTCGCCTCCGAGCACGCGGGATTCATCAACGGCGCCGAGATTCCCATCGACGGCGGGATGCGGCTCAACGCCAGCTCGCTGGGCAGCCGGCGGGAGGTCGGCGCGACGCGGAGGGCCCTGTGAGCCGCCGCTCGACGCGATCGGGGATCCCGCTCAAGCCGGTGTACCGGCCCGAGGACGTCGCCGCACTCGGCTACGACGAGGCGCTCGGCGATCCGGGCGTCTTTCCCTATACCCGAGGTCGGCGCCCGCCGGATCATGCGGCGGCAGCCTGGATCCAGCGCGAGCTGTCCGGAGAGGGCGCGCCGTCGCAGTCCAACGCCCAGCTCAAGTACCTCATCGAGACAGGCGCGACGGGCCTCGACGTCATCGGGGACACCCCGACGATGGCCTATCTCGACCCGGACCATCCTGCCGCCGCGCATGCGGTGGGCACTCAGGGGGTCTCGCTCTGCTGCCTCGACGACTACCGGGAGCTCTACCACGATCTCCCCCTGGACGGCCTCACCGTGTCGCACTCGCTTCCGCCGCTGTTCGGGATCGCGGGCTTCTACCTGGCGGCCCGGGAGCGGGGGATCGATCCGGCGAGGCTCCGGGGCTCCATCGTCCAGCCCCCCTTCTACTGCGAGGACTGCGGCTACGCGACCCACATGCCCTTTCCGCTGCGGCTCAGGATGACGGCGGACTCCATCGAGTTCGCGAGCCGGGAGATGCCGCGCTTCCACGCCTTCCTCGAGGACACCTACTACATCAGCGACGGGGGCCTCGACGTCGTCGAGGAGATGGCGCTCGGGTTCGTCGAGATCCGCTACGTGGTGCGGGAGCTGCTCCGGCGCGGCCTCCTCGTGGACAGCTTCGCGCCGCGCATCGCGATCCTCGTCAACTGCGGGATGGACTTCTTCGAGGAGATCGCCAAGATCCGCGCGACCCGGCGGCTCTACGCGCGGATGATGCGGGAGGAGTTTGGCGCGCGGGACCCCCGCTCGCTGGCGGTGAACATCGCCTCCCACACCTCGGGGCTCTCGCTCACCGCCCAGCAGCCGGTGAACAACATCGTCCGCGGCACGGCGCAGGCGCTGGCGCTGGCGCTGGCCGGCGTGCAGGGGATCGAGATCTCCGGTTTCGACGAGGCCTTCCGCACGCCCAGCCCGGAGTCCCACCTGGTGGGGTTGCGCACCCAGCAGGTGATCCAGCTCGAGACGAACGTCAGCTCCGTCACCGACCCCCTGGGCGGCTCGTACTACGTCGAGGCCCTCACGGCCGAGATGGAGCGGCGCATCCAGGAGATGGTGGCGCGGGTGGAGGACATGGGGGACCCGGCCGCCCTCTGCGACCGCGGGTGGTTCAGGACGCTGTTCCAGGACGCCATGGAGCGGCACGCGCGGCAGGTCCGGGACGGCACGAAGCCTCAGGTGGGCGTGAACGTCCACCGGATGCCTGCGCACGAGGACACCTTGCTCCGGGCCCTGGCCGAGCGGAAGATCGAGCCCTCCCGGGAGCGCGTCGAGCGGATTCGGGCCTTCAAGCGGTCGAGGGACTCCCGCCGGCTCCGCGCCACCCTGGAGCAGGTGAGCCGGGCCGCGCGGGACACCACGCAGAACCTGATGCCCTCGATCATCGCCGCCACGGAAGTCGGCGCCACCATGGGCGAGGTCGCGTGGGTGCTGCGCGCGGCCTACGGCGTCCCCGGCGATCCCTTCGGCATGATGGAGTCGCCGCTGTGAGGCCGATCCGAGTGCTCATCGGCATGCTCGGCCTCGACCAGCACGAGGTCGGGGCCGTGGCCGTGGCCCGCCTCCTCCGCGACGCCGGCATGGAGGTGATCTATCTCGGCCGGTTCAACCTGCCTCCCGGCATCGTCAAGACCGCGGGCGATGAGAATGGCGACGTCATCGGGCTCTCCTGCCACTCCTGGGAGTACCTGCACTACATCGACGAGCTGCTGGCGCTGCTCCGTCAGCAGGGGCTTTCGATCCCGGTGGTCGTCGGCGGCTCGGTACTCACCGCGGGCGACGAGCGTCTGCTCCGGGACAAGGGCGTGGCCGCGACCTTCGGCCCGACCTCGTCGGTGGAGGACATCCCCGCGGCGATCCGCGCGGTCGTCATGGACGCTCGAAGACCGTGAAGCCCTGCTCCGCCTGCCTGAGGCTGCCCATGACGACGCGGCAGAGCCGGGATTCGCGCTGCGCCAGGAGCATCGAGGCGAGCGCGTGGATGTCCGGCTCCTGGGCGGGGCCCTCGACCTTGTTGAGGAACACGACGAGCCGGCTCGCCGGCGGGGCGCCTCGCGCCAGCCCCCGCGGGCCGATGAGGAGCGCGACCGCCGCCTCCAGCGTGACGGGCGCCCCGATGGCGAGGCCCGTGATCTCGGAGGCGAGGGCCGAGCGGAAGACGTGGGTCTCCTCGAGCGGGCTGCCGAGCGCATCGGCGCCCATCACCAGCACGCAGTCGGTCGAGGACGGAGCGAACACCGGCTCCCCGTCGCGCGCGGCCTTGAGCGGCCGTCCCGCGCTGCCGTCGGCCTCCACGATGATCACCTCCGCGGGGCCGGCGGCGGCGAGCTCGTCCACGAGCGCGCACGGGATGCCGGCGAGCTTGCCGTCGGGGTTCCGCCGCTGCACGACCGTCACATGCGCGTGCTCGGCCAGGAGAGGGGCGATGGCCCGGCGGCCGTCGGGGTGCTCCTCCAGAACCAGGAGCGCGGGGCTGTCGCCCGGGCTCGGAGGAAAGATGCGGGTGGTCGTCGTCGTGAGCACGCGGCGGCGAGAGCCCTGCACGGCGCGCGCCAGCGCGTACATGAGCGAGGTCTTGCCGCCGCCGCCGGCCAGGCTCAGGACGCGGCCGGGTTTCACGTCGAAGGCGTCAAGGAGGGAGTGTCTGCGCGTCACGCCGAGCACGTTCCCACACGCGCGCATCCTTGACAAGCCGAGGGGCGGCGCCTATAAGACCGTGAGCAAGCCCTCACTGGCGTCGGGCAGCACGCCCGGGCGATCCCGGGGAGATCCCCCGTGACCAATGCCGTCACCGCATACCTCGACACCCACGTCGCCGCCGGTCGCGGCGGGCGCACCGCCATCGTGACTCCGACGGGGTGCCACACCTACGCCGAGGTTCTCGCGGCCACCTGCCGGGCCGGGAACGCCCTGCGCGCGCTGGGAGTCGAGCCCGAGCAGCGCGTGGCAATGCTCCTCTCCGACGGGTTGCCCTTCGTCGCCATGTTCTTCGGCGCGCTCCGGATCGGCGCCGTCGCGGTCCCGCTGAACACGCGGCTCAGGCCGGAGGCCCACGCCGCGATCCTTCGCGACAGCCGCGCCAAGGTTCTCGTGGCCGATGCGGCGTTCGTGGAGGGGCTCCGGCCCGTACTCGCCGGACTGCCGCATCTGCGCGCCGTCGTCACTGCCGGGCCGGCCAGGGGATTCCCGAGCCTCGACGAGCTGTGCGCGAAGGCGCCGGCCGTCCTCGCGCCCGAGCCCGTGAGCCCGGACGACATGGCCTTCTGGCTCTACACCTCCGGCACGACGGGAGTGCCCAAGGGGGCCATCCACCTCCACCGTGATCATCTTGCCTGCCACAACTACGCGGTCGCCGTGCTCGGGGTGACGGCCGAGGACCGGGTGCTCGCCACCTCGAGGCTCTTCTTCGCCTACGCCCTCGGCAACTCCTTCCTCCTCCCGTTCTTCGCCGGGGCCTGCACGTTCCTCAACCCCGCGTGGCCCGATCCCGCCACGGTCGCGGAGGCGATGCTCTGCTTCCGGCCCACGATTCTGTTCTCGGTGCCCACGTTCTACGCCCGGATGCTGCGCGCCGACCCGCCTCCTGAAGCCTTCCGCTCGCTCCGCTTCGCGGTGTCGGCCGGCGAGCGGCTCCCCGCCGACCTCTACCTGGCGTATCGCGAGCGGTTCGGCCTCGAGATCCTCGATGGGATCGGGGCCACCGAGACGGTCTTCATGGTCCTCTCCAACCGGCCGGGGCAGAGCCGCCCGGGCTCCACGGGCACCCCGGTGCCGGGCACCGAGGTACGCTTGCTGGACGCCGGCGGCCACGAGGTCCGGGACGGGGAGGAGGGCATCTTGCACGTCAAGACAGGATCGGCGAGCCCGGCCTACTGGAATCGTCTCGACCGATCGCGCGCCACCTTCATCGGCGCGTGGTTCCGTACGGGCGACGTCTACCGCCGCGACGCCGACGGCTTCTACTACCACTGCGGGCGCGAGGACGACTTCTTCAAGGTCGCGGGCCTGTGGGTCGCGCCCGCGGAGGTCGAGACGGTGCTGCTCTCGCATCCCGGCGTGGCCGAGGCCGGCGTCGTCGGCGGAGAGGAGCCGGGCGGCCTCGTGAAGCCCTTCGCCTTCGTCGTGCCGAAGGATCAGGCGAAACCGACAGACGAGCTGGTGGCCGAGCTCACCGCGCTCGCGGAGAGCAACCTCGCCCCTCACCAGCGCCCGAGGAAGATCTTGGTCGTCCCCGAGCTGCCGCGCACCGCCACGGGCAAGCTCCAGCGCTTCGTTCTGAAGGAGAGGATCCCGCAGGCATGACCGTGGTGAGCCACACCGAGCACATCCGCGTCCGCTGGAGCGAGGCGGACCCCGCGGGGATCGCCTTCTACCCGCGCTTCTTCGAGTGGTTCGACATCGCCACGGAGGCGCTCTTCGAGTCGGTGGGGCTGCCGTGGCCGGAGATCTTCCCGCAGTACCGCGTGGTGGGCGTGCCCATCGTCGAGTCGGGGGCGCGTTTCGTCGCTCCCGTCCGCTACGGGGACGAGGTGACCGTTCGCTCCACCGTGACGGAGGTACGCGACAAGACGTTCCGGGTGGAGCACGAGGTCTCGGTGGGGGACACCCACTGCGCCACGGGTTTCGAGGTGCGCGCCTGGGTGGGCGTGGCGGAGGCGCCAGGCGCGCGGCTCAGGGCGCGCGCCTTTCCGCCCGATGTCGCGCGCCGCCTGAGAGGCGCAGGGGGCTGACATGGGTGTCCTGGCCGGGGTCTATCTCACGGTTCACACGCCGCGCTACTGCACCTTTGAGGCGGCCTTCGAGGGCAAGCTCGCCTCCGAGGTGTTCCGCCCCGTGCGCGACGGCCTCGTGGCCCAGGGCAGGGAGGTGGCGGCCGCAACCCTCGACGTGATGGTGGTCAATTCCTGCCATCTGATCTCGACCTTCCCCACCGTCGTGGATGGCACCCCTCGCCACCAGGGCGTGCTCACGGCACAGGAGGCCCCGGAGCTGATCCACGGCGTCCACTACGATTACCCCGGGGACTACGAGCTGGCGGCCGCGCTGATCGCTCGCGGCAAGGCCCGGGGGCGCCAATGCGTGCTGGCCAATGACATCCACTACCCGCTCGACTACGGGACGGTGTCGCCCCTGGTCTGCTACCTGGACCGGGCGCAGCGGCTCCCGATGGTCCCGGTCTCCGTGTGCCTGGCCAACGATCTCGAGGAATGCTTCGCCTGGGGGCGCTATCTCGCCGAGGTGGTGCGCGAGAGCGGCAAGCGCGTGGGGCTGGCAGCCAGCGGGAGTCTCTCTCACAAGCTGGTGCGCGGGCCCGAGAAGGGCCCGCGCCCGGAGGACGAGGAGGCGGATCACCGCTTCGCCCGCATGCTGGCGGCCGGCGAGTACGACGCCCTCTGGCGCTGGCTGCCCGAGTTCGCCGCGACGGCGCAGCCCGAGATGGGCGGCCGCCACCTGGCCATGATGCTCGGCGCCATCATGGAGTCGGGGCAGCGGTTCGCCGCCCGGGTCCACGCCTACGGTCCCTCCTCGGGCAGCGGCAACTACGTGATCTCGCTTCTCGCCCAGGAGTGAGCCGGCCGGGACCCGGAGGCGCGCCGCCGGCGGATTCACCTGGCAGGATGCGGGGAAACCCTGCGGGCTGCTCAAAAAGGTCCAGATGCGAGGCGGCGCCCGACGGCCGCACGCGAGGCGTACTCCGCTTGGCGAGCCGAGCCGGAGGCGAGGGGAGCGGATCCGGAGATCCGGGCGAGCGTGAGCGAGCCACGTTGAGCGTGCGGCCGAGGGCGCCAACGAAGCAGATGGGCCTTTTTCAGCGGCCTGCTAGGGCAGATGGGGGTTTATCGAGGGAGGGGGTTCGGTGTAGGCTTAGGGGACCCGCCCCCCCGGGGAAGGCGCCAGGGGCGGGCGGCATCCCGACGCTCCCCGGCGAGACCGTCTCACAGCACACATGAGGAGGACACACGCATGAATCGGATGACGCGAAGGACCTTTCTCGGGGCGACCTCCATGGCGGCCGCCGGCACGGCAGTGGGACCGTGGGTGCTCCGGGCCCAGGCGCAGGGCGCGCCGCTCAAGATCGGCGTGGTGCTCCCGTACACGGGCGTCTACGCCGTCCTCGGGGAGAGCATCACGCAGGGGATGGAGCTGGTCTTCGCCCGCGAGAACTGGACCGTGGCCGGGCGCAAGATCGAGATGATCAAGGAAGACGACGAGATGAAGCCGCCGGTCGGCATCCGCAAGACGGAGAAGCTGATCGACTCCGACAAGGTGGACATCCTCACGGGCCCCGTGCACAGCGGCATCCTGATGGGCATGCGGGACAAGGTCCACAACTCGAAGACGATCCTCATCGTCTCCAATGCGGGCGCCGACGTCATCAGCCGGGAGCGCTGCTCGAAGTGGATCTTCCGCACGTCGTTCTCCAACTGGCAGCCCAACTGGCCCATGGGCGGCTGGGTCGCGAAGAACGTCGCCAAGGAGGTGTTCCTCGTCGCGCCGAACTACCAGGCGGGCAAGGACATGATGAACGCCTTCAAGGAGACCTACCTGCCGGCCGGCGGCAAGGTCGTGGCCGAGGATTACCCGAAGCTCGGCGAGACGGACTACGCTCCGTACCTCACCAAGATCAAGCAGTCCGGGGCCAAGGCCGTCTACTGCTTCTTCTCGGGGTCCGACGCCGTCAACTTCGTGAAGCAGTTCGACCAGTTCGGGCTGAAGCAGTCGATCAAGCTCACCGGCGCGGGCTTCCTCACCGAGCCCGACGTGCTGCCGGCCCAGGGCAAGTCGGCGCTGGGCGTCATCACCGGGCACTTCTACACCCCGCTCCTCGACAACCCCGTGAACAAGAAGTTCGTGGCCGACTTCAAGGCCAAGTTCGGCGGCAAGAGCCCGGACGGCTTCGCCGTCCAGGGCTACGACACGGCCGAGGTCATCATCCGTGCCGTCAAGGCCGTCAACGGCAACACCCAGGACAAGGACAAGCTCGTCGCAGCCATCGCCAAGACCGAGTTCGACAGCCCGCGCGGCCGCTTCCGCTTCGACCCCAAGTCGCACAACGTCATCCAGCCGTTCATCTACATCCGCGAGGTCAGGGAGGTCGCCGGCGGGCTCAACAACGTCCCGATCGACAAGGTCGCCGACGTGACGGACCCCGGGACCGGCTGCACCTTGCCGGCCTGACGGAAACCCACGGGGGGTCGGGCCCTCGGGCCCGGCCCCCCGGTCGTCACCCGCGTGCCCGCCCTCCCCGATCTCTTCGCCCAGGCCCTGAACGGGCTGTCGTATGGCGTCCTGTTATTCCTCCTCTCCGTCGGATTGACCCTGATCTTCGGGATGCTGGACGTGGTCAACCTGGCCCACGGCTCCTTCTACATGCTCGGCGCCTACGCCGGGCTCACCCTGATCGCGACCACGGGCAATTTCTGGCTGGCGCTGGTTGCCGCCCCGCTGGTCGTGGGAGGCATCGGCGCGGTCATCGAGAGGAGCTGTCTCCGGCCCCTGTATCGACGGCAGCCGCTCGATCAGGTCCTGCTGACATTCGGGCTGATCTACCTCTTCGAGGATCTCGTGAAGTGGATCTGGGGGGGGCGGATCCGCTCCATCCCCGCGCCCGATCTCTTCTCGGGCTCCGTGACGGTGCTCGGCGCTACCGTGCCCTCCTATCGCCTGTTCGTCATCGTCTTCGGCCTCGGCATGGCCGTGGCGGTGTGGCTCCTGATCGAGCGCACGAGGCTCGGGTCCATCATCCGGGCGGGGGTCTTCGATGCCGAGATGACCGGGGGCATGGGGGTCAACATCCACCGGGTCTTCACGGGGGTGTTCGCCTTTGGCGCCGCGCTGGGCGGGCTGTCGGGCGTGATCGCCGGTCCCATCCAGTCGGCGTACCCGCCCATGGGCGCGAGCATCCTGATCCCCGCTCTCATCGTGGTGGTCGTGGGGGGCCTCGGCAGCCTCAAGGGCTCGCTCGTGGGAAGCCTGATCATCGGCCAGGCCGAGACCTTCGGGAAGGCCTGGCTCCCCGGTGCCTCGATGCTGATGATCTACCTCGTCATGGCCGCCATCGTGCTCCTCCGGCCCCAGGGCCTCTTCGGACGGCCGCTCAAGTGATCGCCCGGCTGGCCGCCTTCCTCGTGCTCCTCGCGGCGGCGGCGGCGTTCCCGCTCTTCGCCGGGAAGTACCCCGTGACCCTGCTCCAGGAGATCCTCATCTGGGGCGTCTTCGCCATGAGCCTCGATCTCCTGATGGGCTACGCCGGCATGGTCTCCTTCGGCCACTCCGCCTTCTTCGGCGTCGGCGGCTACGTCGCCGCCCTGGCCCTCACGGCCTACCCGGGGACGCTGTCGGCGCTGGCGCTCCCTCCGCTGGCAGCCGGGCTGGCGGCGCTCGTCATCGGGTTCTTCTCGATCCGGGTGAGCGGGGTGTACTTCATCATGCTGACGTTGGCCTTCTCGCAGATGTTCTACGCCGTGGCCTTCCAGGCCGCGTGGCTGGGCGCCGAGGACGGGATCGTCGGCGTCCCCCGCGCCTCCGTGGTGGGCATCAACCTGGCACAGCCCATGAGCTTCCACCTGTACCTCGTGGCGCTCGTGGCGCTCGGCGCGCTGTTCCTGTGGCGCGTCGTGCGCTCGCCCTTCGGGCATGTGCTCCAGGGGATCCACGAGAACGAGAGCCGGATGCAGGCGGTGGGGTACGCCGTGAACCGGTACAAGCTCCTGGCCTTCGTGATCGCGGGGATGCTGGCGGGCGTGGCGGGGGCGCTCTACACCCAGCTCGTCGGCTCCATCACTCCGGATGCCTTCCTGTGGACGACGTCGGGCGAGGCGCTCCTGATGGTGATCATCGGCGGCACCGGCACCCTCGGCGGCGCAGTCCTGGGCGCCGGCGCCTTCATCCTGCTGCAGAGCCTCGTGAGCTCCTACACGGAGCGCTGGATGCTCATTCTCGGGCTCACGTTCATCCTGCTCGTCCTGTTCGCGCCGGGCGGTATCGTCGGCGCGCTGCGGGGGCGCGTGGGGCTCCGCGCGTGACCGCGGGCGGCGCTCCCCTCCTGGTCGCGGAGCGGCTCACGCGCCACTTCGGCGCGCTGACCGCCGTGAACGGCGTGTCCCTCGACATCGCCCCGCGCGAGCGGCGGGCCATCATCGGCCCCAACGGCGCCGGCAAGACCACGCTGTTCAACCTGATCACCGGCTCGCTCGCGCCCTCGGCGGGGCGGATCCTCTTCGACGGCAAGCCGATCACGGGGCTCCCGCCTCACGTGGTGGCCCGCCGGGGGCTGTCCCGGTCCTTCCAGCGGACGAATCTCTTCCCCAAGCTCACCGTGCTGGAGAACCTGCGTCTCGCGGCGGCCGCCGACGGGCGGGGCAGCTACAGTCTCCTCGGCGGCATCGCACGGCTGCCGGGGCCGCTCCTGCGCGCGCGGGAGGCCGCGGAGGCCGTGGGGCTCACGGACCGCCTCCAGGAGCAAGCCTCACGCCTGTCCTACGGGGAGCAGCGACAGCTCGAGGTGGGCGTGGCGCTGGCCACCTCGCCCAAGCTCCTGCTCCTGGACGAGCCCACGGCCGGCATGTCGCCCGAGGAGACGCTGCGCATGACGCGCATGCTCGAGGGGCTGCCGCGGGAGGTGACGCTCCTGATCATCGAGCACGACATGGACGTGGTGTCGTCGCTGGCGGACCGCGTGACCGTGCTGCACTACGGCGAGGTGCTGAGCGAGGGGTCCTTCCAGGAGGTGAAGGCCGACCCGCGAGTGTACGAAGTCTATCTCGGGAGCGGGTGAGGGCCATGCTCGAGGTCGACGGCATCCACACCTACTACGGCGAGAGCCACATCCTGCACGGCGTCTCCCTCCGCGTCGCGGCGGGCGAGGCCGTGGCGCTCCTCGGACGGAACGGGGCGGGGAAGACCACCATGATCCGGAGCATCGTCGGCTTCACCCCGCCGCGCGAGGGGCGCATCGTCTTCGAGGGGGAGCCGATCCAGGCCTGGCCCCCGTACCGGATCTCGCGGCGGGGCATGGCGCTGGTGCCGCAGGGGCGGCGGATCTTCTCGCCGCTCTCCGTGAGGGAGAACCTGCTGCTGGGCGCCCGGGCCGCCGGCTGGACGCTGGAGCGGGTCTTCGCGCTGTTTCCGCGGCTCCGCGAGCGGGCCGAGCAGTCGGGGGGCACGCTCTCGGGCGGCGAGCAGCAGATGCTGGCCATCGGGCGCGCGCTCCTCACCAACGGCCGTCTCCTCCTGCTGGACGAGCCCTCCGAGGGGCTCGCGCCCATCCTCGTGCGGGAGATCGGGCGCGTGGTGAAGGGGCTCAAGGGCGAGCGCCTCTCCATCCTGCTCGTGGAGCAGAACTACCACCTGGCGCTCCGGGTGGCCGACCGGGTGTATGTCATGAACAAGGGGCAGATCGTCTACGAGGGGACGCCGCAGAGCCTCGAGGCGGCCGAGGAGATCAAGCGGCGCTACCTGGGCGTCGCATGAGCCGGAGGGGCGCATGAGCTGGATCGATCCAGACTTCCCGAGGACGGCGACGCCGAGCGATCTCGTAGGGCGTGTGCTCGGGCTCAACCCCGGGATGATGACCGGGCCGGGGACGAACACCTACCTCGTGGGCGTGAAGCACCCCATCCTCATCGACACGGGCGCGGGGATCCCGGGCTACGTGACCCTGTTCCAGGAGTACCTCGCGCAGCGCGGCTGGGCCGGCCCCGAGCGGATCCTCCTCACCCACCGCCACCGGGACCACATCGGTGGCGTGGCTGACCTGCGCGCGCGCTTCCAGGGGCTGCCCGTCTCGAAGATGATCCTCAAGGACGGCGGGCTGCCCGAGGGAACCCGGGATCTCCAGAATGGAGTGGCGGTGGAGGGGGACGGCGTGACCCTGATCCCCATCCACACGCCGGGACATGCCTCCGACCACCTCTGCTTCTACCTGCCGGAGGAGCGCGCGCTCTTCAGCGGGGATCTCATCCTGGGAGGCTCCACGAGCGTGATCCCGGAGGACGACGGCGACCTTGCCCACTACATGGCCTCGCTGAGGCGGGTGCAGGCCCTCGACGTGCGGCGCATCTACCCGGCGCACGGTCCGGTCATCGAGGACGCCCCGGCGAAGATCCAGGAGTACCTGGACCACCGGATGATGCGCGAGCGCCAGATCCTCGACGCCCTGGGAGGCGGCGTCCGCACGATCCCCGAGATGGTCGCGGTGATCTACGCCGACGTTCCCCAGATGCTGCACGCCGCCGCGGGGATGTCGGTACACGCCCACCTGCGGAAGCTCGCGAAGGACGGGCGGGTGAGCGAGGAGCGCCGGACGGACGCGCCGTCCCTCTGGACCTTGCTCTTCTAGACGGGGTCCGGATCGATGACCTTCAGCTTCCTGAAGGCGGTGCGGTAGAAGCCGCGGTCTCGCGTGAGCAGAGCGTCGGCCTGCAGGGCAGCGTGGGCGCCGACCAGGAAATCCGCGACGACCCGATGTCGAGGGAGTCGCACCGCGCCTCGATTCTGTCTCCAGAGCCGGCCCGCCGCGCTTGCAGCCTCGGCGTCGATGGGCTCGAACTGCACGCCCAGGAGGGAGAGCGCCTCAAGGAAGGCCTCGTCGCTGGGGAAGTGCGCCCGCACCTCGGCCCACACCACCTCGCAGGCCACCAGGGCACCCGCATCGTAGGCCCTCCGGAGCGCCTCCCGCGACTGCCGCCCGAAGCGGGCGTCTGCGCCGAGCACGTCGAGGAGCACCGAGGAATCGACCGCTGTCTTCATCGAGTCTGCGTGCGGGCGCGGCGCCGGACCGCGGGTG
>MGBT01000079.1 GCA_001788395.1 Candidatus Rokubacteria bacterium GWA2_70_23
CAGTGGGACCGGGCGGCGACCGCCTCGCTTCCGTGGCTTTCGCCTCCCTCGTTGGCTTCGCAGTTCCACGCGGGCCCCTCGTCCTTCGGCGTCTGGGGCCACCCCAGCACAATCCTCATCGACCAGGCGGGGAAAGTCGTCGGGCGGGTGCGCGGCGAGCGTGACTGGGACACGGACGCCGCCCGCCGCCTCGTCGAGTCGCTGCTGAAGACGAAGCAAAAGGACACGTCCGAGCGTGCACCCCAGGCCATGGCGGAGATGATGGGTTCAATGGGCGGCGGGATGGGCGGCGCCGGCGGGATGATGCGCGGCTCGTCCCGCCAGCACGAAACGCCCGATACGACGCGCTGACAATCACTTCAGGAGGAAGCAATGGCGATCGAGACCACTGAGAAGTACTGCCCGATCTGTGGGAAGCAGGTGGCGGAGCCGACGTTCAACCGCTTCGGCGAATGGGCCTGCTCGGAGGCGCACGCCGACGAGTACGTGAAAGAGACGCGAGCCCAGAAGATGCGGGCGGCGGCTCCCGCCCCGGAGCAGCAGCCGCAGCGGCCTCCGCGCCAGATGCGCGGGGGCTGAGCGCGGAAGCGAAGGTATGCGGTGAACGGCCCCGCGCTCTCCACGCCGATCGTGAAGGGCAAACCGGACGTCGAACCGGGTTCGGTCTGATCCTGCGCGGCGCCGTGGCGGCGCTGCCCGGGACCCCGTGGGCCGGAGATTCGCGAGCTGAGCTCGTGGACACGGCCGCGGACTACGAGGGCTGGGTTACGGCGCAGCGGGCGCTCGCCGAAGATGCCGGCGCCGGGCGTCACGAAGGGGCAGGCGCGCACTGTGGCGGAGTACCTAATGAGCCTGAAGTAATGGCCAAACGGAGGCGTAAACGCGTGAATCGAGACAGACGAGAAGGAGTGGACATGATTGAGTCATCGCGGGAAGGCAACGGACAGCGGATCGAACTCTCTGTGGTGCCGGTCGCTTCCAGGAACGGGCCGCCACCTGTTCAGGCGACAGACCAGGCGCGGTACTGCGCGTTCTGCGGCGCGGAAGTCGGTCAGGAGGGCGCGCCGGAGCGCTTCGGCGAGATCTTCTGCTCCGACGCGCATGCCGAGGAGTTCGTCAAAGGCGTGCGGGCGGTTCGGGTCCAGACTGCCGTCGCGGGTGGCGCCGAGGTCCAGCGCACGGACGGGACCGCCCCGGAGCAGCCGACCGGAGCCGCAAAGCCCTGGGACTGGAAGATGGCGCTCAAGATGGCCGCCTGCTGCGGCGCGCCGCTTCTGGCCCTCGTCGTCCTCGCCGGCGGTGGAGGTGCCCTGCTCGGTGCGGCCGGAGCCCTTCTCCCCTTGCTGGCGTTGCTTGCGTGTCCGCTCGGCATGTACTTCATGATGCGCGGCAGGTCGACGGGGCACCAGCAACAGCCGAAGGACGAAGATCACGACAAGTGACGCGACGACCCTGGACATCGCCCGGACGATGGACAAGGCTCGCATTACTTCCCGACCTACCTCACCCCAGAGGGATGCCTGAGGATGGGCCTTGTGGACGCGGAACGACGGCCGCTAAAGACCGCCGTGCCAGAAGCCCCCATTGGACACGATCCGCCGCTCGACCTGTCCCGCGAGGTGTACGACACGCGCCTCGCGCCCAAGGCGAGCTTCACCATGACAGAGCCCTGGAGGGTGGACCGCCCCGGGCTCGGGCTCCGGCCGCGCGTCGTCGTCGAGCCCGATCGCTTCTACACTCGATCCTTCGACATCTCACGGCGGCAGACCGAGCGACGGACGGCCCCGCTCTGCGAAGCGCTCCGGCAGACGCGCCACTCGCCCTTCACGATCTTCTTGCGGGAGGCCCCGCTGTAATGCGCGCCGTCCGTCGTCTCACACTGGTGCCTTTCGCCGCACTCTTGTCCTTGGGCACACCCGCGGAGGCCACCCACGAGGTAAGCCACCGCTAAGTGGTGCTGGGATATGTCCGAGACGGGGCGCGCCGGCCGATGGCGCGCGGCACGGTCGAGGTGGTCCGCGAGAAGACAGGATTCTCCTATCTCACCGAGACCGACGCCGAGGGCTTCTACGTCGTTGTCGTCCATTTGCAGGACGGGGATCTCCTGGACGCCTTGCGAGTCACGGCAGGGCGAGCCACGATCCGAATCCAGGCCCGGTTCAACCCGCTGAACTCTCGGAGCAATCGAGGGACGAGGGTCGACTTCACCGGAAGCTCGGCGGTGGAGCGGCAAGAGATATTCGATGCGACGGTCAACTTCACCGAGATGTTCGGAGTCCCGTTGACCATCTACCTGCTGGCCCCTCTGCTCGGCCTTCCGGCGTCTGCGTTCGGGATGAACGAGAGCCATCTCTGGGCCTTTGCTCTGGATCGCCTCGGGCTGCTCCCGCTCCAGGCCGGAGTCTACCTGGTCATGACGGTGAGCACCGTCCTCATCGCGGCCGGTCTGTCGCTGCTCGCCGTCGGCTGGGCCACCGTCTATCGGGGACGGGATCGGTTGGTGACGGACGGTATCTACCGCTACCTCCGGCACCCTCAGTACGTCGGCCTGATGCTGATCATCTTCGGCTTCAACATCATGTGGCCGACTGTCCTCACCTTCCTGATGGCGCCCGTGCTCATCGTCATGTATGTCCGCCTGGCGCGCCGCGAGGACGAGGAGTTGGCGACGTTCTTTGGCGAGGCGTTCTTGGGCTACGCCGCTCGGACCCGGGCTTTCCTTCCATGGGGGCGAGGCCGAGCGGTGCTGCCCCGCGGCACTCCGGAACGCCCTCCCCGGGATGCTGAAGCGCTCACGATCGGGGAACGGGAATGACGGTGGTGCCCCGCTGGCTCCTGGCTGCCCTCTCCGGGGCCCTGCTGGCCCTGGCCTTTGCCGGCAGTGGCGACCAGAGCTGGCTCGCCTTTGCGGCTCTGGTGCCGCTCCTCGTCGCCGCCGACGGAGTGGACCGGCGGCGCGCCGGAATCCTGGGCCTCCTCTCCGGGTTGATCTTCTGGCTGGCGACCATCCCGTGGGTGGCGCAGACGATAGGGGTGGAACGACCGGCTGGGCGGGCTCGGCGTCGCGAGGGCGGTCGTCGGTCTTGCGATCGGCTCGGGCTGGCTGCTGTCGCCCGCGCGCGAGGGGACGCCTGCGATTCCGGTCGCGCTGGTCCAGGCGAATATCGACCAGGGCGTGAAGTGGGACCCCGCGTATCAGGGGACGACGCCGGAGGTCTACCGGCGGCTCACGCTGGAAGCGGCGCGCAGGGGTGCCAGTCACATCGTCTGGCCGGAGACGGCGGTGCCCTTCTTCCTCCGCGCCGACCCCCACTGGCGCGAGGTCGAGCGCATCGCCCACCCTGAACGCGATAACGCTGCCGGCCCGCCGCGTCCCGGCGAGCTCGAGGATCGCCAGACCGTGCTCGCCACGCTTTCGATCCTCCTCAAGATCCCGTACGCGGAGCTCGACCGCGCGCTCGCTGCGCCGCCCGCCGACTCGCCCTGGCCCGTGCGCGTCCGGCGCGGGTTGACGTTCCAGGAGGTCGCCCCGCTCGAAGAGCGGCGCGCGGGGCTGCCGGGCGTGACGGTAGCGCTCGAGCCCCGACGCGCCTACCCGTCGGGCCGCTTCGCCGCGCACCTCCGCGCGTGGTTGCCGGGAGATACCGCGAACGTGGCGATCGGCCAGGGGCGCGTACTCGTGACACCGCTCCAGGTCGCGCGGTTCATGGCGGCGATCGCGAACGGGGGGATCCTCTGGCGGCCTCGCCTCGTCCAGCGTGTCGAGAGCGCCGGCGAAACGGTTCTTTTGGTCGCTCCAGAGGTCACTGGACACGTGGCGTTCGCTCCCGCCGTTCTCGCCGTCCTCCGTCGAAGTCTCTGGGCCACGCTCGACGACGGTGGGACGGCTTCTGCCGCGCGGAGTCTCGACCTTCTCGTCGCGGGAAAGACCGGGACCGCACAGATCATCCCGGACAGCGATTCCACCAAGGGGCAGGATCACGCCTGGTTCGCCGGCTATGCGGCGGCGGATGCTCCTCGGATGGTGGTGGTCGCCCTGGTCGAGCGCGGTGGGATGGGGGGAAGGTCGCTGCGCCGATCGCCGGCCGCATCTTCCGCGAGATCTTTCACTCCGTGACTCAGGCCCCCGAGCACCCCGCGTGATGACGGCGCCTCATGCTGCAACTAGTCTCGGGGTCTGAGCGGCTCACCGCTGGATGCACGCGTCCCGTCCAGCAGCCGTCTCCACTCCCCCCGGTGTGGAAAGAACATGGGGACGCGCCGCCGGTAGTCCAGGTACTCCTCGCCGAACTGCCCGATCATCCGCCCCTCCTCCTTGCGCGCGAGCCGGACGTAGGCCCAGACGATGACGGGGAAGAGCGCCACGGTCAGGATGGTCGGCCAGTGGATGAGCTGACCGAAGAGCGCCAGGAAGATCCCCGCGTATTGAGGGTGCCGGACGACGCCATAGAGGCCGGCGGTGGCCAGGCGTCCCGCGCGGCTCGCCCGGTAGACCCCGCGCCACCCGTGGATCAGCAGGGAGATCCCCAAGAAGACGAAGGCGTACCCGACCATCATCTCGATCATGGCCCCGAGATCGCCCCAGCCGAAGAGCGTGGCCCAGAGGTGACCGCTCTCGTGGAGCCAGGGGACGTCCCAGCCCAGGAATCCGCTCAGGACGTAGATGGTGAGGGGGAACCCGTACATCTCGGCATAGAGGGTGATGATGAAGGCCTGCACCAGCCCCGCCCGGCTCCACTCCCGCCACCCTTTGGGGGCCACGTAGCGGTAGAGCAGCCACGAGGCGATCACCACCATGATTACCGTCAG
Organism: Candidatus Rokubacteria bacterium GWA2_70_23; assembly: GCA_001788395.1. Taxonomy (GTDB): domain Bacteria; phylum Methylomirabilota; class Methylomirabilia; order Rokubacteriales; family CSP1-6; genus UBA12499. The sequence goes on from MGBT01000079.1 coordinate 4,810, forward strand.
CTCCCAGAACCCGATGTTCGTCGCGCGTTCCATTGTACCTGCCTCTTCATTGTGGGCAGCAGGAACAATGCCAGGAACGCGGCGCCGGAGTGGACCCACCGGAAACACCACTCGTCCGAGGGGTTGGAGAGCAGGCCTCACCCTTCGCGGGCCGGGCAGACACCCCGAGGATCGACATCCTGGCGGAAGAAGCGCGGAGCCAGTGACGCGCGCAGACAATCTGTCAGGCGAGCCGGGAGCGCCGGAAGGAGCGCCCCACCAACGAGGGACCCTCTCGCCTCAGGGGAAAGCGCCGGTGAGCCTCGGGCCGGCCCCACTCCCGATCTGCGCCACGGCATCACGCTGATCCCGTTGGGGCCGCGCCCCACCGGGATCGTGGCGACGACCTTCAGGTCCTTGACCTCGATGACCGAGACGGAGTTCGCATGGTCCCGCCCTGCTCAGCGCCCAGGCCGGAGCACGAATGACCGGCCCGACGATGCGACAGTCTCCCGGACCGATCGGCCCCTTCGGCTGGGCGTTACACCCTTCGCGCCAAGCTCACGGACGACCACGTCCCGCCCCGGAAGAGGCCGCGATCGGAGCCAAGGCCGCATAGAGCGGCGGCGCGATCTCCGAGACGAGGCTCAGGGCGTCCTCGAGCGCGCCGCCGCTCTCTGCCGGGATCCCGAGGCGCACCAGCATCGCATCGGCCTGCCGCCGGAACAGGATCTCGCGCATCAGCGCCAGCCGATAGCGATAGTCGCCGCCGTAGACACGCCGGCCGAGCTGACGCCAGTACACCACCGCCAGCGGCCCCCCCTGCTTGTAGCCGACCACGGCCGGCAACCGCACCGGTGCCGCGCCGTTCAAGATCACTGGAATGGCGACCCGGTCGATCCGGCTGGTGTTCGCCTCCGGGAAGATGCGGTCGATGGAGCCCCGCCGCTTCGGATCGTCCTCGCGCGCGAAGAGTGCGACCGAGACCCAGACGACCTGGCCCGCGCGCCGGTAGGTCCGCCGAAGAGCCGCTTTCTCGTTCGGATCGACGGGAAGCGCCCACTCGGGAGCCCCTGCCGTGGACGTCCACCCCGCGACCTCCGTGGGCAGCGCATCGAGCCCCGCGCCCCACTGCCCTTCGCGCACCTCGGGAGCCAGACCGATCGCCACGGCGGTGGCGCCGATCAGTCCGAGGAGGATTGCGAGACGTCCACGGAGGCTCACCGAGGCAGGTTCCTCGCCGCGACGCGAAGCATCACGGCGTCCAGCGCGACCAGCAGTACCACCGTCATGAGAAATACGGTGGTGCCGTTGAACTTGTGAATCACGTTGTCCAGGGCCACGGGACCGAAGTAGTAGACGCTCACCGCGGTGAGGGTGATGCGGACGATATTGGACGCAAACCCCAAGGGAGCGGCCGCAACGATGAGGGCGGCCCGGAGCCACGTCGGACGCGGGTGCATCTGCCCGTAGGCGGCGCCCAGGGCCGTCAGGGCCGCGATGGCCGGCACGCTGCTGCACACCGAGGCGACCTCGAGGGTGATGCCGGGAAGGTGCAGAAACACCCCCTCCCGAAAGACGGGCACGCCGAGCCATGAGAGCGCTCGGGCGCTCGCCCCCGCATCGATGAGCTGGAACTGATAGGTGAGGCTCTTCAGCATGAGATAGGGGAGGGGGATCATGAAGAGCAGGAACCCGATTCCTGCCCAGACGTGCCGGGCGACGCGGGCGCCGGCCAGGAAGAGCACCGTCCCCAGCAGCATGACGGGCAGCGACACGCGAGCGAGGAACGGCTCGCCGCCCAGGGACCCGAGCGCGAGGATGGCGAGCCCGAGCACCACGAGAGGGAGCCCGAACGGAGAGGACTCGAGCGCCTCGCCCGCGATCCGCTCCCTGCGCGCCCAGATCAGGTACGCCGCGATGAAGGGGATCGCGAAGCCGTGGGAGAGGTTCGGAAACGCCGCCCACTCGCCGACCATGGCGGGGACGACCGGCGCGTAGATGCCGAGGACCGCCGCCACCCCGGCCCCGAGCGGAATCCACGGACGCGACGGCCCCACCGGCATCGCCGGGCTCTTCACGACGGCCGCCGGGGGGGAGAACGAGGTCATCGGCGCCTCCGCGCCACCGGGCTGCCCGCGTCCGCCCAGGCCACCAGCCCCCCGTCCAGGTTCCACACGTCCGTGTAGCCGAGCGTGACCAGCGTGCGTGCGGCGATGGCGCTCATGGCTCCACTCCGGCAGTAGACGACGAGCCGCGCGCTCCTGTCGGCCGGCAGCTTGCTCCGGTTCGCCTCCAGCTGGTCGAAGGGGATGTCATGGGGCCCTCCTGCGTCACAAGTTCAGGGTTGTCCGAACCGAAGATAGCGTGGCCACCAGTACCCGCGAATCGCGGGGTGGTTTCCGAGCTCCGCCAGCGGGCCCAGCCAGGCCCCCGGCATCCTCTGGACGCCCCGCTGGAGCGCCCGGAGCAGCCGGTAGGCCCGCCGACACGCGAGCACGCGCCGGCGATACTCGTCCAGGGCGACCTCGAGCGGGCGGGCGCCGGCGATCACGGACTGGACGAGCTGCCCGCAAGCCCGCCCGAAGTAAGCCGCCGGGCGAATGCCCTCGCCGGTCAGCGGCAAGCACTGGCCCGCCGCGTCCCCCACCGCGAATATCCGGCCGGCGATCGGGGCCCCGAGCCGAGCGGGGAAATACGTCCCGTGGAAACGGGTCGGGGCGAGGCCCAGGGTGCGAAGAAAGCGCGCGAGGGGCGCGCGCAGCTTCGGAGTGCCGGCATAGCTCCCGAGCCCGACGCGGCTCTGGGCGCCGGCGGGGAAAAGCCAGGCGGCCCCCTCGCGAAGGATCCCGGGGTCGATCCAGAAGTAGAGCGCCTCGCCCGAATAGTGGGCCTCGGTCTCCAGCCCGAAGCTCAGCGGCACGGCCGGCGCGGCGGGGAGCCCGCCGTCCCCGACCAGCGCGCGGTGCCAGCCTGACGCGTCGATCAGGCACGGGGCCTCGAAGCGCCCGGCGTCGGTCTCCACCACCCCACCCTCGAGCCCCCTGACGGCGGTGCGCAGGAAGTGAACCTGGCACTGGCCGAGCACGCCGCGGCAGAAGCGCCGGTAGTCGAAGGTGCAATAGGGCGACTCCGACGTGTCGTAGGTCACGGTCCGGCTCGGCGTGTGAATCACCACGCGGGTGTGGACCTGGATGACGCTCTCCTTCACGCCGAGGCGCTCGGCAACCCAGAGCGGCGTGCCGCAGGCCGAGGTCTGGTGCGAGCCCACCTCGTGCCTGTCGACCAGCAGCACCTTCCCTCGAAGCTCACGGGCCACGGCGAGGCCGGCGAAGCTAGCGCCGACGATGATCGCGTCGTATTCTCGAGTTGGCATCGGTCCTGGAGAACCCTCCGCCCCGGGCTCCCTCCGTGCGATCTGGTGATGTGGAACGCGCTCCCTCGGAACGCCCTCCGGCATCCCGATCAGCCCTGCGGCCTCCGAGGGCCTCCACGCCTCGAAGACCTTGCACAGTCGTCCCACGATCGTTCACCATCTGTTGGTGGGCTGCGATGGCTGCCAGGATTCGCCGCCTGAGCGCTGCCGGAGCACGGACCCGGCGGTACCGCTCGACGAATCGCGCCCACGCCCAGGCCGCCCTCGCATCCCAGACCGGATTCTCGTTCGCATGTTGCTCCCTGCCTGGTCCGCTTCTCACGCCTATCACCTCTTTCGGCACGCGAGGAAGACCACGCTGTGCGATGTCGGCGACGTCCTCACGCGCACACCCCTTACCGCCCGTCTTCTCGGCCCCCACGTACGTCTCGGGGGCCTTCACGAAGGTCGCCTTGCACCTCGCGGCGCAGAAGACATACATCTTCCCCTCGTACGCCGACGTGGCCACGGCCTTCTTTTCGTCGACTGACATCCCGCACACCGGATCCTTCGCGATATGCCTCACCTCCTCCTCTTCCCTGACCCTCCCGCCCAGCAGCCACGGGGGTGACCCGGACCTGAACGCCGAGACGCGAGATCGTGCGTGCGAGCCCGTCGAACTGCTCGAGGCTGTCCGAACGGTAGACAACGAATGCCCTTCCCTTCCCCCGGGGCAACTCGCCAGTGGTTTGCTCCATGCCCTCGGGCACGCTGGCAAGGGCTTGCGCCACCGCGCCGGCGATGGGGTCATCCCAACGAACCTCCAGCAAGTACTCCATGCTCTTCCTCCGTCTCGCCCGCCCGCTCCCCCCGGATGGCACTCGCGCGCAGTGGCGTAGCGTCTCTCCGGGAAGCGGCGGCGACCCCTTCGATGGACAGTCGCCCGCTCGATGCGAGCAAATGAATGTAGTAGACCGCAGAGCCCTCCGGGATGCCGAGGGCCCCGGCGAGCTCCCGCGCCGACATCGTCCCGCCCGTCCTCAGGCAGGACAGCACCTCCTCCTCGATGGCGTCAAGCCAGCCGGGAACCATGGCGGTGTCCTCCTTCCTTGCGCCTGCGTCACGGGGCCCCGCTCATCCCGTCGGGCGGGGAGGCCGGGCGCGCATCGTTCGTCGTGCACAGCCCCCAGCAGAGTCCGCCGACGAGCACGAGAAGGCCGAGGGCGGCTGCCGCGGCCGGCCCCAGCCCAAGCCGAGGGACGAGCAGCCAGAAGACGAGCGGCAGGCTGCAGAGCCAGACCAGGCCGGCGATCATCATCGGCGTGAGCCTCTCCCTTCTCCGCCCCGTGCCGCGCTCCATGTCACACTCTCCGGGCCGTCAGCCTCCAGGCATAGGTGACGAGGGCGGCGGCGAGAAATGCGAGGCTCGCGCCCTGGAGCAGGGACAGGCCGAAGCCGAGATCCACGCGGTCTCCCCTGAAAACCTCCGTGACGAGACGGATCACCCCGTAGCCCCCCATGTACAGCAGAAAGAGCTGCCCATCGAAGGTCGTCCGCCTCCGGAGGCCCCACAGGGCTGCGAGGAGAGCAAGGTCGAGACCGAGCTCGTAGAGCTGGACCGGATGAAGCGGCACCCCCTGCGGGGCCATCGCCTGCGCGTCGGTGAAGGTGACGGCCCAGGGCAGCGCGCTGGGGCTGCCGTACGAGTCTCCGCTGAGGAAGCATCCCACCCGCCCGATTCCCTGGCCCAGGATGAGCGCGGGCGCGAGCGCATCGCCGAGGCGCCAGACGCTCAGCCGGCGCCCCCGCGCGTACCAGACGCCGGCAGCGAGACCGGCCAGGAGGCCGCCGTGCAGGGCCAGCCCGCCACGCCAAACGGCGAGGACGCCGAACGGATCACGCCAGAGCAGCTCCGGCTCCCACCCCAGCACGTAGGCGAGCCGGCCGCCCGCGAGGCCTGCCAGGATCACCGGGAGCGCCAAGTCGTTGACCGTATCGCCAGGGAGCCCCTTGCGTCGGGCCTCCAGGCTCCCGACCCAGATGGCCGCCAGGAAAGCGGCCGCGACTAGCACGCCGTAGCTGTGGACGCTGAAGCCGCCCACCTGGAAAAGCACCGGGTACATGCTATCCGCCTCCGCGTCAGCGTGCGCCGCCGGAGAGGCCCAGTGCCGCAGCGAGGGAGATTCCGATGTGGCCGGGCGCGCCCGCCCGCCCGACCCGCCGATCCAGGACGTTCATCGCGGCTTGCCCTCCTCGGTGCTCCGCGACGACTCCGCCCCGCCGTGGTGACCGCGGTGCATGCCGAAGAAGTGCAGCAGCGGGCAGAGCAGGAGCACGAGGAAGCCGAGCGCCTGCCCTCCGCTTACCTCCACGGCCGGGAGGTAGAGATACCCCACGACCACGGCGAGGACGACCATCCAGATCCACCAGCGGGTCATCGCACGGCCCTCCATGTGCGCAACTCCCGTCGGCCCGGCCGGTTCGAGGGCGGGACGAACCGGGCGAGGAGCGGCGTGTCAAGCGTCACTGGCACCATCCTCAGTGGCATCCTCCCGAATGGCCGGAGTGCACGGGGTCCTTCTTCTCCTCCGTCGGTTTGCCCGGCGCCTCGTCGGCATCGCGCTTACGGGAATGACCGCCGCCGCAACCCATCCCGAAGCGGTGCATCGCCACGAAAACGCCCGCGAGCAGGATCCAGATGCCGTAGTTCCTCAGGAAATCTTCCATGGCATGTCCCCCTGACCATGGAGGGAGCAAGGCGGGTGCCAGCGAGCTCGTGCGTGAACTCGCAGAGTGGCGCGGGGTTACGTCACGTGCACGGGAAGAGCAGGGACAGGCTCAGACAAAGTGGCAAAGCGGATGGAAGGAGACGTCCAGGCCCGACTTCTTGTCAGCGGGTTGCAGCCGGAGAATGCGGCCCGGGAGAGAGACGACCCCCCGGGAACCGAAGCTCCCGGGGGGTCGCACACAGACAATCCTGGCTAACCGCTACGGCGCTGCGGGCCGCCGAACGGCATTACGTTCCCCAACGGGTTGATGTGGAAGGTGCGCACCTGCCCGTCGGCGCCCTTCAACTCCACCGAGTACATCGTGCCGTGCATCCCGGTAAACGGGAGCACCTTCTCGACCGTGAATCCCTTGAGATAGGTGTCCGCGTACTGCTGAGCCAGCTCCTTGGCCTTCTCCTCCGTGATCTGGGCCGACTGGGCACCGGCGCCAGCCTCTCCGGCCGCGCCGCCCATCATGCCGGGCCCCATCGTCCCACCACCCATCATCCCTCCGCCCATCATGCCGGGCCCCATCGTCCCGCCGCCCATCATGCCTCCGCCCATCATGCCCGGGCCCATGCCGCCTGCCGCGGGACCACCACCCATCTGGGCGAGGGCCACGCCGGCGAGCAGGGCGACCACACCTACCGCGAGCGCTACGCTTAGAAAACGCCTCATCTGGTCTCACCTCCTTTCTGTCGATCCGGTTATCGCGTTCCTCATCTGAAGTGGGAGCAGGACCCGTGCCACGCAGGACGGCCTGTGGGGATCCTGTCTTTTCAGCTGCTTCGACGGCTGGCTGGGCTTCGGGGTCCGGCCGCCTCGCCGGTATTGTCGAAACCCATCGACATCCGTGTCGACCGACATCGCTGCCGGCGTCAGCCCGACGAACTGACGCATGGGCGCGCGAGGGTCATCATCGGGGTGCAACCGGGGCCGGCTTCGTCTCCCGCTCGAGACGCTGCCGCGCCTGCGCAAGAAGCGAGCGCACGTGATCCCGATCCTTCCCTGATATGTCCTGCGCCAGCAGCGCCTCCCATGTCCGGATCGCCTCGCTCGTTTTTCCCGGTGTCTCGTAGAGGGCGAGCCCCTTGCCCCAGAGCGCCTGGGGAAAGCTGGGCTCGCGGGACAGCGCCCGGTCGAACTCGGGGAGGGCCCGGTCCGGATGACCCCCGCGCAGCAGGACGAGGCCGAGGTAGGCGCGCGCGGTCACCTGATCCGGGTCCACCTCGAGCGCAACCCGGAACAGGGTGAGGGCGCGCCCGAGGTCCTGGGCCTCCATGGCCCTGCGGCCTTGATCGAGCAAGGCCGGCAGGTCTCGCGGCTGGGCGGCGGACACCGGGGCCTCGCTCCCGGTGAGCATTCCCCCCGTGATCGACCCTCCTTCCTCCCGCACTCGCACTGCCTGCGGAAGCAAGAATCCGATGGCTGCGCCGAAGACGACGAGGAACACGGCGGCCGCCGCCCACCGCCAGCGGCGCGGCGCGGGGCGCGCGGGCGCGGGCGCGGGCGCGGGCGCGGCCTCGGCCTCCTCCGCCGCCCTCGCCGCGGCGCGCACGCGCTCGGCCGCGGCGGCGGCGAGCGTGGCAGCGGCCTTGGCCTCGTAGAGCGCCCGCAGCTCTCCGTAGTCCTGGTCTGAGAGCTTGCCGGCGCGGTGGTCGAACTCGAGCTCCCTGAGCCCCTCGATCTCCCGCGCCTCCTCGGCCGACAGGCGGGCGGGCAGCGCGTCGGCGACCACTAGGTCGTGCACCCGGGCGAGGTCCTCCGCGCCGGCCGGCGCGGGCGCGAATCGGGACCCGCGGCGGGCCCAGCGCCGGAGCGCAAAGGCGGCGCCGCCAAGCCCGGCCACGGCGCCCAGCCCCGGCAGCACCCACACCAGCAGGCCGAACCCTCGCGCCGTCGGTGAGAGCAGGATCCACTGGCCATACTTGGACACGAAGTAGGCCCGGATCTCCTCCGGGCTCTTGCCCGCCCGGAGCTCGTCGAGAATCAGCGCCCGCATCTCCTGGGCCAGCTCCGAGGAGGACTCGGCGACGGAGAGGTTCTGGCACACCGGGCAGCGCAGGCCCGACGCGACCTCCAGCATCCGCACCTCGAGCTCCCGCTCGGCCGTGGTCGCTCCCAGCAGCAGCGGCCAGAGGAGCGCCACGACGGCCGACAGGGCCCAGCGCCTACTGGACCGAGCGGTAGTCACCTTTCCCCTCCCGGCCGCTCAGCCTTCCCTGCCGCGCCTCGTCGAGCTTCGCGTGGATGACCTCGGGACCGTCGAGCCCGCCGATGTGCTTGTAGGTGATGCGCCCGTCAGGGTCGATGAAGAAGGTCTCGGGGAGCCCCCACACCCCGTAGCCGATGGCGATGCGGCTGCCGGCGTCGATCCCGTTGAGGTAGGTGATGCCGAACTCGCGCAGGAACTCCCGGGCCGCCGCCTCGCGGTCCTGCATGTTGATCCCGAGGAAGACCACGTCCTGGCCCTGGTGGTCCTTCCAGGAGGCCTCCAGCATCCGCGCCTCGGCCCGGCACGGCGGGCACCACGACGCCCAGAAGTTGAGAAACACGACCTTGCCCCGCAGGTCGGCCAGGCTGAGCTCCTTGCCGTCGAACAGCTGCACCGTGAACGGCGGGGCCGGGCGGCCGATAAGCGGTGACGGGATCTCGCGCGGATCCCGCGTGAAGCCGTAGGCCAGGACCGCGATGAGCGGGACGCCCAGCCCGAAGACGATGGCGAGCCGCTTCCAGTTCATCTCACGCCTCCCGGGCCGCCCGCCGGAACGGCCAGATCACCAGGAGGGTCCCCAGGACGAGGACGCCGCCCCCGATCCAGACCCAGTTCACCATCGGTCGCACCATGACCTTCACGGTGGCCTGTCCCGACTTGATCTCGCTGAACCCGGAGAGGATCAGGTAGAGGTCCTCCTTCAAGCTCATCCGGAGCACGGCCCGTCCCACGGGCGACTGCCGGGCCGGGAAGAACTTGAGGGCGGGGCTCAGCACGCCGAGCTCCTGCGCGTCGTTGAACACTCGGAAGTCGGCCTCCACGCGCTCGTGGGTGGGCCGCTGCATTCGTCGCAACCCCTCGAACCGCAGCGTGAAGCGGCCGAGCCCCACGGTCTCCCCAGACGCCACGGTGGCGCTGTGCTCCTGGCTGAAGTTCATCGAGCCGGTGATGCCCAGCACCATGAGCACGATGCCCAGGTGGACGACGAAGCCGCCGTAGCGCCGCTGGTTACGCCGGAGCAGGCTCCCCAGCGCGGCGAGGACGCCCTCGCCCGCGATGGCCCGCCGCGCGGCCACCGCCCGCGCCGTGTCGTGGATCATCGTGAGGAGGACGAAGGCCGACAGCGTCAAGGCCAGCAGCGGCCACAGGTCCCGCACCCCGAGCACCGCCAGCGCGACGGCGACGACGACGGACAGCACAGCCGGCCAGAGGAAGTTGCGCCGGAGGTTGTCTGCCGAGGCCTTGCGCCAGGCGATGAGCGGCCCGACGCCCATCAGGAAGAGCAACGCCACGAAGAGCGGCACGGTGACCCGGGAGAAGTACGGCGCCCCGACCGAGAGCTTGACCCCCGTCACCGCCTCGGCCACCAGCGGGAAGATCGTGCCCAGCACGATCGTGAAGGTGACGGCGGCCAGAACCACGTTGTTCAGCAGGAAGGTGGACTCGCGGCTCACCATGGAGTCGATCTCGGGCTGCGAGCGCAGGCGGTCGGCGCGGAGCGCGACCAGCGCGAAGGAGCCGAGGAGCACGAGCGCCAGGAAGCCGAGGAACAGGCCGCCCACCGGCCCCGAGGAGAAGGCGTGGACCGAGGACAGCACCCCGCTCCGGGTGAGGAACGTGCCGAAGATCGTGAGCGCGAAGGTCACGATGATCAGCGAGACGTTCCAGACCTTGAGCATCCCCCTCCGCTCCTGGATCTGCACCGAGTGCAGGAACGCGGTGGCCGGCAGCCACGGCAGGAACGAGGCGTTCTCCACCGGGTCCCACGCCCAGAAGCCGCCCCAGCCGAGCACGTGGTACGACCACCACCCGCCGAAGATGTTGCCGAGCGTGAGGAAGAGCCAGCCGCCGATCGTCCACCGCCGCGTCGTGGCGATCCACCCCTCGTCCAGCCGGCCGGTGATGAGCGCCGCCATCGCGAAGGCGTACGGCACCGTGAGGGCCACGAAGCCCGCGTAGAGCATGGGCGGGTGGGTGAACATGTCGACGTCCTCGAGCAGCGGGTTCAGCCCGCGGCCGTCGAGCGGAACGGGCCACAGCCGCTCGAACGGGGGCGAGGCGAAGGCCAGCACCCCCAGGAAGAACGCGGAGACCCCGGAGAAGACCGCCATCAGCCACGGCATCAGCTCCCGGTGGCGCGCCCGCTGCTGCCAGACCGCGAGCCCCGCGAAGGCCACGAGCATCCATTCCCAGAGCAGCAGCGAGCCCTCGAGCGCCGCCCACAGCCCGGTGACACGGTAGTAGAGCGGCGTGCGGAGCGAGCTGTTGTTCGCGACATACTGGAGGCTGAAGTCGGCGGTGACCAGTGCCCAGATCAGGGCGAGCGCGGCCACGGTGACCAGGACCAGCTGCCCGAGCATCGACGCGCCCCCGAGGGCGAGCCGGCGCGGCCCGCCCCGGCCGGCCAGCCACGGGACGGCCATGCCGCCGAGCGCGAGGGCGAATGCGAGGAGGAGACTCCAGGAGCCGATGGTCGCTGTCAGGGTCGCGCCCTCAGAGAGCCCAGTACACGAGCGTGTCGTTGACGCCGACCACGAGGAACACGACGCCGGTCGCCCGTGTGAGGATCCGACCAGTCCGCCCGAGCCGGGCGTGGATGTCCACCGGCGCCCCGGCCGCGAGCAGGACGCCGAGCGTCAGGACCGGCACGCTCGTGCCCACGGCGAACAGTGCCGGGAAGACCAGCCCCGCGGGGCTCGCGAGCCCCAGCGGGATCGTCAGCCCGAAGAAGAGCCAGAAGAGCGTCGGGCAGAAGGCCAGCGCGAAGGCCCCCCCCATGAGGAATGCCCCGCCGGTGCCAGACTTCGGCCCGAGGGCCCTGAGCCGCGCCGAGAGCCGCGAGCCGAAGCCGCCCCGCAGGCGCACCACGCCCACGAGCGACAGCCCGATCACGAGCAGGACGGGGCCCAGGACGCGCCGGGTGACGACGGCCATGGGGATCGCCGCCTGCTGGAGCCCGGCGCCGAGGGTGAACGCCAGGCCGCCCAGCACCGTGTAGACGACCGCCTTGCCGAGCAGGAAGGCCCCGGCCTCCCGGGCCGCCGCGCCGCGGCCGCCCTCGCGCGACAGGTAGGCCATCGCCGAGGCGTTGGTCGTGATCTGGCAGGGCGCCACCGCCCCGATGAGCCCGAAGAGGAAGGCGCTGACCAGCGGCAGGCCGAGCCACGTGGAGAACTGGCCCAGCGGGTCGGCCAGGAGCGCGCTCGGCGTGCTCAGCACCACGTACCATTCGCGCAGGAGCTCCACGACTGGGCCAAGCCTGATCTCGCCGCGCCCGCGGCCTGGCGCTCCGGCGCCCTCACGCCGGGGCACTGCGGCTGACGACGACCTTGTCGGCGCGCGCGTTGACCGCGTACGCCTCCAGGGGCCGCGGCGGCGGCCCTCCGATGTTCTTGCCGGTGACGGGATCGAAATGGCCGTTGTGGCAGGCGCACCAGATATGCTGGAGATCCTCCCGGTACTGCACGGTGCACTGGAGATGGGTGCACACGGCCGTGAAGGCGTGGAGCTCCCCGGCAGGCGTCCGCACCAGAATCGCCGGCTGCTTGCCGAACTTGAACACGCGGCCGCTGTTCGACCTGATCTCGGTGGGCTTGACGTCCAGCGCGACGGTCTGGGCGCTGGACTCCTCGCTCCGCGGCGGGATCAGGAACCGACTCACCGGATACAGCGCCGAGACCACGAAGGCGCCGACGCTGGTGCCGAGAAGCCAGTTGAGGAGCGACCGCCGCTCGAGCGGATCCCGCGACAACGTTCCCTGGGACATGCCTCCCTCCTTGTGGCGCCGGCGTAGCGCAGCCAGCCTCGTCTCCGCGCCGCATCCTCCGGCCCCACCACCGGGAGATGGAGCAAGAGTGGTGCCGGGAGCCGGCGCTGCTGAAGTGCTCGGAACTCGTGAGGTCTTCGTCGGGGGATCGAGCCGGAGCGCGGAGCGTCTTGACAGAGTGGCGAATGCGCCGACGGGGGGTCGCCCCCCTCTGACATCCTGTCAACCGGACGGGAAACGCGCCTGCCCCGGAGCCCGCTCCCGGGGCCGCCGAGCCGGCTCTCGCGGGCCTTTACGTCCCCTCGCGCCCCAGGCGACGGCGCAGGGCTGCTTCCTGGACCCGGAACTTGAAGGCGATCCGGCCATTGACCAGGACCAGCGGGATGCGCTCCGCGTAGATGGCGTACAGCTCCGGGGTGGACTCAATGTCGATCTCGTGGAGATCGAAAGGGATGTCGCGGCGGACCTTGAGGAGCGTCGCCTTGACGTCGTCGCAGAGACAGCAGTCGCGCTTGCCGTAGACCTCGACGCGGATCACGCGGTGACCCTGTACACGCCGTGGAGCCCCGCGAAGCCCTTGAGCGCGCAGAACCCCACGGAGTCGAGCCCGATGCCCCTGGCCCGCGCCTCCTCGGCCGCCGCCTCGTCGAGAAAGATGCGGTCGTCTTCGGGGATCTCCACCTCGTTGGCTGCGCCCCCCACCTGCACGAAGGCGGCCGGCGTCACTCCTTCGAGGCGGAAGGCCTTGTTGATCACCGCCCCGTGGCGCGCCCCACGGCCGTCGAGGAGGATCTCGCCGTAGGTGATCGCCGCGCGCACTCTCGGCGGCGGCGCCGGGGCCAGGTCCGCGGACCGCGCCGCGAGATCCCGCAGCAGCGCGAGCGCCGTCTCGATGGCGCCAGCCACCGAGACGAAGGTCATGAAGCAGCCGTCACCGGTGCTCTCGGTGTACGTCAGCCCGTGGCCCGCGGCTACGGCCAGCGCCCGATCCCTCACGACCGTTCTGGCCCTCATCGCCAGGCCGTCGCCGTAGTGGGTGGCGAGATGCGTGGACTGCACCAGGTCAACGACCAGGACCGCTTCTGTCACGACGGCCGCTCGCACGGTCTGGCGGCGCCACCGGGCCCGGGCCAGGCGATAGGTGATGAAGCCGCCGCCGGCCGTCGCCGCCCCCACGAGCAAGAGGAATGTCGATTCGAGATAGAACGGCACCGGAACGGCCGGGTGGGCCATGGACTCCGCCATCTGGGCCCGCGGGCTCGCCACCGCTTCGGGCCGGGCTGCGGGCGGGGCCGGCGGCGCCTCGCGCCGCGGCTCCGGGTTCGCCGGGCCGCGGGGTCCTATCGAGCCTCCCATGCCCGGCCCCATCCCGGTCCCCATCTGGGCCGAGGCCGGGGCCGGAAGGAGCGCCAGCGCGACGAAGGTCGCGAGGACGCCTACGCGGCGAGGGCGCCGACGCGCCACCCGCACCTCCGCCGCCAGCCTGACGCCGCCTGGACGATCACCGCGGCCCCCAGTAGGAGCGCACGATCAGCCGGCGCTCCGGAGCGGCCGGATCGTTGGTCCGTAGCGGCGTGTGGAACTCGTGGGCGCCGCCCATCCCCGCGTGCATCGTGAACTGCATCGACAGCGTCGTGGACCCGCCCGGCTTGATGGTCGTCTGCCCGACGACCGCCTCCGGCGGTCAGCACCCCTCGACGGCCTTGACCCGCGGCACCTCGGCGATCTTGAGGGTGCCGTCTCCCGCGTTGGTCAGGGTGAAGACCACCCGGGCCGGCGCCTCGAATGGAAGGTCGCCGAGCTCCACGACCTCCCGATCCACGACGAGACGCGGCGCCCCACTCAGGGTGCCGAGGCTTTCCGACTGCCACCAAAAGGTGCCCGCTCCCGCGACGATCGCGACCAGCACCCCCACCACCCCCCACCGCCGGCGCCCGCGGCGCGGCGCCGGCGGCTCGACCCTCTTCTTCGTGCTCATGGCTCTCCTCTCCGTGTGGGCCCCGTGGATCGCCACGGGGCCTCGTTCTCCGCTGCCTGCAGGTCGCGTCTCTTCTCCTCGAATTCCTCCCGATCGATCTCGCCTCGAGCGTAGCGGGTCCTGAGGATCTCCAGGGCCCGGTCGTCGTCTCCCGGCGGCCGACGCGACTGTCCCTGGTCCCAGAGCCAGCGCACGGCGAGGACGGCCGCGACGATGACGACCACCCAGACGAGCAGCATGCCGAGCCCCGCACCGCCCATCCCGAATCCTCCCCATCCCATCATGCCAGCGCCGGGCATCATGGCAATCCCCCTCGCCCCTTCATCGGGCCACGATGAGTTTAATCCAGTCAGAGAACACGCGCCGTTCCTCGACCACGACCAGGCCGGCCTCGCGGATGGTGTCCAGCGTGCGCCGGTTGAGATGCGGCCCCATGACACGGCTGACGATCGGATCCAGCAGGTCGAAGAGCCTCCCCAGCCACCCGCTGGGCCGCATGTGCTCGAGCAGGAGCACCTCGCCCCCGTCCTTCAGGACCCGCCGCACCTCCCTCAGGCCGCGGCGGGGATCCGGCACGCTGCAGAAGACGCAGGTGGCGACCACGGCGTCGAAGGCGTGATCCCTGAAGGCGAGATCCTCGGCATCCGTCAGCACGAGACGGCGCCCGCCCCCACGACGGCCGGCCTTCTCGGCTGCCCGCGCGAGCATCCCCGGACTCAGATCGGACGCCACGATGACGGGCCCCGCCGGATAATACGCGATGTTCTTCCCGGTCCCCGCCCCTACCTCGAGGACCCGTCCCTCCGGCACCCGCGCGAAGATCCACTCACGGCCCCGCTCGAAGCCGAGCATGCGCTCCATCGGCGCGGTCAGGCGATCGTAGAGCCGCGCCTGCCGGCTCCAGCGCCTGAGGGCGCGTCCCGTCCCCTCCGGAGATGTCGGCATCGTCCCCCCTACGGCTCCACCACCAGGGTCCCCATCAACGCCATGTGCAGCGGGCTGCAGCGGACGCTGCAGTAGAACGGGAACTCCCCGGCCCGTTCCGCCGTGAACTCGACCACCTTCGTCGTCCCGGTCTTGATGGCTCCCGCGTTCACCCCGAAGTGGAGAAGCTGGAAGCCGTGGGTCACGTCCTCCGCGAGGATCCTGAGCCGCACCGTCTGTCCCTGCTTGACGACGATCCGCGCGGGGCTCCAGCCTCCGTGCTCCACCGTCCGCGCGACCAGGAAGATCTCGCCGGACGCGTCGGGCCGGCTCCGGAGGGCTTGATACGAAAAGACCGCGGCGGGGACACCGACCAGGATGGCCAGGACCACCGCCAGGGCGAGCCGCTCCGCGCTCTTGATCGCCATCACCCAAGGTACAGGGCCAGGAACGCCCACGCCAGGAGCCCCAGGAAGCCCGCGAGCGGCACGAGGCCGCGCCGGGCGGCCTCCGCCTCCCCCAGCGCGTCCCTGACGATCTCGCGGGCCGCACGGACCGAGCCCCAGAGCCCCGCCAGAAGCAGGCCGAGCTGGGCCCAGGGCAGAAGCCCCAGGGGCACCCACGTCCACGTGGTTTCGCGTGTCCCGAAAAGGTCCCAGCCCCAACCAAGCGGATCGGACAGGACCCGCGGGATATAGGAGAGGTTCGGAAGCACCACCGCCAGCGTGAAGGCCATCCATGCCGCCAGGCTCAGAGGGATCAGGGCGTACGCGTAGGCCACGAAGAGCTTCCCCAGCCGCAACGACGGCGCGCCCGCCAGCGCCCGCGACAGCCACGCCGCCACGAGATGCAGGCCCGGAAGCACGCCCAGGACCGCCCCGAGGAAGAGCCCCGAGTAGAACAGGAACTCGACGGGCCCGTCGAGGTTGGCCCACGACTTGATCCAGCCCCACGGCCCGAGCTTGATCACCGAGTGGGCGAGGGCGGTTCCGAGGAGGAGGAGCGCGATCCACGCCTCGTCCGCCCGTGCCCCCCGGCTCACGCGCAGGTCCGCGCCGAAAAGCCTGAGGCTGAGGGCGAGATTGTCGTGGGGACAGGCCTTCAGGCACTCGGTGCACAGCAGGCAGTAGGTGTTCCGCATGAGCCCGCTCCCCGGGAACTGGAAGGTCGGGCAGGGGTAGCCGGCGCCCCCGCGGAAGCACGGCTTGTCCCGGCATGCCCGGCAGACATCGAGGTCCCGCGCCCGCAGCTCGATCGGAGCCGCCAGCGCGTAGACGCCGAGGAGGCCGCCCACCGGGCAGAGGTAGCGACAGAAGACCCGCCGCTCGAAGAGAAGGTGGGTGACGAGGGCGACCGCCGCGAGCCCGAGGAGCAGCGCCGCCGTGACGATGGGGCGCGTCGTCACGACAAGTCCGAACAGGACGAGCAGGAGGAGGCCGCCGAAGGCCGGCCAGAGGTTCCGGAGCGCCTTCGGCCAAGGCCACCCGAGGCCCCAGCCGCGCATCCTCCGCTCCACGATCGCGCCCCGCGCCAGCCACTCGCCGGGGGCCGGGAGCGGGCACATGGCGCACCAGGCTCGCCCTCCGAGCGGGATCAGGACCAGCACGAGGAGGCCCCACCAGGCCAGCCAGACGAAGATCGTGGACACGTTCATGGCCCCGGTCGCCGTCCCGACGAGCCCGGCCAGGACGATGAGGGTGAAGACGAGCAGGTTCGGGGCGATGAGCGCGAACTGGAAGGGGCGCCGCGTGAGGAGCCAGCCGAGCGGGCGCCAGCGGAGCAAGTCGCGTCGCATGCCCGGGCGCGCCAGGCCAGCCGAGGCGAGGAAGCCCACGACCAGCATCAGGCCGCCCCCCCAGAGGGGCCAGCGGTTGGGCTCCACGATGATCTCGCCCACCATGAAGGGGTGGAGCGGCCCGCAGATGACGGAGCAGCGATAGCGGATCTTCCCCGGCCGCCCGGCCTGGACGGTCACGCGCACCTCCCGACCCGGCAGGATCGTCGCGTCCACCCCCGTCCCCTCGACGGCGAAGCCGTGGGTGATGTCGAGGGAGCGGATCCTGAAGGTCACCCGGTCCCCGGCCGCCACGCTCACGCGCGGAGGGGAGAAGGCGAACTTCTGAACGGTCAACGGCACGTCCACCTCGCGGCCGCCCCGCGGGACGGCGAAGAAGCCGGCGAGGAGCAGGCCGGCCCCCGCGAGGGCCACGAGCCGCACGACCGGCGGGAAGCGCCCGGCCATCCTAGCGCTCCAGGATCGCCACGGAGGAGGGGGCCTTCCCCACCGGGATCGTCGCCACCACTGCGCGCCGCGCCGTCGCGATCACCGAGACGGCGTCGGCCTCCATGTCGGCGGTGAAGGCATAGGCGCCGTCGCGGGAGAGGAACATCGTGTGGGGCATCCGCCCGACGGGGATGCGCGCGACGACTTGCGCCCTCGTCGTGTCCACCACCAGCACCGTGTTCCCGACCTCGCTCGCCACATAGAGCGTGCGCCCGTCCGGGCTCACCGCCATGCCGTGGGAGTTCACGCCGAGGTCGATGGTGCCGACGACGGCGCGGGCCGCCGCGTCGATCACCGACAGCTCGTTCGAGCCGGTGCTGCTGGCCCATGCCCGCCGGCCGTCGGGCGAGAAGAGCGCCAGGTGCGGGAGGAACCCGACGCGGATCCGGTCAGTGAGCCGCCGCGCGACCGGATCGATGACGAAGATCTGGTTGGATTCGGCCCCACCCACGAAAACCACCTTGCCGTCGCGCGACACCGACGTGATGTGAGGCTCGGGGCCGGTCGGGATCCTCGCCTCGACCCGCTGGGTCATCGTGTTGATGACGCCGACTTCCTGGGAGGTCTCCAAGCTCGCGTAGACGAACTTCCCGTCCGGGGCCATGGCGAGGTGGGTGGGGCGGAGCCCGAGCGGGATCTTCGCGACGACCTTGTCGCTGGCGGTGTCGAAGACCCAGACCTGATCGGCCCCGGCCATGGTCACGAAGAGCCGCCGGCCGTCCGGCGTCGCGACCGCGAAGTGCGGGTCCTGGCCGGTGGGGATGGTCCGCGTGACCTTGAGCGTCCGCCCGTCGATCACGGAGATGGTGTTTCCGCCCAGGTTCGTCACGTACAGCCGCTCGGGCTCGGCACCGGCCGGGGCACCGAGGAGAAGCAGGACAAGCGTCAGGACCGTCGTCATTCTCATCGTGCCACTCCTTCCGGGCGCGCGAGTCCCGCGCGCGCCACCGGGCGCACGCGCGCCGTCAGGCCTTCGATCTCGACCACCCTCACGCGCTCTCCGGGCGCGAGCGGGCCTGGCGCGGAGCACCGCCAGAGCTCGCCCTCACAGAGGAACATCCCGGACTCTCCCTCGGCCGCCACCACCACTCCCTCCTTGCCACGCATCCCTTCGGCACCGGTAATGGAAGGCTGGTACATCGCCCGGATGCTCGGGATGGCGACGGCGAGGGAGAGCGCGGTCAGCGGGAGGTAAAGCGCCAGGGCCTCCGGCAGCGGCAGGACCGCGAAGAGGACAAGGCCTGCCAGGGGGAGGATGAACGGGAGGTGGCAGAGCATCGCTCACTCCTTGAGCTTCCGGTAGATGGTGCGGCTGGCGATGCCGAGGAACTTCGCGGCCAGCTCCTTGTTGCCCTTGGTGAGCCTGAGCGTCTCCTCGATCAACCGCTGCTCGACTTCGCTGAGCGGCATGCCGAGGGGGATCGGAACCACACGGGCGGCGGGGGGCTCCGCCTGGCTGACCGCGGGAGGCAAGTCGACGAGGTCAATCAGCTTCCCCCGGGTCAGGATGACGGCCCGCTCCACCGCGTGCTCCAGCTCACGGACATTTCCCGGCCACGGGTAGGCCCGCAGCCGGCTCAGCGCCGCCTCGGTGAACCCGTCGATCTCGCGGTGGTTCTTGGCGGCGTGCAGGCGCAGGAAGTGCCCGGACAGCAGGGGGATGTCCTCGGCCCTGTCCCTGAGCGGCGGGATCTCGATGGCGATCACGTTGAGCCGGTAATAGAGGTCCTCCCGGAAGCGCCGCTCCCTGACGAGCAGCGCCAGGTCCTGGTTGGTCGCGGCCACGATCCGGACATCCACCTTGAGCGTCTTCGTCCCCCCGAGCCGCTCGAACTCCCCCTCCTGGAGCACGCGTAGGAGCTTGGCCTGGGTGGCACCGCTGAGGTCCCCGGCCTCGTCCAGCAGCAGCGTTCCCCCGTCGGCCAGCTCGAAGCGGCCCTCCTTGCGGGCGGCGGCGCCGGTGAAGGCCCCGCGCTCGTACCCGAACAGCTCCGATTCGAGCAGCGCCTCGGGGAGCGCCGCGCAGTTCACCCGGATGAACGGAAGCCCGCTGCGCGGGGAGCCGTCGTGAAGCGCGCGGGCCACCAGTTCCTTGCCCGTCCCGCTCTCGCCCTGGATCAGGACGGTGGCGGCGGTCGGCGCGACCTGATTCACGAGCGCCAGCACCTGCCGGATCGCGGGGCTTTCCCCGATGATCTCGCCGGCCCCGACCAGCGCGTCGAGCCGGCGCTGGAGGCTCCGGTTCTTCAAGAGGAGGGCGCGGTGCTCCAGGGCCTGGCGCACGGTGCGAACGAGCTGGGCCCGCTCGAAGGGCTTGGTGAGGAAGTCGTAGGCGCCCTCCTTCATTGCCGCCACCGCCTCCTCCACCGTCCCGTGACCCGAGAGAACGACGATCTCCACCTCCGGGGTGAGGAGCTTCGCGGCCCGGAGCAGCTCGAGCCCGTCGAGCCCCGGCATCCTGAGGTCGGCCAGGAGCAGGTCGACGCCGCCTTCGCGCAGGGCGGCCAGCGCGGCGTCGCCGTCCTCGGCGGCGATCACCCGGAAGCCCTCGTGGCGGAGGACGCGCCCAACGCTCTCGCGCAGGCCGCTCTCGTCGTCCGCCACGAGGACGGTGGGCTCAGTCATGAGCGCGCCCCTCCCGAAGGGGCGGCCGAGGCCGCCTGGACCGCAGCGCTCGGCGCGCCAGCCCCGAGGGTCCCCAGGGGGATGTGAAGCACGAAGCGGGCTCCGCCCTCGCGCGCGTTCTCCCACGTCAGGGTTCCGCCATGCTCCTCGGCGATCTGGCGGGCGATGGCGAGCCCGAGCCCGGTGCCGCGCGGCTTCGTCGTGTAGAACGGCTCGAAGAGGTGCGACGCGTGACGCGCGTCGATCCCGGCCCCTGAATCGGCGACCGCCACCTCGACCCGCCCGTCGCAGAGCCGCGTCGCCAGCCGGACCCGACCCCTGCGCGGGGTCGCCTCGATCGCGTTCTTGAGAAGGTTCAGCACCGCCCGCCGGAGCAGATCCCGGTCGAAGGAGAAGAGCGGGATCAGAGGGTCGGGCGCGGCCTCGAGCGCCACGTCGCGCTTCTGGGCCTCGGGCCTCACGAAGGCCAGGAGCTCGTCGACCATCTCGTTCACGGAGTCGTCCTCGGGACGGGCCCGCGGCAGCCGCGCGAAGGTCAGGTACTCCTCGGTGAGCCCGGCGAGCCGCTTCACCTCGGCCCGGATCCCGCGGAGAAGGTCAGCGGCATCGCCCATCGAGGGGCCCGGACAAGAACCCACGATGTCCTCCAGCATCTCGACGTTGAGGCCGATCGCGCTGATCGGGCTCCGTACCTCATGCGCCATCCTGGCCGAGATCCGACCCGCGGCCGCCAGCTCCTCGGCCCGGAGCGCCCGATCCTTCGCCGCTTCGAGGTCAGCCAGCACCGCGCGGAGCTCCGCGTTGATCCGCTCAATCTCGGCGCGCGCCCACCGCTCCCGGCGCGCGATATGGCCCAGCGCCAGGCCGAGCAGCGCGAAGAGGGCCGCCCGGGCGGCGATGTGGGACCACGGCGCCGCCGGCACGACGAGGAGGTTGGCGAGGGCCATCAGCCCGGCTGACAGCACGCCCGCCAGCGTGCCGATCCCGGGACCGAACTGGTACCCGTTCAGCGCCACAAGAATGAGAAAGAGCAGATAGAAATGGCTCTCGCCGCCCCCCGTGAACCAGACGAGGATGAAGACGATGCCGAGATCGGTCCCGAGGGTGGCGAGGAAGATGGGTCGCGCGTGCTCCGGACTGAAGAAGAGCAGGGTGAAGAGCGCCGCCTTGTAGGCGATGAACGCGCCGAGGAGCGGGAGCAGATGGATCTCATGCTCCAGCCGGAGCGGCACGATCGACAGCGCCGCCAGCCCCCCGATCATGGTGAGCCCACGCAGCACCGAGAAGGCCAGCGCATCAGGATCGAGCCGGGCTCTCACCGTCCGCCTCCTCCAGTCACACCGCGTCCACCGACACCACACCGGCCGCGAAGGACTCCCGCGCGGCTCACTGGAGCGGCAGCGCCCAGCGGAAGGCGCGCTCCGCGATGCCCCCCACGTCCTTGACGACGATGTGCACCGCCGTCGCGCCGTCGATCGCCGGGAACTTCACCACCGCCTCTCGATGATGTCCCGCGCCGCTCGCGCCCTCCACGGCCACGGGCGCGATCTCGGTCCCATCGGGCCTCCGGAGCCTCACGGCCTGCTCGAAGGCAATGCCGTCCAGCGCCACCGAGTGCGTGTCGAGAACGACCTTGGCCGTGATGCCGCTGGCCGTCGCCTCCATGAGCGTGACGACCACCGCCACGGGCCCCTGCCCGTCGCGCTTCGTGAGCGCGCTCTGGGCGCTCGTAGGAGCCAAGGAGCCGCCGATGAGCAAAACGAGCGCGAGGGCTGCCGAAAAGACTGTGTGCATGATCGAATTTCTCCCAGGTCAGAGCAGCGTTGTGGACAAGCCCGGGCCGTATCAATCCCGGGGACCAGCGTGAGGGACGGTCAGGCCTTGGGAGGGGGGGGAGGAAGATCCGCGATGAGGGGAAGGTAACCGAAAGACAGGCCAAGATCCGGTCGCCCCACGATAACCAGGCACACCGTCAGCAGGGCGACGGTCAGGATCGCCACGCTCAGGGCACAGAGATCCACGTTTGCCCCTTGGTCATGGTCGAAGAGGCAAAGCCAGGCCGCGAACACCAGCAGCGTCGCAGCGAGGATCGCGAGTTTTCCACGCATGCTCATCTTGAGCTACGCCTCCGGTTCACAAGCCTAGCAATCTGCCTGCCAACTGTGTGCTGCTGGAAAAGCGCTGAAGAACCGGCGATCTTCGACGACGGTGGCCGCGGAGATGCGCCGGCAGGGCCGACGGGGTGGGGCCCCGGAACCCCAGACCAGACCGGACCGGACCGGCACGCCACAGCCTGCCTCGATGGCAATGGCTCCGGCCGGAGCCCCCGGGATGCCCGGGTCCTAGGACGGCGGCTCCTCCGGAGCCGGGACGCTCCGCGCGCAGGGGGGCAGCAGGTAGCTCTCCCCGCTGCACGGGCGGCAGAGCGTCCGCTCCCCCACCCGGACCTCCCGCTCGTAGTTGATCCCCTCGCCGCAGCAGTCGCAGCATACGCGCACCCGCCGCCTGTCCAGCCAGCCGGGCCGGACCACGGCACGCTCGATCTTCAGGAGCTCGCCCTCGGGCATGTGCCGGTACGCCAGCGTCTGCGCCTTGCGGGCATCGGGCTCGAAAGGCGCCCACTCGGCGGCCCTTGCGCGGGCGGTCTCGCGGGCGGCCACGCGCACGGCCGTCCCGCTCACCATGTTGACGAAGGTGGCCGCCATCTTGCCGTAGTCGAGATGCTTGAGCGTCCGCTTGCCGAGGCTCACCCCGGTGAGCGCCTGGATGGCGTCGGTGGCGCAGCGGTCGATCTCCACGAGCACGACGAGGTCCTTGCCGGCCTGCCGCGCCCGCCCGATCCCGACCTCGCGGCAGCCTGCGAGCGTCATCCTCACCCCCAGCACCTGGCCGGGACAGAGGTGGCCGTGGAAGCGCACCGCCGCGTCGAGCAGGTCGTCGAACGCGTGCTCCGAGAGGGCCATTTCCTCCCCCTCGGCCACGAGCGTCATCGCCGCGTCTTCTTCCGGGCGCCGCCCAGGATGTCCTCCACCCACGTGAACACCGCCACCGTGGTGGGGAAACCGAGCGTCGGCGCGGCGAGGGCGACCACCTGACTGATTTCGTCCGGGGTGGCGCCCGCCTCCAGCGCGCGGCGCGTGTGCGAGTGCACCGCCCCTTCGAGCCGCCCGCCAATGGCCATGCCGAGCTTGACCAGCTCCCGGGTCTTCCCGTCGAGGGGCCCCGCCTTGGCGGCCGCTTCCCCGAGGGCCTCGTAGGCCTTCATCACTGCCCGGTGCTGCTTACCGAACTGCTCGAAGGGCCGCGGAAGTCCAACCATCGGTTCCTCCTCTCTGCCTGTCTCTCGGTGAGGGATCCGCTTCAGGAGCACACCTCTGCCCGCCGCATGTCCCATGCTAGCAAGGACCGTGCCCCTCGCTTCAACTCTCTTGCGCTCGCCGAACGGCCCATCGGGGCACGCAGATGGAGGGCAACGCCCAGACGTCGGCGCGCGAGCCGATGGGGAAACCGTGCCCCAGCGGGGCCGGCACACCCCATCTCGCCAGATCACGCCGCCTGTGCCTCGACGCTCCCGATCCGCCCGTCGGTCATGTGGTACACGCGGTCGAACCCTTCCAGCATGCGCTGGTCGTGGGTGACGACGATGACGGCGGCGCGCTGCTCGCGGCCGAGCCCCCGGAGCAGGTCCATGACCGCCCGGCCGCGCTCCGTGTCCAGCGCCGCCGTGGGCTCGTCGGCCAGGATGGAGATCATAGAGAGCGGGGATCGTCGTCGTGGAGGATCCGCACCGCCGGCGTGTGGAGGTCGTCGAACTGGCCGGAGGTGGCCGCCCAGATGAAGACGGCGAGCGCGACCGCCGAGAAGAGGAGTGCCAGCGGGAGGAGGATGAACATCACCGACATGGCATCGCCTCCCCGCCCCCGCCGCTGAACATCCGGGCGCGGTACGAGCTCACGATCACCGTGAGCGAGCTCAGGGGCATGAGGACGGCGGCCACCACGGGATTCAGGAGGCCCGCCATGGCCAGGGACACGCCGACGGCGTTGTAGAGGAGCGAGAAGATCAGGTTCCGCCGGACGACGCCCATGGTCCGGTGGGCGCCGTCGAGAAGGTCGGCGACCCGTCCCACGCCAGGGCGCGTGATGTACACGTCGGCCGCGGCCAGCGCCGCCTCGGCCCCACCATGCACCCCGACGCCGACGGTGGCCGCCGCCAGCGCGGCGGCATCATTCACCCCGTCGCCCACCATGATCACGGGGCCGTCGTTCCGATCCGTCGTGACGACCTGGAGCTTTTCCTCGGGAGAGACGCGCCCGCGGCAATCGGCGCGGTCCACACCGAGCTGCTGCCCCGCCGCTGCCACCACCGCGGCATGATCTCCGGACAGCACGCCCACTCGCCAGCCGTGAGCCCGTACTCGATCAAGGGCGCTCTGCGCGTCATCGCGCAGCGGGTCGCCGAAGGCCGCGAGGGCCACGGCCCGCCCGTCCACCGCGACCAGCACCGGTGACAGCCCCTCGGCGCTCAGCGCCTCCGCGCGCTCGCTGATCCCGAGGGGAATCGCCTCCACCCTGGCCGCGACCCAGTCGTGAGCCCCCACCACCACGCGCCTCGATCCCAACCGCCCCTCGATCCCGGCCCCCTGGGTCTCCACGATCTCGACGGGCTCGACGCTGCCCGGGGCCTGGCGATCCCCGATCGCTGCCACGAACGCGCGAGCCAGCGGATGAGCGGAGTGCGCCTCGACGGCAGCCACCAGCGGCCTGGCGTCCTCGTCTCCCCACCACTCGACCAGTGCCGCCCGCCCCGTGGTCAGCGTGCCGGTCTTGTCGAGCCACATGCGCCCCGGGCGGGTGAGCTTCTCGAGCACATCGGCGCCCTTGATAAGAATGCCCGCCCGGGCCGCCTGCGCGATGGCGGCGCTGACGGCGAGCGGCGTCGCCAGCCCCAGGGCGCAAGGACAGGTGACGATGAGGAGCGCCACGGCGTGGTCCAGCGCCCGGGCAGGATCGAGGCGCGCCCACAGCGCGAAGGTCGCGGCCGCCAGGACGAGGACCACCAGAACGAAGCTACCCGAGAGGCGGTCAGCCATCTGCACGATGGGGGCGCGCCGGCGCGCATGCTCCTCCACGAGCTTCATGAGCCGGCCCACCCGTGTCTCCTCCCCTGCCCGTTCCACGCGGACCTCGATGCGGGAGGAGAGATTCACCGTGCCGGCGTGGATGGAGTCTCCAGGGCCGATCGCCACGGGCCGTGACTCGCCCGAGAGGAGTGAGACGTCGAGCGCGGAGCGCCCGCGCTCGACGACGCCATCGGCAGGGACCAGCTCTCCTGCCCGGACCTCCACGAGCGCGCCCGCGGCGAGGGCCTCGAGCGGGACCTCGCGGACCGTGTGGCCCTCGATGAGCCGCGCCGCGCTGGGCGCCAGCGAGGCCAGCAGCTCCGTCGAGTCGGCCGCGGCGCGCTGCTGGCGGCGCTGGAGATGGCGCCCCACCAGGAGGAGGAAGATCAGCGTGGTCACCGAGTCGAAGTAGACCTCACCCGTCCCGGCGAGCGTGTTCCAGGCGCCGTGGAAGAAGCCAGCCAGGAGGCCGATGCTGATCGGCAAGTCCATGTGCAGCGTCCGCACCCGGACCGCCGCCCAGGCGCCTCGGAAGAAGATGCCGCCGCCCCAGATCACGGACGGCACCGTGATGAGCAGGCTCGCCCAGCGGAACAGCGCGGCGAGCTCCGGCTCCATGCCGTGGAACATGCCGCCGTAGAGCGCGAAGGCGATGGCCATCACGTTGCCCGCCACGGCCCCGCTGAGCCCGATGCGCGCGAGCATCGCCCGATCCTCCCGGCGCCGCTCCTCCTGGGCGCGCAAACCCCGGGAGGGATGAGGGGCGTAGCCGAGGGAATCCAGGAGGCGCGCCACCGCCGCCAGCGTCACCGCCCGCGGGTCCCAAACCAGGCGGCAGCGGGAGCGCGGCAGATCCAGGCGGATCTCGACCAGCCCGGGACAGAGCCGCGGCAGCTTCTCCACCAGCCACACGCAGGCCGAGCAGTGTACGCCCTCGAGGTACAGCTCGGTCTCCATGAGCCCGCCGGGTGCCGGCCAGCAGGAGCGCTCCCTGAAGCCCGGATCGTCCATCTCGGCATAGGACTTGTCGGTTGTCCTCGCCGCCGCCGGCGTCCGCGGGAGCGCGAGCGACGCCTCGTCTGCCGAGGCGCGGAGAGCGTAGTAGCGCTCGAGCCCGTGCTCGTGGAGTGCGGCGTACACGGCGCGGCAGCCGGCGCAGCAGAATTGCCGCGCAGCGCCTTCGTCGTGCATCCCGCGAGGCACGGCAAGCCCGCAGTGGGCGCATGGAGCCGTCTCCGGCGCCGGAGGCTCCAGCGCCAGGCGCCGAGTCCCCACCTCAGCGGTGAGCATGACCGCCAGGGACCGACTGCGTCGAGACGCCGGGCGGCGCGAGCGCGGCCGGATCGACGAAGCGTCCTCTTCCCGCCACGGCGAGGAGACCTACCACGATCATCGCCACGGCGGCGGCCGCCGGGAGGTGACGGCGCAGCGGACCGGCGACGGTCTCGAGCAGGAGGCCGACACCGGCCAGCATGGGCAGGGTGCCGGCCCAGAACACCGCCATGACGAGGGCGCCGCCGGCGGCGCTTCCCGTGCCTGCCGCGGTCACGACGAAGGCCCAGAGCCAGCCGCACGGGAGCACGGCCGCCAGCAACCCAGTGACGAAGGCCCGTGCGGATGGGGGCCATCCCGCCACGAGCCTCATGCCGCCCCCGAGGGCGCGCTCCAGCCCGCGCGGCGAGCCGGCGCGCGGGAGGTGCAGCCCGAGCGCTTCGAGCAGGGCTGCGGACCCCCAGAGGACGATGAGGAGACCCGCGAGGAGACCCGCGAGCCGCTGAACTCCACCCAGCGCTCCCGCCAGATCGAGCGCGCCGCCGAGCGCGCCGCCGCCGGCGCCGAGCGCGACATAGGCCACGAGCCGTCCAGCGCTGTAGGCGAGATGCGCGAGCGCTCCGCGACCGCGGCTCCGCGCGCCGGGTGCGCCCGCGTGGAGGGCCACGAACCCTCCGCACATGCCCGCGCAGTGGAGACTTCCGAGCAGACTGGAGGCGAGCACGGTGACGACAAGAGCGGTCATCGCGCGGCCGTCAGCTCTCGCGTCAGGACCTGGGTGAACACCGCCTCCCCCCGCGTCACCCGGAAGCGTAGCTCCCAGAGCCCCGGCCGCCCCCCTTCGAGCAGGCTCGTGTAGCCATCACCCATCGGCGCGAGCACGGCCTCGCGCACCTGTCCGGCTCGAGCATTGTGGAAGGCCTCGACGCTCAGCGTGGCGCCGTCGAGCGCCGTCCCGTCACGGTCCGTCACCTTCGCGGACACACGCATCTGGCCGCGCCCTCCCTCAGCGGGGCTGAGCTCGGCGGCGACCGTCCAGCCCAGCGCGACGTTCCGCTGCGCCTGGGCCATCGTCTCGTCCCAGCGGAGGGCCTTCTGGTAGTAGTTGCGCTCCACGGCGAAGGACGGATCCCCGGTCGCCACCAGCATGAACGCGATATTCGCCGCCGCCGACCCCATGAGCAGCGCCACCAGGCCGGCGGGCCAGAGCCACGCGCGCCGCATCATTCGCTCGGCCCCATGAGCCGATACGGGGTTGCCGTGCCGAACCCTCCCTCGTCTTCCACGTGGAGCCTGATATCGCGCTGCCCATGGACGAAGGCGCTCCGTGGCGCGATCACGAAGACAGTGGCCGTGGCCGACTTGCCCCCGCCCACTGGCAACGGGTTGGCGGGGGCGACAAGCCGCAAGATGGCGTCCTCCGCCAGGTGTATGCGGTAGTGACGCTCCTCGCTGCCCCGGTTGACGATCTTGACGCGCAGCTGATTGGACACTTCCCCGGAGGGGAGGAGCGTGAACGGGCTGCCGAGCCCCCGAAGGACCGTGATCTCCGCCGGAGAGCGGTGGGCCAGCGCCACGCCGAGCGCGCCCCAGACGAGCAGGACGAGCAGCGGGTACACGACGACGCGCGGGCGCAAGATCCGCCGCGGCCCGCCCTGGAGCTGGTCTTTCGAGCTGTAGCGGATGAGACCGGGCGGCCGGCCGATCCTGTCCATCACGGCATCGCAGGCGTCCATGCACTGGGTGCAGTGGATGCACTCCATCTGCAGCCCCTGGCGGATGTCGATGCCCGTGGGACAGGTCACCACGCAGGCGCCGCAGTCGATGCAATCACCGAAGGCGCCGGCCCCCGGGCTGTCGCCCACCACCATGACGCGGGCACCCGGGCTGTCGCCCGTCACCATGACGCGGGCACCCGGGCTGTCGCCCGCCCGCGTCGCCGCGAGTTCGTCACGCGAGGCCCTGCGGTCCCTGTAGGTGCCGCGCGGCTCGCCCCGCTGCGCGTCGTAGCCCACGATGAGGGAGCGGCGGTCCAGGAGCACGGACTGCAGCCGTCCATACGGGCAGGCGACCATGCACACCTGCTCGCGGAACCAGCCGAAGTCGAGGAACATGAGCGCCGTCGTGGTGGCCATGACGAGGAACGCCGCGGGATGCTCGACGGGCGAGCGCGTGACCCAGCGCCGCAGCTCCTCCACCCCCACGAAATAGGCGAGGAAGGTGTGGGCGAGGAACAGGGACAGCCCCACGAAGACCGCGTGCTTGACGAGCCGCCTGAGCGTCCAGCCGCGACGATCGAGATCCGACTGGGCCCTCGGTCCGCCCTCGATCAGCCGCTCGATGGGGCGGTAGAGGAACTCCATGTAGACGGTTTGCGGGCAGGCCCAGCCGCACCACACGCGGCCGTACACGGCCGTGAGCCAAAAGATCGCGAGAAAGATTCCCACCAGGAGCAGCATCAGGAGCACGGTGTCCGTGGGAAGGAACGTCGTCCCGAACAGCGTGAACTGGCGCCGCACCACGTCCAGCAAGATGAGCGGCTTCCCGCTCATGCGCAGGTACGGGATCAGCGCGAAGAGGACGATGAGCCCCCAGGCCAGCCCCCGGCGCCGGCGAAAGAAGCGCCCCCGTGACGGCGTCGGGCGAAGCCAGCGCCGGGTGCCGTCCTGGTTCAGGGTCGGCAGCACCCGCTCGGCCGCCGGCTCGGGGAGAAGCGCGGTCGGCGGCATCAGGACCCTGCCTTGGCCTCTGGCGCCGGCTTGCCGGCTCCGTCAACGCCCTGCGGGGGGCGCGCATTCGGCGGGTTGGTGCCGCGCAGCGTCCCCACAAAAGCGGCCACGGCCGACAGCTCGGCGGGCTGCAGCTGGTCCTTCCACGGCACCATCCCCTTCTCCGGCACGCCCTCCCGGATGGTGCGGTGGATGTCGGTGAGCGTGCGGCCGTGGAGCCAGTAGTCGTCGGTGAGGTTGGGCCCGATGATGCCCTGGCCGCGGTCGCCGTGGCAGGCCGCGCAGCGTGCGACGAAGATCTGCTTCGCCCGCGTCATGGCCCCGGGGTTCCTCTGCAGCACCGCCAGCACATCCTCGCTGATCGCTCCGGCGGTGGCCGTCTGCTTGGCTGCGCGCTCGGCCGCCAGCCGCACGTCCTCCTCGTACTGGCCGATCACGGACGGCCCCGGGCCGATGTGGTAGAAGGCGACATAGACGCCGGAGAACACGATGGTCGCCCAGAACAGCCACACCCACCAGCCGGGGAGCGGGTTGTCGTACTCCTCGATGCCGTCGTACTCGTGGTCCAGCAATCGGTCCCGGTCGGTCCTGTCCATGGATCTAGTCCTCACGCAGGGGCAGGTGTCGCGCCCGCTCGAACGCGTCGCGGTTCCGCCGCAGGAAGATGCTCACGCCGACGACGAGGAAGCCGCCGCTCGCGAGCAGCAGCGCCACCTCGGCGAACACATGCAGTCCGGCCCCGCCCATGATGTCCCCGAGGCTCATGTCACGGCCTTCCCGCGGTCACCTGGGCTCGGCCCTTGATGTCCGTCCCGAGGCGCTGGAGATAGGCAACCAGCGCCACGATCTGCTTGTCCTCGAGCCCCGCGCGCCCCCCTTGCTGCACGACGTCCCGCGCGATGACTCCCGCCTGCTCGCGGGCCAGGTCGGCCGCGCGCGCGACCTCTTCCGGCCGGTACGGCACGCCGAGGCTCACCTGGGCCTTCACGTGCGCGCCGAGCGAGGCCCAGTCCAGCGGCGCCGTCAGGAGCCACGGGTAGGCCGGCATGATCGACTGCGGCGTGGTGGAGCGGGGGTCCTCCATGTGGCGCACGTGCCAGAGATGCGGGTACTTGCCGCCCACGCGGTGAAGATCCGGTCCGATGCGCCGCGAGCCCCAGAGGAATGGGTGGTCGTAGACGAACTCGCCCGGCTTGCTGTACTCCCCGTAGCGAAGCGTCTCGGCCCGGATGGGGCGGACCATCTGCGAGTGGCAGTTATTGCAGCCCTCCGCCACGTAGATGTCCCGTCCCGCCAGCTCCAGCGGCGTGTAGGGGCGCACCGAGGCGATGGTCGGCACGTTCGAGCGGATGAGGAACATGGGCACGATCTCGAACAGCGAGGCGCTGACCACCGCCACCACCACCCAGACCGTGAACGTCGTGGGCAGCCCCTCCCATCGGCGATGCCACCCTGCCCGCATGAACCTGGCCCATGCCGACAGACCCGCGGGCGCGGGGACCACCGGGTACCCGCGCGACAGTGCCGGCGCCTCGTGGACCGTCTCCGTGTAGCGCTCCGGCCGGCTGCGCCATGTCATGACCGCGTTGACCAGGCACAGCAGCAACCCGGCGATGTAGAAGCTCCCGCCGATCACCCGTACCCAGTACATGGGGATGAGCCGCAGCGTCGTCTCGATGAAGTCCGGATAGGCGAGGCGGCCCGTGTCATCGAACGCCCGCCACATGAGGCCCTGCGTGAGTCCCGCCGCGTAGATCGCCACGATGTAGAGGAGAATCCCGATGGTGCCGATCCAGAAGTGCAGCTCCGCCGCCTTCCGGCTCCAGAGCGCCGTCTGGAACACGCGCGGCAGGAGCCAGTAGACCATCCCGAACACCATGAACCCCACCCAGCCGAGCGCCCCCGCATGCACGTGGGCGATGGTCCAGTCCGTGTAGTGGGAGAGCGCGTTCACGCTCTTGATGGAGAGCACCGGACCCTCGAAGGTCGACATGCCGTAGAAGGTGACGGCCACCACGAAGAACTTCAGCACCGCGTCCTCGGTCACCTTGTGCCACGCCCCGCGCAAGGTCAGCAGTCCGTTGATCATCCCGCCCCACGACGGCATCCACAGCATCAGCGAGAACAGCATCCCCAGCGTCGAGGCCCAGGCGGGCAGCGCCGTGTAGTGCAGGTGGTGCGGCCCAGCCCAGATGTAGATGAAGACGAGCGTCCAGAAGTGGAGGATGGACAGCCGGTAGGAGAAGACCGGCCGCTCGGCGGCCTTGGGCAGGAAGTAGTACATGAGGCCGAGGAACGGGGTCGTCAGGAAGAAGGCCACCGCGTTGTGCCCGTACCACCACTGCATGAACGCATCCTGCACCCCGGCGTACACGGAGTAGCTCTTCATGGGGCCCGCGATGACGACCAGGTTGTTGAAGATGTGCAGCACGGCGATGGCCACGAGGGTCGCGATGTAGAACCAGAGCGCCACGTAGAGGTGGCGCTCGCGCCGCCGCGCCACCGTGCCGAAGACGTTCACGGCGAAGATCACCCACACGAGCGTGATGGCGATGTCGATGGGCCACTCCAGCTCGGCGTACTCCTTCGACTGGTTGTAGCCCAGCGGCAGCGTCACCGCGGCGGCGACGATGATCGCCTGCCAGCCCCAGAAGTGCAGCCGTCCCAGCAAGTCGCTCCACATGCGGGCCCGCAGCAGCCGCTGCGCGGAGTAGTACACCCCGGTGAAGATGGCATTGCCCGCGAACGCGAAGATCACCGCGTTGGTGTGCAGCGGCCGCAGGCGGCCGAAGGACAGCCACGGCGTCTGGAAGTTGAAGAGCGGGTCCACCAGCTGGAGGGCGATCAGCAGCCCCACGGCCGTGCCCACCGCCCCCCAGATCACGGTGGCCAGCAGGAACATGCGGACGATGCCATCGTCGTAGACGAACCGCTCGACTCGCTCGGTCATGCCGTCGCCTTCTCCTCTCTCATGCCGCCACCCTGCGCCAGGTCCCTCGCGCTCACCGCCTCGAGCTCGCGCATCAGCACCGCCTGGATGCGGCCCCACACGGGGTGGACGGTGCAGAAGCTGTCGCGCACGCACTCGCCGGGCCGGATCAGACAGCGATTCAGGACGATCGGGCCCTCCACCGCCTCCACCATCTCCCGCAGCGTGATCGCCGCCGGATCCCGCCGCAGCCGCACGCCGCCGCGCGGCCCCTGCTGCGTCTGGACGAGCCCCGCGCGGGACAGGAGCTGGATGATCTTGGCGAGGTAGGCCTTGGACACCTGCGTGGTGCGCGTCAGCTCCTCCGTGCGGACCATGGCTCCGGGCGACCGCCCGGCCAGATCCACGACGACCCGGACGGCGTAGTCGCCTTCACGCGTGAGGCGCATCGAAGAGTTCC
>MGBT01000080.1 GCA_001788395.1 Candidatus Rokubacteria bacterium GWA2_70_23
CCTGATCATCGTCATGGCGATCCTGCGACGGGTCTTCCGCCTCCGGCCGCACATCCCGGACCGCCAGTTCGTGAACCTCGGATACCTGCTGGCCGCCCTCAGCCTCGTGATGCTCTACTTCAACCTCTCCGAGTACGTGACCGCCGGCTACAAGCTCGAGGAGGGCGAGGCGGCTCACCTCGGCTCCATCCTGGTCGGCGCGTTCGCCCCGTGGTACTGGTTCTACGTGCTCGGCGGGCTGGTCCTGCCCGCGCTCCTCATGCTGGCTCCGTGGACGCGCACCTTCTGGGGGGTTCTCGCGGGCGCCGTGCTGGCCGACGTCGCGATGTGGGTCGAGCGCTACATCATCGTCATCTCCACGCTGCGCACCCCGCAGATGCCGTACACGGACCTCGCCGCGTACCTGCCGACCTGGGTCGAGCTGGCCATCACCGCAGGCGCCTTCGCGCTCTTCGCGCTGCTGATCGCCTGCTTCGCCAAGCTGGTGCCCATCGTCTCGATCTGGGAGGTGCGCGAGCACGAGGAGGAGGCCGGGGCGCAGCCGCGACCCGAGGCGCGGGAAGCCGTCCCCCGGGGGCTCGGGCCGGCGGTCGGCCTCGGGATCGTGGTCGGCGCCGCGTTGCTCGCGGCCCTGCTGCCCGGAGCCGCCTCGGCGGGGGGGCGGCACGAGCGGCCCGGTGCGGGCGCCGCCGCCGAGGGATCGGCGCCGCCCCGGATGTCAGCTCCCGCGGGACCGGGGGATTCGACCCGGCTCGCCGTCCTGATCGCGGGCGCCGCCCGGTTGGGCGAGCCCCTGCGAATCACCGCCACGCTCACCACCGCTGCCGGCCGGCCGGTCCCGGGCGCCGTGATCAGGTTCCTGATGCCGGGGGCCTGGGGCGAGATCGAGGGCGACGTCGAGCTGGGCGCCGTCAAGACCGATTCCGCGGGGCTGGCGCGGCTGGCGGCCTCTGCCCGGCGGTCGGGGATGGTGGAGATCCGCGCCCGCTTCGAGGGCGACGGGCGGCTCGGGCCGGCGAGCGCCGCCGCCGCGGTCACGGTGGCGACGGGCGGCCAGCTCTATCGGCCGAAGATGCCGGCGGTGAGCGTCCGGGCGAGCGGCCTGGCGCCCTGGCTCCTCGGCGCCGCGCTGGCGGCCGTGTGGAGCCTCTACATCGTCGTCGCGCGGCTCGTCCTCGCCATCGCACGCGCGGCCGACCTGCCCGCGCCTGCCGCCGCGGGCGTGACCGACGTCGGCCGCCGGCGATTCTTCCGGGGGCTGGTGCCCGCCGGCATGCATGCCGCCATCGCCCCGGTCGGGCTCGGGCTGGTCGGCGTCATCGCTCGCAGCCCCTATACCCACGACAACCTGGAAGGGCATCGACCCGGCCGCGGCTACCGCCGAACCCCTTACGCCCACGTCGGAGAGCGAGCGCCCATGCCGCCGCTGCCGCCCGTGCTCGAGCGGGAGGTCAGCTTCTCGCGCGAGGTGCTGCCCGTCCTGCTGGCGAACGCCGGTCCCCACGTCGTGCCACCGAAGAGCTCGCCGCCCCCCCGGGGCATCCGCCTGGACGGCTATGACCGGATCATGGCTCGGGAGGGGCTGGTGGTGCCGGGAAAGCCCGAGCGCAGCGAGCTGGTGAGGGTCCTGGTCGACCCCGCCATGCGCATGCCGCCCTCCATCCCGCCGCTCCCCGGCGAGCAGGTCCAGGTGATCGTCTCCTGGGTCGCGCAGGGCGCGAAGAACAACTGACGCGGGGCATACGTCCTACGTCACCCGGATATCGCCTCGGCGCAGTAACCCCTTTGCGGGCGCCCGGGCGCCGGGCGGCCCGAGAAACGGAGCGGACGATGACGATGAGGGCGGTCGTGAGACGAACGGTGATGGCGGCGGTCCTGCTGCTCCTGCTGTTCCCGGCCCCGTGGGCGCTTGCCGCCGGGCCGATGGACGAGGGGATGCCCGGCCCGCACCAACCCCTGGTCACCAGGGACGCCGCCCCCGAAACCAAGCTGGAGGTAATGTTCGGCGCGGCCAAGTCCTCGATGGGGCGGATGTACGAGCTGGCGCTCGCGGCGGAGTACGCCCCGATCCACAGCTTCAGCGTCGAGCTCGAGCTGCCGCTGGCCCTCCGCGACCCGCGGGAGGGGCCCACCGTGGCCGGGCCAGGCGATCTCGCCCTCACCGCCAAGGTCGCGCCCCTGATGCTCGGGGCCCAGGACACCGTCGTCGCGCTGGGGCTGACGCTCGGCCTGCCGACCGGGAGCGAGCGGCGGGAGTTGGGCGGCGAGCTGAGCCTCACCCCGTTCGTGGCCGCCGCTCAGCGGCTGGGGCCGGTGTACCTGCACGGCGACATCGGGTACCGGTGGCGGCTCGACTCACCCCGGCGGATCGAGATGGACACGGAGTCGGAGATGACCGAGACCGTGCAGCCCGAGAAGGAGCAGGCGCTCACCGCGAACCTCGCCGGCAGCTACATTTCCACCCCGTGGCTGGGCCTCTTTCTTGAGCTGAACAGCGTGACACTGTTCAAGGGGGACCCGGAGCTGAAGGACCGGACCCAGCTCTACCTGACCCCCGGCGTCACGGTCGAGCCAGCCAAGGGCTGGAACGTGCGGGCAGGGGTGCAGCTCCCGCTCACGAACGCCAGGGAGTTCGACTACCAGATCGGGGTCGCGGTCATGCGGTCGTTCTGACCGGGGTCGTATCACGACGAGACAAGGCGCGGCTGGTGAAGCCCCGGGGAGGACCGACGACCATACCGCCGAGACGGTCCTGGCGTTGCTCGCCGAGACGTTCGCGCCGTTATTCCGGCCGTAGACGCATTCGGGCTCGTCAGCTAACACGTGATCCGCTTTTCCACGCGCTCGCCGAGGGGGCGGCCGCACAACGACGAGCCACTTATTCTGTGACGAGTCCTTAGATCTGCAGGAGCTCGCGGTTCCGCCCGGCAATCGACTCGAGCCTCTTCGGGGTGATCGAAGGGGTCAGCACAGCATCCAGATCAAGTCCTTCCCGGGCTCCCCGGCCTCGGCGGCAGCCTCCATGATCCGGGCGGCCAGACGCCACGGGCAATCTCCGCTATCGGCGCCGTTCTACCTGGCTGGGGCATCCTCCAGGTGACCCGCGGACGTTCAAACTGACCCACGATCCAGGGGAGGGACGACAGCCGCCCCGTGAAGATCCGGGGTATGATCGGAAGGCTGAAGGGAGAGAACTGATGCGCGACGCCGTCGTGATGGCGGGCATCACGCGCAGCAGGCGGCGTCGGATGAACAGCGGCAGGCCTTTCTCGAGACGAACGGGTACCGGGTGCTCCGATTCTGGAACAACGAGATGATGGGCAATCTCGACGGTGTCCTGGAGCGGATCGCTGAGGCTACTGGCCACCCTCCCCCCGGCCCTCGCCCTGAAAGGGAGAGGGGGGAGGCGTGAGTGGGCAGGCGTCGCGCTGGCCGGGGGGCTCCTCGATCGCCCGGCCCCTGAAAGGGAGAGGGGGAGGCGTGAGTGAGCGGGCGGTCTTCACCGTCTCCGAGCTGACGGCGCGGATCACGACGCAGCTCGAGGAGGGCTTCCCCGCCGTCTGGGTGGAAGGGGAGATCTCCAACTTGCGCCTCCCGGCCTCGGGCCACGCCTACTTCACGCTCAAGGACGAGGGCGCGCAGCTCCGCGCCGTGCTCTTCAAGGGGCGCGGGCGGCGGATGCGCTTCGACCTGGAGGACGGCCTCCAGGTGCTGGCCTTCGGCGGGCTCGACGTCTACGCGGCGCGCGGCGAGTATCAGCTGGTGGTCGAGCTCATGGAGCCCAAGGGGCTCGGCGCGCTCCAGCTCGCCTTCGAGCAGCTCAAGCGCCGCCTCGAGGCCGAGGGGCTCTTCGACGCCGCGCGGAAGCGCCCGCTGCCGCGCTTCCCGCGCACCATCGGCATCGTCACCTCCCCGAGCGGCGCGGCCATCCGCGACATGCTCCAGATCATCGGCCGCCGCTTCGCCGGCGTGCACATCCTCGTGGCCCCCGTGCGCGTGCAGGGGGACGAGGCGCCGGGGGAGATCGTGGACGCCTTGCGGATGCTCGCGGACGTCCCGGGGCTCGACGTGGTCATCGTCGGCCGGGGCGGCGGCTCCATCGAGGACCTCTGGGCCTTCAACGACGAGCGCGTCGCGCGCGCCCTCGCCGCCTGCCCGGTGCCGGTCATCTCCGCCGTGGGGCACGAGACGGATGTCACCATCGCCGACTTCGTGGCCGACCTGCGGGCGCCCACGCCCTCGGGCGCGGCCGAGCTGGTGGTGCGGGAGAAGCTCGAGGTCATCCAGGCCGTCGTGGACGGCTACGCCCGCCTGCAGGCGGCCATGGCGGGCCAGATGGAGCGCCGCCGCGAGCGGGTGGAGCTTCTGGCGCGCCGGCGGGTCCTCACCGACCCCACCCGCCCGCTGCGGGACCTCCACCGCCGCGTGGACGACGTCGCCCTGCGCTTGCGCGCGGCCGCGCGGGCGAGCCACCGGCACGTCGCCCACCGCGTGGAGCTGGCGACAAACGCCTTGAGTTCGCTCCACCCATTGGCTAGGATTTCCCACGGTGCCGCCGTGCTCACCCAGCTCCGCGGGCGGCTCGCCTCATCGGCCGCCTCCCGCGCGAAGGTGTCGCGCCACCGCCTCGCCGCGGCGGTGGGGCGGCTCGGCAGCCTCTCGCCGCTGGCCGTGCTGGGCCGCGGCTACAGCCTGACGCGGCTGCCGTCCGGGGCCCGCCCTGCCCATGCCCAGAGATGGATACGCCGACTCAGGCCTGCGCCAGCTCGCTGACGCCCCCGCTCAGGCCAAGCCCTTCAGGCGCCGCCGGATCGCGCCGACCCGGCCGAGGTCGCACGCACCGGTGCCGGTCCGGTCGCCCCCGCCCGCGGGCCTACAATGGCGAGCACTCCGCGCCGCGCTGTCCTGGGCCGCGCTCGCGTCGTCATTGAGGAGATCGGCCCGAGGCAGGCCACCCCACGGTGGTGGGCCCCCGCTGGTCGTCCGGCCACTCGCCGCCCGCCCGCCGCCGTGCTGCCAGCCGCGCACCACTTGCGACACCTCCGGCGCATTGACGCCGATGTCGCGCGCCCTCGCGCGGGGCTTCCCGATCTGGACGTGGATCGTATCGCCGTCCACGACCCAGACGACGCGGCCCCTCAGCGAGCCTCAGGCGTCCTGTTCCGTTCCCGACACACGCGTCAAGGAGGTCCGCCCAGCGAGTCGCCGGCGCGAAATCCAGCTCTCGGTAGAAGGCGGAGCGATCCAGAACGAGCGGGAAGTAGATCGAGATCCCGCGCGCCGGCGCCATGGAGGCCCCGACGCGCCCCTCGGCGATGACCGGGCTCCGGGCCTCTTCGCCGTGGATCATCCGCTGAACCGCGCGACAGGCATCGGCTATGCGGCCGGTGCCGGACACGGTCGCTGTGCCATCGGCTCCTGGGGCGGCCGGCGTCCGAGTCTGGCCCCTTCTGTCAAGCTCTCGGGCCCCGAGGGGGCCAGGGGGTGGGCCGCCTAGCTTCGCATGGCCTTGATGTTGACTACGCGCTCGGTGTGGATGTCCGGCTGGACGGGTGGTGGTATACCGTTGCCAGAACGCTGACGTCGTCTCGCTCATCGGAGCAGCCGTCGCGCCAACTCGTGGCGCCGAACGTTCGCGGTCAGCGGCACGCGAAGCGCGTCCGCTGGACCCTCGGTCGGCCGCCCTCCGTGTCTCGTCGCCGTCTCATGGCAGCAGCTCGAGTGCGCGGGCGAGACGTGGACCAACGCGGATCGCGCCGAAATCTCGGCGATCTGTCGTCAATACGCGGTACACGTGTCGTCGCTCAGCGACGGCGATGACCGTCCCATCGACCAGTCCCAAATTCAGCATCCTGAATCTGGCGTCGAGCTCAAGCGCTCGAACAACGTCGGATGGGAGCGGCAGCTCGTACTCGTACCGTGTGCCCGGGTCGAAAATCTCAGCGACAAGCTTTCGCATGGCTGGTCGGTTCTCTCGAAGGAAGTAGTCCACCTCGGCGAGAACGAGCGCCACCTTTACCCTGTCGCTCGCCTTCCTCTTCTATCCGATGATGACATCGGCGCGCCAGCGTCGCCTGCCGTGGTACGACCTCGCCCTGGCCGCGGTCGGCGCGTACGCCGCGCTTTACGTCACGCTGAACCATG
>MGBT01000081.1:0-437 GCA_001788395.1 Candidatus Rokubacteria bacterium GWA2_70_23
CTTCAACGCGCCCTTCCTCTTCGTGGAGGAGCTCTCGGGCTATGTCGTGCTCGCCATCGTCTTCCTGGGCCTGGCCCACACCCTGCGGGTCGGCGGGCATGTGCGGGTCGAGCTGTTGATCAACAGCGTCGGTGGCGCGCTCCGGACCTCGCTCCGGGGCGCCGCCATCGTCCTCGCCGGCGTCTGGGCGGTCGTCTTCCTCCTGGCCGCGATGTATCAGGTCAGCGAGTTCTACACCCAGGGCATCCTGTCCTTCGCGTACCTGCAGACCCCGCTCTGGGTTCCGGGAAGCTTCATGGTGGTCGGCGGGTTGCTCCTCACGCTCCAGTGCGTGGCCCTGCTGCTGCGCCTGCGGGGACGCTAGCGGCCGATGCCGCCACTGACGGGCCTCATCGCCGGCATCGCGGTCATGCTGCTCCTGCTGGCGGCGGGCGTCT
>MGBT01000081.1:524-1697 GCA_001788395.1 Candidatus Rokubacteria bacterium GWA2_70_23
CCTGGGACACCACCACCTCCTTCGTCCTGGTCGCGATCCCGCTGTTCGTGTTCATGGGGGAGATCATCTCGGGCGCCCAGCTCGTCGACCGCCTGTACTCCGGCGTCTCCCGGCTCATCAGCGGGCTGCCGGGCGGGCTCGTCCAGACCAACCTCTTCGCCTGCTCGGTCTTCGCCGCCTGCTCGGGGTCCAGCGTGGCCTCGGCGGCCACCATGGGGCGGGTCGCCTACCACGAGCAGGTCGGGCGCCGGGGCTACCAGGCGCGGATCGTCCTGGGGTCGGTCGCCGCGGGAGGCACGCTCGGCATCCTCATCCCGCCGAGCATCTTCTTCATTGTCTTCGCCGCCATCGCGGACGAGTCGGTGGGGCGTCTCTTCCTCGCCGGCCTTGTCCCGGGCATCGTGATGAGCGCGCTCTTCATGGTCTACGTGGCCATCCGGGCGGTCATCGACCCGGGTCTCGTTCCCCGCGGCCCCGCGGAGCGGCAGCAGGTGCCGGGGCTGGCGGCCCGGCTGCGGGGGCTGCTCGAGATCTGGCCGTTCTTCCTGCTGATGGTGGCCGTCCTCGGGAGCCTCTACGGAGGCGTCGCCACCCCGACGGAGGCCGCCGGCGTGGGCGCGGCGGCCGCGCTCCTGATCGCCATCGGGTACCGGTCTCTGACCCGGGAGGCGCTCAAGGCGGCGTGCCTCGGGACCGTACGGACGTCGGCCATGCTCTTCTTCATCATCATCTCCGCCAAGGCCATGGCGATCGCGCTCGCCTACTACGGCGTCCCGGGGATGATGAAGAACTTCGCAGCGGGGCTGGGCTCGCCGTACCTGCTCCTGCTCATCATCTCGGTCGTCTACCTGCTCCTGGGGACGGTGTTCGAGGACTTCTCGCTCATGATCATCATGCTCCCCTTCGTCCTGCCCATGATCCGCGCGTCCGGTTTCGACCAGGTCTGGTTCGGCGTCTTCATGACGGTGCTGCTCCAGGCGGGGCTAATGAGCCCACCCGTGGGCCTCAACCTCTTCGTCATCCAGGGTGTCACGGGGGCGGCGCTGTCCGAGGTCGTCTGGGGGAGCCTGCCGTTCCTCGTGATCATGCTGGGCGTGGGCGTGGTCCTCGTCCTGTTCCCGCCGCTGGCGATCTGGCTGCCGTCCTACTGGATCGGCTGAGGGAGCGGTGTTG
>MGBT01000081.1:1717-7774 GCA_001788395.1 Candidatus Rokubacteria bacterium GWA2_70_23
GAGAGTGGGCTGGCAGGGCTGGTCACGGTGGTGGGCCCGGAGGAGCCCGAAGCTCGGGGCGGCGCCGCGGTGGCGCTGGGGCCTGCCGATCTGGCCCGGCTGGGGGTGCCCATGGGCCGGGTGGTCCTGGTCCACGGCCGCCGCACGACGGCCGCGCGCCTGCTCCGCACCGCGGTCCACGACCGCGGCGAGGGGACGGTCCGGCTCTCCCGCGGCGCCCGCCGGAACGCGGCGGTGGCTCCCGGGGACCGCGTGCGGCTCGCGCCCGTGGAGGCCGCCGACGCCGTGCGCCTCCGCGTGAGCCTCGATGGCGCCCTCGGGCACGGCGATGGCGCGGCGGTGTGCCGCGACCTTGCGGGCGAGCCGGTGATCGCCGGTGATCGGCTCGAGTGGGCGCCCGCAGGGCGTGCGGCGACCCTCCTCACGGTGCGCGAGACGGAGCCCCCTGGGCCTGTCATCGTCCAGCCGACCACGGCGTTCGAGGTGGAGCCGGCGCCCGGCCGCACGATCCGGTTCGCCGACGTCGGCGGGCTCGGGCGCGAGATCGGGCGGCTCCGCGAGGTCATCGAGATCCCGCTCCGCCACCCCGAGCTCTTCGAGCGGCTCGGGCTCGACCCTCCGCGCGGCGTGCTCCTCTGGGGCCCGCCCGGCTGCGGCAAGACGCTCCTGGCGCGCGCGCTCGCCGGCGAGATCGGCGCCCACCTCGTCGCGGTGAATGGGCCCGAGATCGTCCACAAGTATTACGGCGAGAGCGAGGCGCACCTGCGTGAGGTCTTCGCCGAGGCGCGGGCCCAGGCCCCGGCCATGATCTTCTTCGACGAGATCGACGCCATCGCGCCCGGGCGCGAGGACGTCGAGGGGCAGGTGGAGCGGCGGGTGGTGGCACAGCTCATGACGCTGATGGACGGCCTCGGGCCGCAGAGCCGGGTCGTGGTCGTGGCCGCCACCAATATTCCCGACGCCCTGGACCCGGCGCTCCGCCGCCCCGGCCGGTTCGACATCGAGGTTGCCATCGGCCCGCCTGACGTCGCGGGCCGCCTCGAGATTCTCCGCGCCCTGACCCGCCGGACGCCGCTCGCCCCCGGCGTGGATCTCGCCGCGATCGCCGAGCGGACGCATGGCTTCGTCGGCGCGGACCTGGCGGGCCTCTGCCGCGAGGCCGCGCTGCGGGTGCTCCGCGGGGCGCTCGGGGCGGCCGGCCTCGACCCCGCGGGGCTCGAGGTCCGGCACGCGGACCTGCTGGCGGCCTGCGACGGGACGCGCCCGGCAGCCACGCGCGCCCTCGCGGTGGGCCTGGCCCCGGCGCGCTGGGAGGACGTCGGCGGCCTCGGCGAGGCCAAGGCGCGCCTGCGCGAGGCCGTGGAGTGGCGCGTCCGCCACCCGGAGCTCTGCCGCCACTACGGGGTGCGGCCGCCGCGGGGAATCCTGCTTATCGGCCCGGCCGGCAGCGGCAAGACGCTCCTCGCGCGCGCCGCCGCCACCGAGAGCGGACTCCCCGTGTTCGCAACGAGCGGGGCGGCGCTCCTCTCGAAGTGGGTCGGCGACACCGAGCGCGCGATCCGCGACGTCTTTCGCCGGGCGCGCCAGGCCGCCCCCTCGCTGGTCCTCATCGACGAGCTCGACGCCCTCGCCGCGGCCCGGGGCGCGGCCGGCGAGTCGCGGGTGGGCGACCGCGCCGTGGCCCAGCTCCTGGCCGAGATCGAGGGCCTGGCCGGCGCGAGCCCGGTGGTCGTGATCGGAGCCACGAGCCGGCCCGATCTGCTGGATGCCGCGCTTCTCGCGGCCGGGCGCTTCGAGGACGTGATCGAGCTCGGGCCGCTGTCGCGGGAGGAGGCGCTCGCCGTCCTGGACGTTCACCTGCGCGGGCTCCCGCTCGCTCCGGACGTGGATCGCGAGGTGCTGGCCGACCTCACGCCCCGGTGGGTGGGCGGCGAGGTCGCCGCGCTCTGCCAGCGCGCCGCGCTGACGGCGCTCAGGGAGACCGTGACGGCGGGCGCTGCGCCGGGAGCCGTCGCGGCGCGCCACTTCAGAGCGGCCCTCGAGACGCTCGCGCCCGTCGTCGAGCGGCGCCGGCGCCCCGCGAGCCCGGAACCGAGGAGAGAGGAGCCCGGGCATGGGCACGCCGGTTGAGGTGACAGTCTGGAGCGATCTGCTCTGACCGTATTGCTACACGGCGGCGGTCCGCCTCCGCCGGCTCGCCAAGGAGTTCGCGTCCGACATCCGTCTGGGCTGGCGCGCCTTCCCGATCGTGCCCGAGCCGCGTCCGGGGCGGGTGCCGGACGACCACACGCGGGAGGCGTGGCAGAGGGCCGAGGAGCTGGGCGAGGGGGTGCGCTTCGTGCCATGGCCGGACGCGGTCCCATTGCCGGCCTGGAGCTTCCCGGCGCTGGAGGCCGCTCTGTGGGTGGAGGCCACGGTTCCGGAGGGCGCCGATGCGGCCCGGGTGGCCCTGTTCGAGGCCTACTTCGAGCGGGGCGTGGACATCGGTGACCCCGAGGCCATCGGCACCGTCCTTGGCGGGCTCGGCCTCGACGCCGGCGGGCTGCGGGCGGCCCTGGCCGCGGGCCTATGCCGGGCCGAGGTGGTCGAGCAGTACCGAGCGGCCCGTGCGGCGGGCATCGATGCCGTCCCGACGGTGGTGATGAGCGACGGGCGCGGGCGCGTCCGCGTGGTGGGCGAGTTGCCCTATGCGCGGTACGAGCGCCTCGTCCGCTGGTTTCTGGCAACCTGAGGCGGGGCGCGGCCCAGCCGGCCACCCCGCGAGGAGGACCCCATGGAGCGCACCATTCGCGTGCTGAGTCCCGTCGGCGACACCCAGGTCAAGACGCTGGCGGCGCCGCCGCTGCCGAGCCTGCAAGGCAAGACCGTCGGTTTCATCGACAACCGGAAAACGAACTTTGAGCACCTGGTCGGGCTGCTGGCCAGGACCCTCAAGGAGCAACACGGCGTGGCGGAGGTGATCCACCGGCAGAAGGCCCACGCCGCCGTGGGAGCGACGCCCGAGCTCCTCGCGGAGATGGCCCGCACCTGCGACCTCGTCATCACCGGCTCCGGAGACTGAGGCTCCTGCACGTCGTGGAGTCTCCACGACGCCGTCGAGATCATCCGGGCCGGCGTTCCGGCCGCGCTGATCACCACCACCGCGTTCCGGGGCCTCGCCGAGTCGGAGCGGGAGGCGAAAGGGGTGCCAGATCTGCTGCTCCTGGTGATCGACCATCCGCTGGGCGGCGAGCCACTCGACACGGTCGCCGAGCGCGCGGCGCAAGCGGCCAGGGCGCTCGAGGCCGCGGCGCATGTCCGCCCGCCGAAACCCGTGCGGCCCGCGTGAGCGGGCGGTGAAGGAGGCGTCATGAGCCCCGAGGTCCGGCTCGCTTCAAAGACCGTCGATCTCCCGGACACCCCCGAGGCGATCGACGCGTATTTCGTCGAGCACAAGTGGTCGGACGGTCTCCCGGTGGTCCCGCCCACCGAGGCGCGTGTCCGGGACATGCTGGCGGCCATCCGACGCGATCCGCAGGAGAGCCTGGGCGACATGCCGCCGGGCTGGAGGGCAGCCACCATCGAGAAGCTCGCCATCAATGCGGTGATGGCCGGGTGCCTGTCCAGCTACTTTCCGGTCATCGTCGCGGCGGTGGAGGCGATGCTTGATCCCGCCTTCAACCTCTACGGCGTCCAGGCGACCACTCACCCGGTGGCGCCGCTCCTCATCGTCGGCGGTGACTACGCCCGCACAATCGGGATGCACTGGGGGTCCGGATGCTTCGGCCCCGGCCATCGTGCCAACGCCACCATCGGCCGCGCCCTCCGCATGATCCTCCTGAACGTCGGCGGGGCGTGGCCGGGCCACGGCGACATGGCGACCCAGGGGCAGCCCTCGAAGTACTCCTATGCCGTGGCCGAGAACGAGCCAGACACCCCGTGGGAGCCCCTCCGTGTTGCCCTGGGCTTCCGCCCCGAGGACAGCACGGTCACCGTCTTCGGCGCCGAGGGGCCCCACAACGTCAACGACCATGTCTCGACCACGGCGGCCGGGATTCTGACCAACTGCTGTAGCGTGATGACGACGCTCGGCTCCAACGTCGGCTGGTACATGTCCCAGAGCCAGGCGCTGCTGGTGCTGGGCCCCGAGCACGCCGCCACCATCGCCAGGAGCGGTTTCAGCCGGCGCGATGTGCAGGAGTTCTGCTTCAACCACGCCCGCATGGCCCTGCGCGAGCTGCGGCTCGGGGGGATGTACGGGATTCACGAGTGGCCGGCCTGGATGAATGCGATCCAGGACGAGGACGTGCGGCTCCCCATCGTCCTGAGCCCTGAGGACATCCTGGTGATGGTGGCAGGCGGACCGGGCAAGCATTCGGCCGTCGTTCCGAACTGCACCTTCAGCCGTACGGTC
The DNA here is from genome assembly GCA_001788395.1 of Candidatus Rokubacteria bacterium GWA2_70_23. Classification (GTDB taxonomy): domain Bacteria; phylum Methylomirabilota; class Methylomirabilia; order Rokubacteriales; family CSP1-6; genus UBA12499. The sequence continues at coordinate 6,111 of MGBT01000081.1, forward strand.
ACGCGACGCATCACGATCTAGGAGCGGCCGCTACGACGGAGCGCTCGGCCCGCCGCTGGACGCTGCTGTCCCTGCTCACGGGGGCCTTCGGCGGCGGCGCCTTTGGCATGCTCGGCGTCTCACCGCTCTCGCCTCGCCTGCTCGAGGCGTTCGCGCTGAGCCGCCTCGAGGTCGGCCTCCTCCTCCCCGCCGCCTACATCGGCGGGCTTGTCTTCGCGCTCCCCGGCGGGTATCTGGCCGACCGGGTTGGCGTCCGGGCGGCCTTCGTGGGCGGTTTGCTGATCACGGGCGGGCCCCTCGTGGGTGCCGCGCTGGCTCCATCGTTCCCGGCCTTTCTCGGCTTCCTCGTCGTGGCCGGGATCGGCTGGAGCCTGGTGAACCCGGCGCTGGCCCGGGTGATCCTGGTGCTCTTCGCTCCCCGGGAGCGGGGGATCGCGATGGGCATCAAGCAAATGGGACTCACCCTCGGCGGTATCGCCTCGGCGCTCGTGCTCCCCGCGCTGGCGGGGGCCGCGGGCTGGCGGGTCGCCGTAGGGCTCTGCGCCGCCGCCGTCGGGCTCGGGGCGCTCATCGCCTGGTCCGTGCTCTCCGGCTTCGCCGCCCCTGCTGGGGCGCCCGACCGCGGCTCGTCCGGCGGTGCCAGCGCGTGGTGGTGGCTGGGGCGCCCGGGACTCCTCGTTCTCTTCGGCGCGGGCCTGGTGCTGGGGATGGTGCAGTCGGCTTTTCTCGGCTACTTTCCGCTCTTCGCCGTCCAGGGCCAGGGGTTCACGGTGGTGGCTGCGGGCGGCCTGCTCGCAGCGGCGCAGACCGGGGGGGCGCTGGCACGGCTGGGGCTCGGGGCAGCGAGCGACCGATGGCATGCCAGGGGGCGGCCGCCCTGGCTGGCCGCGACGGGCACCGTGAGCGCGATGGCCTTCGCGGTGTATGCGGGGTGGCCCACGGGTTCGCCCGTTGCGGCGACCGTCGTCGCCGTCGGTGCCGGCGTGGGGGCCCTGGGCTGGGTGGGGCTCTACCTCGTGCTGGTGGCGGAGGTCGGCGGTGCGCACCGGGCCGGGCTGCTCACGGGTGTCGGGATGGCCTTCATCATCCTGGGTATCCTCATCGGCGCGCCCGCGTTCGGCGCCATCCTCGAGGCGAGCGACTCCTGGTCGGCGGCGTGGGGGAGCCTGGCCGTCCTGTCGGCCGCTGCAGCCCTGGCGCTGTCCGTGGCCGGATCGGTCATCCACCGCGAGTCAGGTTCCTGAAGCCCTCCCTACGCGTGTCGATGCCGGGCCACGAAGCGGTCGAGGTGATTGGCGAAGAGCTGCCGGTCGCTCTGGCCGAGCGGCGCCGGGCCGCCGATGAGAGCACCGGTCGAGCGCAGCTCCTGCATGAGGTTGCGCATGGCGAGGCGCTCGCGGACATTGTCCTCCGAGTACATCTCTCCTCGCGGGTCGAGCGCTTGCGCTCCGCGCGCGATCACCTCGGCGGCCAGGGGGATGTCGGCCGTGATCACCAGGTCCCCGGGCTGCACCTGCTGCACGATCCGGTGGTCGGCCACGTCGAAGCCCTGCGCCACCCGGACGCTCCTGATGAACGGTGACGGCGGGGTGCGGAGCGGCGTGTTGGCGACCAGCGTCGTCAGGACCTGCGCGCGCTCGGCGGCCCGGAAGAGGATCTCCTTG
>MGBT01000082.1 GCA_001788395.1 Candidatus Rokubacteria bacterium GWA2_70_23
CCTTCGACCCGCCGTCCTTCACGCTCGCGCTGGCCCACAAGCCTTCGACCCGCCGTCCTTCACGCTCGCGCTGGCCCACAAGGACGTGGCGCTGGCGACGGCCCTGGGGCGGGAGCTCGGGGTGCCCATGCGCCTGGCCACCCTCGTGCTCGAGGAGATGACCGAGGCGCTCAACCGCGGCTGGGGCCACCGCGACTCGCGTGTGGCCATGGTGCTGCAGGAAGAGCGGGCCGGCGTGCACATCGCCGTGCCGCCCGAGAAGATCCGCGAGGCGCTCGAGGAGGACGCGTAGCCGGCCGCCTGAGCACACGTCATTCCGTGGCACCCCTCGATTCGACGAGGTCCGACACGGCAGTGAATCCCCCTCTCCGTGCCCACCCGAGCGCCGTTCTTCCCTCTCGATCTCTGATCGAGGTATCTGCGCCCTTGTCGAGGAGGAGCCGGACCACCTCGACATGCCCGTTCATTGCGGCTGCGGGCAGGGCCGGTCGGCTGGTCTCGTCGTCTGGTACCACGTTGACGTCAGCCCCGCGGTCCAGCAGGGCCTTCACGATCTGAGCGTCACCATACTGCGCAGCAAACATGAGCGCGGTTCGGCCCAACCCGTTTCGCTTGTTCACACCGGCGCCAGCGGCCAGCAAGACGGCGACCGTTTCGGCGTGCCGCTCCGCGGCTGCGATCATCAACGGGGTCCAACCAGGGGAAGCGCTTTCCGGAGCCCCTTGCACGTCCGGGTTTGCCCCCTTGAAGAGCAACACCCTCACAATCCAGGCGCGTCCTCTCTGTGCGGCTGCATATAGCGCCGTCTCACCTTTGGCCTTCTCATACTCCCAAGGCGAGGCCCGATTCACATCCGCACCCTGGGCAATCCAATGGCTCACCCCGCTCTCATCGCCTTTCTTCGCGGCCTCGATCAAGGAGATTGCCAGTGCGTCTCCCTTGCCGGGGCCCTCGATCTTGCGCCACCCGTGTTTCCCGAGAAGGCACCAATCTACATATCGCAGATAGTCGGCGAAGGTCCCGGAAGGGATATGGCCTCGATCCATGGCCCAGCGAGCCGCCTTGTTACAGTCCTCCAGGTCCCGCTGTAGGTCTGCAGACGTCTTGAGCGAGTGAGAGTAGGTGCCCCCCATGGCGCAGCCAACGAGGAGGGGCAAGCACACCAGACCGACACCACACCGATGCGCTCTCATGGCCTCGGATCCTCCCGCCGGCCGGCGCCAAGCGTCCGGGGGCGCGAGCCTGCCGAGCCCCTGGTCCCCCGGGACCGCGCGGTTGGCCCCACACGTGACCTGCCCCTCCTGTCCTCCTGAAACCTGAGCCTCCCCAGCACAGCTCCGCATTCTCTCTGCGCTGTGAGGTGCCGGGCGCCGGGCCAGCAGCCGTCCTACGCGCGCGCGGACTATGGCGAGGAGGAGCGCTGGCCACGGCAAGACCCTTCGCGCGATGGATCCCGCGGTCGTTGGCCAGATGAAGCGTCATTGGGGTGGCGTCTCCCGCCTCGGCTTCCACTCGCGCGCGAGACGTTGCGCTTCGGCGATCTGTTCCGACGTCATCTTCTGCGCGAGGCGGTCGCGGTTCCTGACCGCCCGATCCCGTTTCTCGCCTGGTTGCTGATGTGCGGCCGCGAGGCTGAACCACATGTGGGCGCGAACGTAGTCCTGCGGCGTACCCCGACCCTCGGCGTACAGCGCGCCGAGATTGACCTGCGCTTCGTGGAGGCCCTGCTCCGCGGCACGGCGGTACCACTTCACCGCCTCGGCGTGGTCCCGGGGCACGCCCCCGCCCTTGGTGTGGCTGACGCCGAGGTTGTACTGGGTGCCGGAGTTGCCCTGTTCGGCCGCACGGCGGTACCACTTCACTGCCTCGGCGTGGTCCCGGGGCACACCGAGGCCGACGTCGTACAACTGACCGAGGTTGACCTGGGCCGTGGCGCGGCCTTGTTCGGCGGCGAGGCGCCACCACTTCGCCGCCTCGGCATAGTCCCTGGGCACGCCCTGGCCCCTGGCGTACATCTCTGCGAGCAGCGATTGTGCCATCTCGTCGCCTCCTTCGGCCAACGGCCGGAACTCGTGCAACGCACGGGCGTAGTCGCCGGTTGCGTATGCCGCCAGGCCCTCCTGCATGCCCGCTACTGCGCAAGGAACCACACGACCGATCGTGAGCAACCCGAGCACGGAAGCGAGGACGAGGCGCATCACCGGCCGGGGCATCGTCAATCCTCCTGCCGGATGTATCGCGCCGGGTGGCATCTCAGCGGAAGCCGCGGCGTTCGGTGGCTTTCCGCCCGGCAACAACCCTTCGTAGCAGGAACCCGCCAGGATCCGCGTGATGGCGCACGAGCACCGGCTGTCTGCCGCCGCCCGACCCCGAGCGAAGGAAGCGGGCGTCGATTCCTCCTCCGTTGCTGCTCTACTTCTTGCGCGGACGTTCTGCCGCGGCCTCATGCGGCGTCGGCATAGAAGGCGGGGAAATGGAGGTGCCGGGTGTGATCCTTGAGCCGATCGGCCTCGGTCCGCACGACGCCCCTCACCTCGCGGCGACGGATCCCCCGGGTGTCGGAGTCAAGAGCCGACGCAGTCCCCCTCGCGCAGCGGAACCCGAGGAAGGTGCTCCGGTCGTCCGGCGGGTTGCTGTCGCGGAACGCCGAGCGCAGGGAGACCGGGTAGCTGTTCCACGCCCCGCCACGCACGACGCGACGGTCGCCGGTTTCAGGACCACGCGGGTTACGCTCCGAAGAGCGCCGGTACGGGTCCTTCGCGAGCCAGTCGCTCACCCACTCCCACACGTTCCCCGCCATGTCGTGGGCCCCGTAGGGGCTGACACCGCCAGGGGAACTCCCTACCGGTGCCGTCGTCCTCACCGCCATGGCGCCGTTGGCCTTCGCCGCATCCCAGGCTTCACCCCCAATGCCCCACGATGCTGCGCGCCGGGCTACCGCGCTCGCGCCGCCCCGAGCAGCTCTGGCCAGGCGCGGGGGAGCCGGACCGGCTTGGTGGTCGGGTAGCCGAGCATGCCGTTGTGGACGAAGCAGTAAGCATTGGTCCGCAGGGAGTCGCCGCTGACGCCGATCATGATGTCGTCGGGCTGGCACACCACGGGGACGAGGCGGTTCGGCTCCTCCGACTCGCCGAATACCGCCGGTGCCTTGCCCGCCCGTGCCAGCGCGGCCAGAGACCGCTCGCCAGGCAGCAGGTTCGTCCACTCCCCGATGTAGCGCTCGAACTTCCAGGCGGGGAGGCGCGCCTCGGCAAACAACCGCGCCTTGAGGTCGCCCTTCGAGAGGCCCCCCCTGGCCAGGGTCTCGGCGAGGATGGGGCTCAGGATCACGAGGGGCTTCTGCGTGCCGGTGGCGAGTCCGACGGTGAAGATCAGCTCCCAGCCGATCTGCCGGACCAAGGCGTCGGCCAGGTACGGAACGATCCGCTCGGGGCTGCTCCCGAACACCGAAGCGATGACGCCACCGCCCGTATAGCGCGAGATCGTCACGGCGTTCCCCGCCGCCACCCCCTGGTCCTCAGCGATGGTGGTCCACCCGATGCGGCGGAGCACCTCCTCGTTCTCGGCGAGCACGACGCGCCAGGTGTTGCCGAACGTGCCCTTGTCGGTCTTGTGCGGGAGGAACCCCGCCAGGTTGCGCAGGCACAGCCGCCAGAAGCGCCCGATGCTCGTGTTGGCCTGGAAGCCGTCGCGCAGGGCGCCCTGCTCGTAGTTGAAGCCGAGCTGCTTGATGAGCGGCCCATTGAGGACGATGAGCGTCTCCGCCCCGGGCGTGTTGCCGCTGTGCTCGACGCCGTAGCGGGGGTCCGCCATGGCCTCGACGAGCGCGACCAGGATGGGCATGTACTCGGGCCGGCAGCCCGCCATCACCCCGTTCACCGCCACGGCCCAGACGGTGGCGCTGCGCCGGTCCGGCGGGAGCACGCCGAGCTCCTCCGCCGGCGCGTCATCGGTGAACCTGAGAAACTCCTGCACTCGCTCCCCCGTGGGGGGAACCACGGGCAGGCCGTCGCTCCACTCGTTCTCGTAGAAGAAGCGGTTGACCTCGTCGAAGGTGCCCTCGAAGACGATGCCGGAGGGATCAGGCTCGGTGACCGTCCGCGGCCGCGCGGGGGTCTCGGTGAGGCTCCGGACGACCCCGTCCACCGTCACGGCGATGATGTTCCGGCGGAGCTCCTCGGCGCTCTGCGCATCCACGTGGCCGGGCACCGCCGCCGCCGGCAGGTTCGGCATCCCGAGCCCGGCCGCGGTGGTCGCCGCCTGGCCGACGAACCCCTCGCACACCAGGGAGGCCGACGGCACCCCGGCACTCTCCGCCGCTGCGCTCGCCCGCACCACGGCGGGCGTGCAGCTCCCTCAGCACGCCATCCCGGAGATGATGGCGTCGACGCCGTGGCGCTTGAGCTTGTCGGGCAGCTCGGCGAGGACCCGGTGCTCGTCGGCGCCATGGATTGACCCGAAGACATCGTAGCGAACGAAGCGGACACCGGGGAAACGGCGCCCCAGCTCCTCCTCGAGGATCGGGAAGATCTCGTCGCCCCGGAACAGGTCGTCCCAGAGCTCCCCGATGATCTTCCCCTCCAGGCCCGCGAGCCGCGGCGCCAGGTCGGTGACGCCAATGGTCTTCCGGCCCCGGGGCCACACGACCCGGTACACTTCCCGCGCGCTCGTGCTGTCCATCGGAAGGCCTCCGTGCGCTCTGGCGGTCTACATGCGGAACTGAGGTTCCAAATGCTGAACAACGGCAGTCACGCTAGCATCGCACCCGGGCGGTGTCAAGCGCGGCCCGGGCTCCCGCACAGCGTCGGCCGTCTGCCTCTCGGCAGCCCGATCACCCCTGCGCCGCAGTGAGCCCGGTTGGGCTCAGCCGTGGCACAACCTCTGTCGCCTCGAGCGCTGTGGACCGTCAACCCCGTTGACGTCCGGAGGTGACGTCACGCTCCGCGCGTGCGGGCCACGTGAGAATGCTGACGCGCACTTGCGCCGCGGGACCATTCCGGGATACTTGGGGGCGATGCGGTATCCTCGGGGAGGCGCACCACGATCTCCATGACGACCGCCCCCTCCGCGTGTGGCCCCGGCCCGCGACAGCCCCCCATGTCACGGCATGCGGCGTACCGGACGCTGGCCGTCACCGTGATCACCCTCTCGCTCGCGTACGGGACCTGGTACGCCTACACCGTGTTTCTCGTGGCCCTGCTGCGTGACTTCGGCTGGAGCCGCTCGGCGCTGGCGGGAGCCTTCTCGGTATTCACCTTGGTGCACGGCGCCATGAACCCCCTGCTCGGCTGGTTGTGTGACCGTCTCGGGCCCCGGCGGCTCATCGCGGCCGGCGGGGTCATCCTGGCCCTCGCGTTGTGGTCCGACAGCCTGGTGAACGCCCCGTGGCAGCTCTACCTGACCTTTGGGTGCTTCACGGCCGTCGGCGTGGCCACGGCCGGCTGGACCCCGGCGGTGGTGCTCATCCAGCGCCAGTTCACCGAGCGTCTCGGGCTGGCGCTGGGCATCGCCGGCGCCGGGATCGGCCTCGGCATCTTCCTCATTGTGCCGCTCTGCCAGGTATTGATCGACGCCTTCGGCTGGCGGTGGGCGTTTCGCGTGCTGAGCGGCCTGTGTGCGGTGTGGATTCTGCCGGGGACCTGGCTGGCCGTGCGGGACGCGCCCGCCGCGGCCCTCATCGAGTGGGGCGCCAGTCCGGCAGACCGCGCGACTGCGCCGGGACAGGTCGCTCCGACCGCCAGCATGTCGCTGGCCAGCGCCATCGCCACGCGGCCCTTCTGGGTGATGGCGGGAGCCACCTTCCTCGGCAACCTGTGCTCCCAGACCCTGCACCTCCACCAGGCGGCCTTCTTCGTCGATCATCACGCCACCCCGATGGTGGCCGCGTCGGTGGTCAGTGTGGTCGGGGCGTCGAGCATCATCGGAAAGACGGGCGGCGGCTGGCTCTCGGATCTGTTCCCCCGAGAAGCGGTGTACGTGCTGGGCATGGCGTCCATGATCGCCAGCATCGGTGTCCTGCTGGCGAGTGCCGTGACTCCGACCCCCTGGCTGCCGTACGCCTACGCCGTGCTCTTCGGCGCCGGGTACTCGGTCACCGCCGCCCTCATGCCCGCGATGGTCAGCGATCGGTTTCAGGGCCGGCATTTCGGCTCGATCTTCGGTGTTACGCAGATCGGGGGCGCCGTCGGCAGCGCGCTCGGCGCGTGGCTGGCCGGGCACCTGTACGACGTGACGGGGAGCTACGTCGTGGCCTTCACCCTCGCCGGCGCCGCCGCCCTGGTCGCAACGATGGCGGTGTGGAGCGCCCGACTGCCCCGGCGGCAGAGTCCCTGAGTCGATCGGTTGCGCCGAAGAAGATGGGGATCACCGCTGAGACTGCGCTCCAGCTCGAGCGCGTCCTCGGGGTGCCCTCTCACAGACGACCGCAAGCGGCTCGACGCGGAGATCCCCCTGGCCCGCAGGTATCCCTGTGCCGTGATGGCCCGCCTCGGCAGGATTCGGCGGGTCCGCTCCCCGCGAGACCAGGTCAACGAGGGGACCGATGGTTACCAGGAGGAGCCCGAACAGGAGGCCGGCGCCTTCGCCATGGAGCATCTCATTCCGAGGGCGGTCTGGACGACCTTCCGCCAGCACAAGAACATCTCGTCACCGGCAGCGGTACGGACGATCGCGGCAACGCAGGGCATCTCGCCGAGCATCGTGGTCGGGCGGCTGCAGCCCGGGGGTTGACCCCGCACTCGCATTTCAACAACCTACGAGCACGCTTTGAGTGGGCGCCGCGCGCGCGCAGGCCAGGGCACTGATGCCGCCCGCGGCCGAGCCTGATCCGCTCCAAGTAAGCCTCAACGCGAATGCTTGCGCCTTCGCCACCACTTGCGCATCCTCGTCGACTCGGGGCACGTGGGCCTCCATTGGCGATCGTGGTGGCAGCCTAGTCCTAACCTGGCCAAGGCGCGGGCAGGGGACGCGCACGATCACCGAGGAGAATCGTGGGGAACGAGGTGCCCTCGGCGTGACATGATGGGGCCTTGTCCGGTCTGCGGCGCCCGCATGCAGGGGCAGAAGACCGTCGTGCGCCGGGGCCGTCAGCCTGTCGCTCGGCAGCGTGCACATCCGCTTCCGACGGCTGCGCGAGGCCCTGCGCCTGGACCCCAAGCGCGCAGCGGCCTCGTCGGGCAAGCCGGTCGCCGTCGACACCGAGCCGCTCGACCAGATCCGCCTCGCCGTCCGCAAGCTGGCCGCCGAGCTGCGACGGCAACGGCCCGGGCGCGGGCCCGCAGGTGGACGTGGCTGGGGAAGCGGCGGTATCCCACGGCGCGGCGCCTGCTCATCACCGCGGACGCGGGCGGGAGCACCGGCGCGCGCCTACGGCTGTGGAACACGGAGCTGAAAACCCTCGCCGACCAGCTCTTCTACGCCTGAAGGCGACGGCGGCGCGGCCGCGCCGGTCAGCGCGCCTCGATCGTGAGCCGAGTGGCACTATTCCGGCACCGGGGGAGGCGCCGGAGACACGAGCGCCGCGGAAGTCAGCGTCGTGATGTGGTGGCCCCAACGGGAGTCGAACCCGTGTTTCAGCCTTGAGAGTGAGGCCAGGGCGTTCCGACGTGGAGCGAGCGGGAGTGATATTGAGCAACCCTGACACGCCCTTATCCGACGATCGCAAAGCTGGCAGAGCGATTGCTGTGGGCACCGAATGACACCGGCAAGTGGCACTATTTCGGCACCGGATCCGTGCGGGCCAGGGCTGCTAGAATGAGCCCGACGTGACGACCGATCGCGCACAGCCCGGAAGCCAGTTCACCGTACCGGTCGAGGACCCGCCGCTCGCCGATATCACGCGCCGCCTCGTCGCGACCTACCGGCCCGAGCGCATCTTTCTCTTCGGCTCCCGCGCCCGAGGCACAGCCGGGCCGGACAGCGATTACGATCTGCTCGTGGTCGTCCCCGACGACGTCCCCCTGCCCTGCAGCGAAGCGCGCGGGCCTACGAGGCTCTCTGGGGACTCCCGGCGTCCGGTGACATCCTCGTCTGGACCCACACCGCCTTCGCCGCGCGCCTGCACCTCCGGGCGTCCCTGCCGTCCGCGGTCGCGCGCGAGGGGAGACTGCTCTATTCCCGCTGACCAGACCAGTCGTGGTCGGACTGGCGCACGCATCTCACCAGCAACTCCAGCATCGGCAGCGTGCGATGGCAAGACGTGACTCGTTGATCGAGGGCCGGTGGAGAATCGTCGAGACGGAGCTGTGGAATCAAGAGGCACTCGACCTCGTCCTGCCAGCTCACACCACCTTCGACCGCAACGGCCTGGGCGAGATGCAACTGATCGCGATCGGCGCATCGATCGACTACCGGGTCGAGCAGCGCGAGGGCGCGTCCATCCTG